>NZ_RAWA01000673.1 GCF_003611675.1 Corallococcus sp. CA053C
CACCCGGGGATTCTGGGGGGGCCGGCGGTGGAGGCGTGGCCGGAGATGGCGGACTTCAACCGCCACGTGCTGGCCACGACGTTCGAGGGCGGCACGCTGACGTTCCGGGACGAGCCCCTGGTGCTCACGCGCAACGGCGTGCCGGAGTCCGTCTGGATGGACCTGGACTACAGCCCCGTGCGCGACACGGCGGGGCGGCCCGTGGGCGCGCTGGCGGTGGTGCGGGAGACCACGGCGCGGGTGCGGCTGGAGCGCCAGCTGCGCGAGAACGAGTCCCGGCTGGAGTTCACGCTGAAGGCCGGGCGGCTGGGGGCGTGGGAGCTGGACGTGGGCACGATGACGCTCGTCATGTCCGCGATGGGCAAGGCGAACTTCGGGCGGGGGCCGGAGGCGCCGTTCAGCTACGACGACCTGCAGGCCGCCATCCACCCGGAGGACGTGGAGCGCCGGCGCGCGGCCCTGGAGCGCACGCTCCGGGAGCAGGTGGAGTACGACCTCGAGTTCCGCGTGGTGTGGCCGGACGGTTCGGTGCACTGGCTGTCGGTGCAGGCGCGCCCCATCCCCGGGCCGGACGGTCGGGTGGCGCGGCTGATGGGCGCGTCGCGGGACATCACCGAGCGCCGACAGGCGGAGGTGGCGCTGCGCGAGTTCAACGAGCACCTGGAGGCGCGCGTCACCGAGCGCACCACCGAGCGCGACCTGATGTGGCGGCTCAGCCATGACCTGATGATCGTGGTGGACCTGGAGTCGGACGGGCGCATCATCGCCGCGAACCCCGCCTGGGAGCGGCTGCTGGGCTGGACGGAGGCGGAGCTGCTGGGGACGCCGGTGGGCCACTTCATCCACCCGGACGACCTGGCGCACTCCACGCAGTACGTGCAGGCGCTCCACGAGGAGGCGTCCCCCCGCCGCACGGACAACCGGTACCGGCACAAGGACGGGCGGTGGCGGTGGATCTCCTGGTCGGCGGTGGAGACGGGGCAGGGGACGTTGATGGCGGTGGGCCGGGACATCACGGAGGAGCGTGAGTCACGCGAAGCGCTGGCCGCCGCGGAGACCGCGCTGCGCCAGTCGCAGAAGATGGAGGCGGTGGGGCAGCTCACGGGCGGCATCGCGCATGACTTCAACAACCTGCTCCAGGGCATCGTCGGGTCGCTGGGGCTGTTGCAGAAGCGCCTCCACCAGGGGCGCATGTTGGAGCTGGAGCGGTTCATCACCAGCGCGATGAGCTCCTCGCAGCGGGCCGCGGCGCTGACGCACCGGCTGCTGGCGTTCTCGCGGTTGCAGCCCCTGGACCCCAAGCCCGTGAAGGTGAACCCGCGGGTGGCGTCCATGGAGGACCTGCTGCGCCGGACGCTGGGGGAGCAGATGCAGCTGGAGCTGGTGCTCGCGGGCGGGCTGTGGCTCACGCGCTGCGACCCGAACCAGCTGGAGACGGCGGTGCTCAACCTGGTCATCAACGCGCGCGACGCGATGCCCGGCGGGGGGAAGCTCACGGTGGAGACCTGCAACGTGCACCTGGACGCGGCCTACGCGGCGCGCCTGCGGGGCGTGGCGCCGGGCCCGTACGTGTGCGTGAGCGTGAGCGACACGGGGACGGGGATGACGCCGGAGGTGTTGGAGCGGGCGTTCGAGCCGTTCTTCACCACCAAGCCGTTGGGGCAGGGCACGGGGCTGGGCCTGTCGATGATCTACGGCTTCGCGCGCCAGTCGGAGGGCTCCGTGCAGCTCTACAGCCAGCCCGGGCAGGGCACGACGGTGAAGCTGTACCTGCCGCGCTACGTGGGGGACGGCAAGGCGGAGGACGCGCAGGAGCCGGGCGGGCTCACCGATGCGCACGTGGCGGAGGTGGGAGAGACGGTCCTCGTGGTGGAGGACGAGGAGGTCATCCGGGCGCTCATCGTGGAAGTGCTGCGGGACCTGGGCTACCGCGCGCTGGAGGCGAGCGACGGGACGGAGGGGCTGCGGCTGTTGCAGGGCGCGCCCCGGCTGGACCTGCTGGTGACGGACATGGGGCTGCCGGGGTTGAACGGCCGGCAACTGGCGGACGCGGGACGCAGCGCGCGTCCGGGGCTGAAGGTGCTGTTCATGACGGGCTACGCGGAGAACGCGGCGGTGGCGTCCGGGTTCCTGGAGCCGGGCATGGCGATGATGACCAAGCCCTTCGCCATGGAGGCGCTGGCCACGCGGATCCGGGACATGATCGAGCAGGGGTAGCGCGGCGGGCGCGGAACGATCAGCGCGTGAGAGGCCGCATGAGCCCTGCCCTGGCCAACAGTTCGCGCACGTGCCGCGCCAACGCAATGTGTTCGGGGTTGGCCACCGTGAAGCGTTCGGGGGTCAGGATGATCAGCGTGCCCTGGTCCCCCACGGACTCGATGCGCACCGGCGCGGGAAGCGGCGGCACCGTGCCCCGGTGACGTGCAAGGTATGTCACCCAGCCCAGCCAGATATCCGCCTTGCCCTGCCTATCGTCCATCTCCCGATACGCTTCGGACATGGCCACCGCCCAGTCAGGTTCCCATGCCAGCGCCATGCTGCGCGCCACTTCCGTCAGCACGGGGGCCGTGAGGATTCGCCCCGCGTTCTCCCCTTTCGATGGGAGGGACAGGACGCACACGTTGGCGGAGCTGTTCTGCTCGTCGCTCCCGCAGTGCATGCGCACGGAAGCGAAGTCCTGGCCGGTGCCATCGTTGTAAGCGCCGAGGGTCAGTCCCAGGTGCTCGATGGGCGGCCCGCCCGGCTCGCGGTTGACGCCGCGTCGGAACGCCTCCGTCAGGGTGGGGAGGTCCGGGGGCATGAGGGGGGTCTT
>NZ_RAWA01000674.1 GCF_003611675.1 Corallococcus sp. CA053C
GAGGGGGAAGGGGGGAGGGAACAGCGGAGAAGAGAACTCGCCGCTCAGCGGCAGAGGAACAAGCGAACCCGGCAGCGTGACTGTCACGCTGTCACGCTGGAAAACAGCGTGACACTGGGGGCGCCGTCTTCTTCTCCCTCTCCCTCTCCCTCTGCCTGGGAAGGAAGGGCCCCGGCGGGTGCCGTCACGCTGCCCGTCACGCTCGCGCTGCGTGACACCCTGGCTGGCGGCCTGCGCGAGCACCGCAAGCCGGACACCCTGCCGGCGCCGGTGCAGGCGCTGCGCTCGGCGTGGGACGAGCTCGTGGCGCCCCATGGCTTCACGGCCTGGGGGGAACGGACGTCCCGGCAGCTGCTCGCGGATGCCCTCGCGGCGCTGGAGCGCCGGCCGCTGGACGAGTGGCGCAGGGTGTTCGCGCTCGTCCCGTGCTCCCCCGTATGCCGCGGGGAGCTGCTCAGCCGCCAGCGCGCGTCCCTCGTCTACATGCTGCGGGGCCGCACGAATGCCGGGTACGAGCCCGCCGAGCTGCTGCTCTCCGGCGCGTGGAGCGTGGACCCGCTGCCGCCCGCGCCCGAGGCGGCGCCCGTCATCGAGGAGACGCCCGTCGCCCGCGCGTGGCGGCAGGTGGGGGAGACGCTCGCGACGGACGGCAAGGCCGGGCTCGTCGAGCAGCTCACCCGGAACGTGCGCCCGGTGGCGCTGGAGGACGGGCACCTGGTGGTGGAGTGCGTGGATTTCGCCGCCGAGGCATGGCTTCACGTGGACGGCGTCCTCGAGCTGGTGCGGCAGGTGCTGCGCATGCTCGGCCACGCTGGCGTCCGTCTGCTCCGCATCGACGTCTCCCCCAAGCTGGAGGCGACGGCCGCTCCGTCCGTCCCGCTCCACGTGGCCCCGGTTGCCCCGCCCCCGCCGGCGCGTCCCGCTCGTGAGGCACGCGTCCCTCTGGCGGCGGCCGACGTGGGCGTGGCCGCGCACGTGGCCTTCTTCGCGTGGACGCAGGAGGAACGCCTCTCCGTCTACCCGAATGCCATGCCGCAGCCCCCGCCACCCGGCTGGGAGGAGTGGTACCGCCAGGCACTGGCGGCGGTAGGCGGCGACGAGGGGCGCCTGCGCGCGGCGTGGCAG
Organism: Corallococcus sp. CA053C; assembly: GCF_003611675.1. Classification (GTDB taxonomy): domain Bacteria; phylum Myxococcota; class Myxococcia; order Myxococcales; family Myxococcaceae; genus Corallococcus. The sequence continues at coordinate 1,126 of NZ_RAWA01000674.1, forward strand.
GCCTACCTGCAGGACGACTGGGCCCGGGGACGGAAGCCCGTGTGCCCCGCCGTGGCCTTCATCGTGGCCGACGTCTGGCAGCGGCACGTGCCGGGGCAGGACGCGCCGGCCGCGCCCGCGGTGGCGCCTGGCCCCGCGCTGCCGGACACCCAGGCGGGCCATGCGTGGGGGGCGCTGCTCAAGCGCGTGGACGCCGCCGGGAAGCCGTACGCGGCGAAGCAACTTGCCCGCCTCCGCCCCGCCCTCGACGGCACGATGCTGCTGCTGGAGGCACCGGACCGGGTGGGCGCGAAGTGGTTCGACGAGGAGTACGGCCACCTCGTCAAGGCGGAGCTGGCCGGGCTCTCGGACGGGGTGAAGGACGTGCGCTTCGTGGCGCCCGGCGGTGAGCGATGAGCTGCCCGCTTGAGGAGGACGGCCCGCGTCGGTGCTTGAACGAGCGCTGCAGCCAGCTGCTCCCCACTGGCGCAGGCGCGTTCTGCTCGCCGACCTGCAAGAGGCGCAGGGCGTGGCGCCTCGCCAGGAGGCGGCGGGAGGGACATGGGAAGGCCTACGTCGTGCCCGACTTCGTCACGGCCCTGCGTCGTGAGAGGCGGGCCGGCTACTGCCTCTTCTGCCCGCGCCCCCTGTCGACGACGCGAGCGGTGACGTGCGGACGGAAGGAGTGCATCCGCGCGTACAACACCACGTGGCGGGCGGAGGAGCGGCGCCGCCTCCGCGGGGAGCAGTCGCTGTACGCCCGCGAGTCCGAAGACGAAGAGCTCGCCGGGGAGTTCCGCGCGGACGTGGGCGAGCTGCTCCGCCGGACGTCCCTTCTCATCGCGGAGTGGTGCGCGCGCGTGGATGAGCTGGTGGCCGACCTGGGCATTCGCCCGCGCCGCGACGCGATGAGCCGGAGGACAGGGGATGGGCTGCATTTGCTTCACGGTGCCGGTGACGACGGTGAACATCACCAACCGGCGCGAGCACCACCTGAAGAAGCATGAGCGCTCGAAGGGGCAGCGCGATGCGACACACCTGCTCTGGCCCGGCTGGAGCGGTCCCGCCCTCCTGGTGGTGCGCCTCACGCGCGTGGCGCCCCGCCAACTCGACACCGGGGACAACCTGCCGGCCGCGCTGAAGTCCATCCGCGACGAGGTGGCGACGCAGCTGCGCTTGGACGATGGCTCGCCGCTGGTCCGGTGGGTGTATGCCCAGGCGAAGGGGGAGCCCTCCGTCCTGGTGGAGCTGTCATGGGGGGAGGATCCACTCGCCGCCGCAGTGCGCGCGCAAGACGCCCTCGCGCCGCCTCCGCCCCCACTGCCGGCACCAACGGACGCCCCCTCCGGACGGCCTGCCAGGCGCGGCCGAGGGCGCCCACCGAAGCCCCCGAAGGAGGGCGGCGCCGGGCGCAAGGCACTGGCGGCGCTCGCCACCTCCGCCAGCTACTTCCGGAAGCCCCAGGGCTGAGCCGCCGCGCTGTTGGAGAATGGACACCCTGCCGAGGCCAGGGCAGATGAAAGACGACGGGCCCGGCCGAGGACGACGGCCAGGCCCGCTCAGGCCAGGGACACCGGGAAAGCGCCGCTGGGGGCCTCCAGCATACCGCCTTGCGCCGTTGCGCGCTGCAAGCGAGTCCCCATGCCCGCCTGTGCCCGTCGTCCCCTTGCAGCTCCCAAGAG
>NZ_RAWA01000675.1 GCF_003611675.1 Corallococcus sp. CA053C
GGACGGTATGGGAGGGCCCACCCCACGTCCCCCGGCCGGAAGTGACGGCGAGCCGGGGCTAACTGTTGGAGTCTGCGTGAGCGCGCGTGCCCTGTCCCTGTCGACCACCGCGTCCGACCTGATCTCCCTCACCAAGCCGCGGCTGTCCCTGCTGGTGCTCATCACCGCGGCGGGCGGCCTGTACCTGGCGCCGGGCCCGCTGGGGCCGGTGCGGGCGCTGGTGACGCTGCTGGCGACGGCGGGGACGGTGGGCGCGGCGAACGCGTTCAACTGCTACCTGGAGCGCCACAGCGACCAGTTCATGGCGCGCACGCGCAACCGGCCGCTGCCGGCGGGGCGCATGGACCCCACGACGGCGCTGTGGTTCGGCCTGTCGCTCGCGGCGGTGTCGCTGCCGGCGCTGGTGCTGGGGGCGAACCTGCTCACCGGTGTGCTGGGGCTCATCGCGCTCTTGAGCTACGTGCTGGCCTACACGCCGCTGAAGGCGCGCACGTCCGCGGCGATGCTGGTGGGTGCGATTCCCGGCGCGCTGCCTCCCTTGATGGGCTGGACGGCGGTGACGGACACGCTGGACGCGGGCGGCTTCGCGCTGTTCGCCATCATGTTCCTCTGGCAGATGCCGCACTTCATCGCCATCGCGCTGTTCCGCAAGGAGGAGTACGCGGCGGCGGGCCTGAAGTCGGTGCCGCTGGAGCGGGGTGACGAGTCCAGCCGCGCGCAGGTGGTGCTCTACCTGGTGGCGCTGGTGCCCATGACGCTCCTGCCGTTCCAGCTGCACATCGCCGGCACGTGGTACCTGGCGGCGGCGGTGGTGCTGGGGCTGGGCTTCCTCGGGCTGGGAGCGTGGGGCTTCTTCAAGCACCTGGGGAAGCCCTGGGCGCGCCAGACGTTCTTCTTTTCGCTCGTGTATCTCACCGGCCTGTTCGCCGCGCTGACGCTGGACCGCGTTCCGCGTGGCTAGGGCCCTCCGTGCCCATGCCTGACACCTCGGTTCCCACTCCGCCCCCGCCGCTCCTGCGCATCGAGGGGCTCACGCGCCGCTTCGGTGGGCGCACCGCCGTGGACGGGCTGTCGCTGTCCGTGCAGCCGGGTGAAATCCTGGGGCTCCTGGGGCCCAACGGCGCCGGCAAGTCCACCACCTTCCAGCTGCTCGCGGGGCTGCTCGCGCCGGACGCGGGGCAGGTCCACTTCGCCGGCCGGGTGCTGTCGCTGAGCGACCCCGCGCTGCGCCGGCAGATGGGCGTCATCTTCCAGCGCGGCAGCCTGGATGACCTGCTCACCGCGCGGGAGAACCTGCTGTTGGGGGCCCGGCTGTACGGCCTCACCGGCGCGGACGCGAAGTCGCGCGGGGAGACGATGCTGTCGCTCATCGGCCTGTTGGACCGGGGCGACGAGCGGGTGGGCACCTGGTCGGGCGGCATGCGCAGGCGGCTGGAGCTGGCGCGGGCGCTGGTGCACCAACCGCGCGTGGTGCTGATGGATGAGCCCACGCAGGGCCTGGACGAGGCGGCCTTCCGCACGTTCTGGACGCACCTCAAGCGGCTGCGCGACGCGCAGGGCGTCACGGTGCTGCTCACCACGCACCGCGCGGACGAGGCGGAAGGGTGCGACCGGCTGGCGGTGCTGGACGGCGGGAAGCTGGTGGCGTGTGACACGCCCCGGGCGCTGGCCTCGCGCATGGGCGGGGACATCCTGACGTTGGAAGGCCCCGAACCGGAGGCGCTGGCCGCGCAGGTGACGGAGCGGCTGGGGCTGGAGGCGAAGGTGGTGGAGGGGCGCGTGCAGGTGGAGGCCGCGCAAGGACATGCGCTGGTGCCGCGGCTGGTGGAGGCCTTCCCTCCGGGACGGTTCGCCTCCGTGTCGCTGCGCCGACCCACGCTGGCGGACGTGTTCCTCCAGCTCACCGGCAAGGCCCTGGGGGCGGATGCACCCGCGCCCGTGCCCGCGCCGAGGAAACGCCGATGAGCACCCACGTCCCCGTCCCTGTCCCGTCGTCGATGGAAGCTCCGGGGGAGGCCGCGCCCGTGGAAGCCGCGCCGGTGCCGCGCCGGGAGCCGGGCACGCTCGCGCTGCAGTGGGCCACCGTGCGGGTGTTGCTCGCGCGCGACGTGGTGCGCTTCTTCCGTCAGCCCAGCCGCGTGATTGGCGCGCTGGCGCAGCCCATCCTGTTCTGGTTCGTCATCGGCTCGGGGTTCGCGGGCTCGTTCCGGGTGGAGGGCGCGCAGGGGCTGGGCTACCAGCAGTTCTTCTTCCCGGGCGTCGTCACGATGGTGGTGCTCTTCAGCGCCATCTTCGCGACCATCACCGTCATCGAGGACCGCAAGGAGGGCTTCCTCCAGGCGGTGCTGGCGGGGCCGGGGTCGCGGCTGGCGGTGGTGCTGGGCAAGGCGCTGGGCTCCTCCAGCATCGCGCTGATGCAGGCGTCGCTGTTCCTGCTCTTCGCGCCCCTGGCGGGCGTGGACGTGCGGACGGTGGACTACCCGCTGCTCGCGGCGGTGATGGTGCTGTCGGCGCTGGCGCTCACGGGGATGGGGATGGCGCTCGCGTGGTGGGTGCGCTCGAGCGCGGGCTACCACGCGGTGATGAGCCTGGTGATGCTGCCCATGTGGGTGCTCTCCGGGGCGATGTTCCCGGTGAAGGGCGCGGGGCCGGTGCTGTCGTGGGTGATGCTGCTGAACCCGATGCGCTTCTCCGTGGAGGGCGTGCGCCGCGCGCTGTACGGGGCGCAGGCGTCGCT
>NZ_RAWA01000676.1 GCF_003611675.1 Corallococcus sp. CA053C
GCTCATAGGCGCCCCGGTGCCACGTCCGCAAGGGCGGGGGGCGGGAGGCAGCACGGCGCTGTCGATAGGGCTTCTCATCGCGGAGGCTCGCCTCCAGCTTGAGGGCCTGGGCTGACAGCGGTATGTCAGGATTCCGGGACCATGCAGCGCACCGAGCGTCTATTCGCCCTCGCGGAGTACCTGAGAGGTCGCCGTACCGGCGTCACCGCGGAGGTGCTGGCGGAGCGCTTCAACGTGACGGTGCGCACCATCTACCGGGACCTGGACGCGTTGCGCGCCGCGGCGCTGCCGGTGGGAGCGGAGCGCGGCCGGGGCGGCGGGTACGCGTTGGACCGCAGCTACAGCCTGCCGCCGGTGAACTTCACCGCGCGCGAGGCGGCGCTCGTGGTGGCGCTGGGCCGCTTCGCCATCGACATGCGGCTGTTGCCCTTCACGGGGACGCTGGAGTCGGCGCTCGACAAGGTGCGCTCCGCGCTGTCCACGTCCGCGCAGCGCGAATTGCTGGAGCGGCTGCGGGAGCTGACGTTCCTGGGCGTGCCGTCGCTGCCCACGAAGAAGGCCGTGCGCGAAGCGTTGGAGCGCGCGTGGTTCGAGCGCCAGCGGCTGCGCATCACCTACGTGGACGGCAACTTCCTGGAGACGACGCGCGAGGTGCGCATCGAGTCCGTGGTGATGGACCGGCACGAGACGCGGCTGGACGCGGTGGACCTCGCGTCCGGCGAGCGGCGCCACTTCCGGTTGGACCGCATCACGCGCGCCGAAGTCCTGGGGTGAAGCGGCGGGGCCCCGCGCTACGGTGCGGAGGCCCGGCCCTCGATGAGGGGGTGGCCCTCCGCGGGGTAGCGCGCGGCGTAGTGGCGGGACTGGGCCTGGTACTGCACGCGCAGGAAGACGTCCTGCTGCGCGGGGCTCCAGCCCCAGGCGGCCAGCTCCCGGGCGCGCGTGCTCGCGTAGAGCGTGAAGAGGAACGCGTCGTCCTCGCGGGTGACGGGGCGCAGGTGCGTCGCGAGGGGCGGGGGCGCGGGAGTCGTCACGGCGAAGGACCTTCCCTCGAGGGCGGGTGGAAGGCGCGCAAGAAGGCCCGACGCGCGGACCGCAGCGTAACCCCGTGCGCGCCTGCTCCGCTCTTCATGAAGTGTCATCATGAGGGGAGGTCCATCCGTCTCTCTCGCAGGAGGTCCCGCCGGTGTCCCGTTCCCCGTCTCACGTGCGAGTCGCCATCGGGGGCGCCGGCTTCGCCGGACTGGGCATGGCCATCCGGTTGAAGCAGGACGGCGTCGACGACTTCCTCGTCTTCGAACGGGCGGACGACGTGGGCGGCGTCTGGCGCGACAACGTCTATCCCGGCATCGCGTGCGACGTGCAGTCGCTGCTGTACTCGTTCTCCTTCGTGCCGAACCCCGGCTGGTCGCGCGTCTATTCGCCGGGCGCAGAGATCCAGCAGTACCTGCGCGAGTGCGTGACGCGCTTCGGCCTGTCCCCGTTCCTGCGCTTCGGGCACGCCGTCCTCTCCGCGCGGTGGGACTCCACGCGGCAGCACTGGCGGCTGGAGACGTCCCGGGGCTCCTTCACCGCGGACGTCTTCGTGGCCGCGGTGGGCGCGCTGAGCGAGCCCGTCATCCCCTCGCTGCCCGGGCTGGAGCGCTTCCAGGGCAAGGTGATGCACTCCGCGCGCTGGGACGTGGAGTACCCGCTGGCCGGGCGCACCGTGGGCGTGGTGGGCACGGGCGCGTCCTCGGCGCAGATCGTCCCCGCCATCCAACCCACGGTCGGCCGGCTCGTCCTCTTTCAGCGCACGCCCGCGTGGGTGCTGCCCCGGGGGGACAAGCCCATTGGCCCCCTGCGGCGCGCGGTGTACCAGCGGGGGCCCGGCGTGCACTGGCTCCTGCGCCAGGGGCTGCGCCTGCTGCGCGAGGCCCTGTCCCTGGGCTTCCAGCACCCTTGGATCCTCCGCGCCGCCCAGCGGTGGGCGCTCCGGTACCTGGCGAAGGCCGTGACGGATCCCGTGCTGCGCGACAAGCTCACGCCCCGCTACACGATGGGGTGCAAGCGCGTGGTCGTCTCCGATGACTACCTGCCGGCCCTCACCCGCGACAACGTGGAGGTCGTCACGTCCCGCATCCGCGAGGTGCGCGAGCACGCGGTCATCACCGACGACGGCGCCGTCCACCCGGTGGACACGCTCATCTTCGGCACCGGCTTCCAGGTGACGGACATGCCGCTGGGGCACCACGTCCACGGCCCGGATGGGCGCACGCTCGCGGACGTCTGGGAGGGCAGCCCCAAGGCCTTCCTGGGCACCACCGTGAGCGGCTTCCCCAACCTCTTCCTCCTCCAAGGGCCCAACACCGTCCTGGGCCACACCTCCGTGCTGCTGATGATGGAGGCCCAGCTGGAGCACGTGCTGGGCGCGCTGCGTTACCTGGACGCCCGGGGCGCGGCCGCCGTGGATCCGGTGCCGGAGGTGCAGGACGCCTTCATCCGTGATCTGGATGCGCGGCTGTCCCATACCGTCTGGAACCAGGGCGGCTGCCGCAGCTGGTACCTGGACGTCACGGGTCGCAACTCCGTCCTCTGGCCCGGCACCACGCTCGCCTTCCGCCGAAGGGTGGAGCACTTCGACCCCGCGGACTACCGCACCTGTCTCTTTATACACATCTGACGCTGCCGACGAACTC
>NZ_RAWA01000677.1 GCF_003611675.1 Corallococcus sp. CA053C
ACCCCAGCCAGCTCCGCGTCCCCGCGCCCGACCCTGACGCCGTCCCGGACAAGCCCGGCGCCTCCGCGGCGATGGATCCGGAGCGGTACTGGAAGGAGCACGTCTACCAGGGTGGCGCGCGGCAGCTCACCGTGCGCGCCATCATCGCCGGGATGCTCATTGGCGCGGTGATGTGTCTGTCCAATCTCTACGTCGTCCTCAAGACGGGGTGGAGCCTGGGCGTCACCATCACCGCGTGCATCCTGGGCTTCGCGGTGTTCGGTACGCTGCGCTCGCTCAAGCTGCTGACGAAGGAGTTCACCGACCTGGAGAACAACGCCATGGGCTCCGTGGCGTCCGCGGCGGGCTACATGACGGGCGGCGGCAACATGGCCGCGGTGCCCGCGCTCTTGATGCTCACCGGCACGCTGCCGTCCTCGGGCTGGCTGATGGTGTGGTTTGGCGTCATCTCCGCGCTGGGCGTCTTCGCCGCCATCCCCATCAAGCGGCAGCTCATCAACATCGAAGCGCTCCCGTTCCCCACCGGCACCGCCACCGCGGAGACCATCCGCGCCCTGCACGGCCACGGCGAGGTGGCCCGCCAGAAATCGCGCCTGCTGGGGATCGCGGGGCTCGTGGGCGCGCTGCTGGTGCTGGTGCGCGACGCGCGCTTCACCTGGCTGAAGAACCTGCCGGAGAAGGTGAGCCTGCCGTTCACCATCCAGGGCCGCGAGGCCGGCAAGTGGTCGCTGTCGTTCGACTTCAGCCTGCTGCTCATCGGCGCGGGCGCGTTGATCAGCTTCCGCACCGGCTGGTCCATGCTGCTGGGCGCCTTCCTCACCTACGGCTTCCTCGCGCCGGAGATGTTCTCCCGGGGCGTCATCCCGGAGGTGACGTACAAGGCCATCAACAGCTGGGCGCTGTGGACGGGCTCCGCGGTGCTGGTGTCGTCGGGCCTGCTGTCGTTCGCCTTCCAGTGGAAGAGCGTGGTGCGCTCCTTCTCCGCGCTGGGCGGGCTCGTGGGCCGCAAGCCGAAGGAGGGCACGGGTGATGATCCGCTGGCGGACATCGAGTGCCCCCCGGCGTGGTTCCCGCTGGGCTTCGCGCTGCTGGGCCCGGTGGCCGTCTTCCTGATGGCGTACCTGTTCCAGATTCCGTGGTGGGCGGGCGTGCTCGCGCTGCCGCTGGCGGTGGTGATGGGCGTCATCGCGTCGCGCGTGACGGGAGAGACGGACACCACGCCCACCAAGGCGCTGGGCCCCGTCACCCAGCTCATCTTCGGCGCGCTCGCTCCGGGCAACATCCCCGCCAACATCATGAGCGCCAACGCCACGGGCGGCGTGGGGCTGCACTCCGCGGACCTGCTCACGGACCTCAAGTCCGGGTGGCTCCTGGGCGCGGCGCCCCGTCAGCAGTTCTTCGCGCAGCTCTTCGGCGTGGTCGCGGGCTCCGTCGTCATCGTGCCCGTCTTCAACCTGCTGGTGCCGACCGCGGACGTGCTGGGCACGGAGCAGTTCCCCGCGCCCGCGTCCATGGTGTGGGCCGGCGTGTCCAAGATGCTCGCCACCGGCGTGGCCGCGCTGCACCCCACCGCGCGCGTGGGTGCCCTGTGCGGGCTGCTGCTGGGCGTGACGCTGGTGCTGCTGGAGCGGTGGGCCCCGCCGAAGGTGAAGGCCTTCATCCCCACGGCGTCCGGCCTGGGGCTGGCCATCGTCATCCCCGGCTCCAGCTCCATCAGCCTCTTCGTGGGCGCGGCGCTGGCCGCGCTGCTGCGCCGGATGAAGCCGAAGCTCGCCGAGGACGCGGTGCTGCCCGTCAGCTCCGGCTTCATCGCGGGCGAGAGCCTGCTGGGCATCGCCATCGCGATGGTGAAGGCCTTCGGCTTCATGCCGAAGTAGCCGGCCGCGTCCCTTCAGTCCACCTTGCTGGTGGCCCAGGACAGGCCCGCGACGAAGCGGAAGGTGGGCGTGTCGAAGCCCGCGCCCACGCCCGGGCCGCCCATCACATACAGGTCCAGGCTGGACAGGGCATGGCGGCGGATGGCGATGAGCAGCTCCGCCCCCACGCGGCCCCCGTTGAGCGGCACGCCCACCAGCGCGCTCACCTCGCCGCGCGTCACGTCGCCCCCGCGCGACGTCACCGTGGCGCCCAATCGCAGCTCATTGCCCGCCACGTCCTTGGGGTCGTAGGACACCGGCCCCAGGTCCTGGCGCTTGCGCAGGAACACGCCCGCCTCGCCCCCCACCTGGAAGCCCTCGGCCGCGTAGCCCAGCTGCAGCCGCGGCTGCCACGCGTAGTCCTCGTGCGCCTGCGCCTTGCGGTTACCCACCGGCAGGCCCGCCGTCAGCTCCACGGCCACGTTGATGGGAGCGCCGTGCGTCTGGCGCAGCACGGCCGCGCGCGCGCTCAGCCAGGGCGTCGCGAGCCCTCCCTCGCGGGGCGGTGCATAGCTCAACGTGGGCTTGCCCCCTTGCGTCAGGATGAAGGGCAGCTCCGCCCCCACGTCCAGCCACGACAGCACGCCGACGCCCACCGTCAGGTGCGCCGTCATCTTGTTCTCGACGAGGCCCGTGCCGTCCCCCGGCTCCCAGCGCGTCTGGAAGTGCAGGGGCAGTTGCTCGTAGTGGTAGTTCAAAGCCACCCGCAGCTGGCCCGGCGCCAGCGTCCGTCCCGTCCCCACCACCAGCGAGCCCAGCGCCGACGCGTCCAGGCGCAACCGCTGAAGGTCGAACACGGGCAGCGGCTGCTT
>NZ_RAWA01000678.1 GCF_003611675.1 Corallococcus sp. CA053C
GGGCGGGAGGCCCCGGTGGCCGTGGTGGGGTTCGCGCTGACGGCCGCGGGGCTCGCGTTCCTGCCGGTGGCCCCGTCGTACGGGTGGCTCTTCCCGGTGATGGGGCTTTTGGCGGTGGGGTCGGCGCTGGTGAACCCGTGCCTGTCCGCCCTGGTGTCCCTGCACGCTCCCGCAGCGCGTCAGGGGGCGGTGTTGGGCGCGTATCAGGCGTGCGGTTCCCTGGGTCGCATTGTGGGCCCGGCGCTGGGCGGCCTGCTATTCACGCGGTTGGGTCCCGCGGCGCCCTATGGGACGGGCGCGGTCCTGGTAGGGCTGGGAGGCCTGCTGGCACTGTCGCTGGTGACACAGGTGCGAATGTCGGGAGCGAGCGCCGAGCAAAGCTCATAGGATGGATTCCATGGTGGGGAAGCCGCAGCAAGTCACCATCGCGTTCGACGTGATGGGGAGCGATCACGGCCCGGCCGAGGTGGTGCGGGGTGCGGCCCAGCTCTCGCTGGAGTCTCCGCACATCCACGCGCTGCTCGTGGGGGACCGTCCAGTCATCGACGAGGTCCTGGCGGGCATCAAGCACAACGGCGAGCGCATCTCCGTGCACCACGCGGCGGACTTCGTGGGCATGGACGAGAAGCCCGGCGAGGCGCTGGCGCGCAAGCCCGAGTCCTCCGTGGCGGTGGCTGCCCGGCTGGTGGCGGAAGGCGAGGCGCACGCGCTGGTGTCCGCGGGCAACACGGGCGCGGGCGTGCTCGCGTGCAAGCGCCACTTCCAGCTCATCCCGGGCGTGCGCCGCGCGGCGCTGGCCACGGTGTACCCGACGCGGGGCGTGCGAGGCGCGAAGCAGGACCCCTTCAGCCTCATCCTCGACGTGGGCGCCACGGTGGAGGCCACGGCGGAGGACCTGGTGGCGTTCGCCGTCATGGGCAGCGCGTACGCGCGCATCATCTCCCGCAACGAGCGGCCCAAGGTGGCGCTCCTGTCCAACGGTGTGGAGCCCCAGAAGGGCCCGCCCCGCGTGGTGGAGGCGCACCAGCGGCTGTCGCAGATGACGGGGCTCAACTTCACCGGCAACGTGGAGGGCATCGACATCCCGCGCGGCACCGCGGACGTCATCGTCACGGACGGCTTCGTGGGCAACGTGTGCCTGAAGATGCTGGAGGGCGTGCACGACACGGTGATGGAGCTGGCCCAGTACGCCTACAAGGAGAGCCTGCGCTGGCGCGCGGGCCTGGCCATGCTGTCGAGCGGCATCGACCGACTCAAGGACATCACGGACTGGGAGCAGTACGGCGGCGCGCCCATCCTCGGGTTCGACCGCATCTTCATCAAGGCGCACGGCCGCTCGAAGGCGCGCGCCATCGCGAACGCCGGCAAGGTGGCGGCGAAGGCGGTGGCGAACGAGCTGGGCACCGCCATCCAGGAGGGCCTCTCGCGGTGAGCCTGCCGGACCGGATCGATCCCCGCCCCCCGCGCCGCATCTACCGGTGGGACCTGGACAAGACGTACCTCCAGACGGACTTCGAGTCGCTGCGCGACCTGTTCCGCACCGCCTTCCAGAAGGCGCACGAGAAGGTCGCCGTGCCGGGCGCGAGCACCCTCATCCGCGAGCTGGCGGAGAGCGGCGATACCCGGCTGTGCATCGTGTCCGGCAGCCCCAAGCAGATGCGCGCGGTGCTGGAGGAGAAGCTCAAGCTGGACGGCGTCCAGTGGGATGAGTTCGTCCTCAAGGACAACGTGAGCAACCTCTTGCGCGGGCGCTTCCGGGCCCTGCGCGGGCAGGTGGGCTACAAGCTGCCCGTCATCCTGGAGAGCCGCGTCAACGCGCCGGTGGAGGCCGAGGAGGTGCTCTTCGGCGACGACGCGGAGGCGGACGCGTTCATCTATTCGCTCTACGCGGACCTCATCGCGGGCCGGGTGGACGAGCGCGTGCTGTCGCAGGTGCTGGAGGCGGGCGGCGTGTACCCGGACGACGTCGCGCGGGTGCATGAGGCGTGGAAGAAGATTCCCGTGGCGGACCCCGTGCGCCGCATCTTCATCCACCTGGATCGGCTGACGCCGCCCGCGCACTTCACGCCCTACGGGCCGCGCGTGGTGCCCATCTTCAACTACTTCCAGGCGGCGCTGGTGCTGCTGGCGGACGGCCACCTCACGGCGCCCCAGGTGCTGAAGATCGCCGTGGAGATGGTGCAGACGGCGGGGCACAACATCCTCACGCTGTCGAACTCCTTCCAGGACCTGCTGCGGCGCGGGCTGCCGCTACAGCAGGCCGCCATCGCGCTGTCCCAGGCGATGGAGGGGCCCAACGCGCTGCTCAAGGCGATGCGCCCCGTGCCGGACATCCTGGCCGCGTTCAGCAAGCGCCTGGCCGCGCTGGGCACGCAGCCGCCCCCGCCGCGCGTGCAGGCGGTGGACTACGTGTCGCTCATCTCCCACGCGCTGCCGCGCACCCACAAGGGTCGCTCGACGAAGCCGGGCTCCTGACGCCTGGGGCAGGACCCGAGGCCCTGGAGACGCCCTGTCGTCGCCGAAGCTCTGGAGCAGCTCTGAGCCGCGCTGGAATGTGCCTGCCTGCCCGGTGGGCGCTCTGGCGACCAGGGGGCCTTCCGGGTGCCCATGCCCACTCGCGGATGGGGCGGGGTCCGGCTGTTACCCCAGGAAGGGCACCTTTCGCGGGCAGCGGAGGGGCCCTGGGGCCCGGGAGG
>NZ_RAWA01000679.1 GCF_003611675.1 Corallococcus sp. CA053C
GGCTGGGCGTACCGCAAGACGGGGGCGGTGCTGGAGGTGGGCGGGCACCTGGCGTCCAGCCGGCAACTCACGGAGGTGACGCCCATGGCGGTGCGCTTCGTGCCGCTGGGGGACACCCGGGTGCGGCCCTTCCTGGGCGTGGGGGTCAGCCTGCTCATGCCCCACACGCGGCCCCAGCCGGCGGCCCCGGACGCGCTGGGCAGCCGCGTGCTCCAGGTGGGCCTGGAGTTCAGCGGCGGCGTGGGCGTGGAGGTGGGCAGGGGCTTCTTCCTCTCCGCCGAGGCGCGCTACCAGAACTTCTCCGCCGGCGGCGACCCCTTCTCCGGAAACCGGCAGACCCTGACCTCCGTGTTCCTGGGGTTGGGGATGCGCCTGTAGCAGGTGGGGCGGGTCGCTACAGATTGGCAGCGACCTGTTGGAAGAAATTTTGACGGCCCTCTTGCGTCCCCTACAATCCTCGTCGGTTGCGGCCCAGACGCATCTGACATGCTCGGGTGTTCAGGCGTGCACAACGAAGGGAGCGGAGATGGAGCGCAAGGTCGGAAGTAGCACGTTGACCGCGAAAGAGGTCAAGGCAGCGCTGCAGAAGTCCACGACGCTGACGGCCGAGGAGGAGAAGGCCCTGCGCATGCGGCATGGCGCGGGTGCCGCCAGCCCGACCGCGCCGCTGCCTCGCGCCGCGGGCGCCAACGCGGAGCTCGCCGACGAGCTGCTCGTCATCGAGATGCAGCTCATGAAGGCGATGCGCGCGCGTACCGGCCAGACGCGCACGGCGGCCAATGCCTCCAAGGCCCCCGCCGCGGTCCGGACGCCCGAGGCTCCGGCCAACGCGACGAAGGACAAGATCGTCCGCGCGCTGCGCACGAAGAAGAAGTAGCGCGCCCCCAGGGCGTGGCGGTGGTGCCACAGGGGGCTTGAAGCCCCTACTGGTTGAGGATGGTCACGAGGCGCGCTCCCGCCTCGGGTAACGCCAACGGCGTGCCCGAGACCTCGGTGGCCAGTCCTTCCGCGTCCATGGCGCCGCCCCGCGCGAAGAGTCCCCGCAGCCAGGCGAAGGCGGCCGGGTTGCGCCAGAAGTCCTCGTTGAACCGCTCCAGCAGGTACGCGGTGAGCCGGGGCTCCAGGGCCCAGGCCCGCAGGTAGCGGGTGACGTAGAGCTGCGAATCCACGTCGTGCAGGAAGAAGCCCGGGTGCGGCTGCGCGAAGAGGGCGCGGCGCTGGCCGTCGGCGTACTCGTCGGCGCGGTCGGCGGAGGCGCCCTTGGTGGACAGCGACAGCTCGTAGGGCAGCTTCGCGCAGTGCCGGCGCAGCACCGTGAGCGCGTGGAACGCGGACAGCCGCACGACGTCCTTCACCGTGCCGGACGGCAGGTGCAGGTAGCGCTTGAGCCACGCGGGCGACAGCAGCAGCCGCTCGAAGGTGGTCGCGTACGCCTCCGTGATGGAGGCATCCCCCAGCCGGCGCAGCTCCATGGGCGCGTCCTCGTCCACGTGGGCCAGGTGCCAGGCGTGGCCCAATTCGTGGAGCAGGTCGCCCAGCGCGTCCAGGCCGCCCCGGGGCTGGAGGACGAGCCGGATTTCGTCCGGCACGCGCACCGCGGCGACGAAGGGGCGCGACGCCTTGCCCGGGCGGGCCTCGTCGTCCAGGCGGATGCGTCCGCCCGCGTCGGGGCGCAGGCCCCACTCGGACAGCCAGCGCATCACGGCGGGCAGGGTGTCCTCGCGGCGGAAGTGGGCGTCCATCCACGGCGCGCGCATGGCGGCCTGCACGTCATGGCGCCGGGCCTCGCCGCCGGGCAGCGCGCGCAGGTTCGGCTCGATCTTGCGCAGCACGTAGCCCAGCACGTCGCGGTAGGCGTCCTCGGTGGTCCGGAGCGTCTCCTCGGCGGCCTCGGCGAGCTTCCCCGCGTCGATGCCGGTGACGTCCTGGCGCAGGGCGGGGTAGTTCGCATAGCCCAGCTGCTCCGCGGCCTGGAGGGCGGCGTCGCGCCGGTCGCCGTAGGCACCCCGGTGCTCCCACAGGAAGTTGCCGGCGCCGCGCTCCAGCAGGGCGCGGCGGGCGCGGTTCTGCTCGCGGGGGAGCTGGGAGAGGGCCTGGGAGAGCGACAGCGTCTGGTCGTCCGCGGGGATGTGCGAGTGCGCCTCCAGCGCGACGACGGCGTCCCCGGCGCGGGTGGCGAGGGACTCCTCCACCTGGGTGGCGATGAGCTCGCGCACCAGGGTGATGCGGCGCACGGCGAGGGCGTCCTCGCGAAGGCGGGCCTTGGCGAGGGCTTCATTGGCGGCGGCGAAGGTCTCCAGCGACGACAGCTCTGGAAACGAGGCGTGGAGGTTCGCGACGGGGAGGTCGGGGGAGAGGCCCGCGCCGTAGCGGTACTGGAGGGTGGCCAGCTCGGCGAGGAAGTCATCCAGCCGAGACCGGACGGTATGCAGGGGACGGTCCATGGCGGCGCGGAAGGTAACAGGAAGCCCGCGTCACGGCAGGGACGGCGCGCATAGAGTGTCGCGCCATGTGCTTCGCGTCCGCCGTCAGGCTGCATGCCCCCCTCACGCCCCTCCGGGTGGAAGGGGAGGGCGCGCGATGAAGCGGCGCACGTTCCGGGGCGAGGGCGCGCACGTGGGCCGCGCGTTGGCGGACGCGGTGGCGGCGGAGCTGGGGCTGCCGGTGGCGGACGCGCGGCGGCTGGTGGAGGT
>NZ_RAWA01000067.1 GCF_003611675.1 Corallococcus sp. CA053C
GGGGCAGGGGGATGCAGATCATCGGGGCCATTCCTGTCTGGCTGCTCGCCCTGGGGATGACGGCGCTCATCTTCCTGGCCCTGGAGGCGGGCTTCCGGCTCAGCCACCGCAGACCGGGGCTCGATGATGCGTCCCCGCTCCATGCCGCGATGCTCGGCCTGGTGGCGCTCCTGCTGGCCTTCGCCTTCTCCATGGCCGAGGACCGGTTCACCCTGCGCCGCGAGCTCGTCACCAAAGAGGCTAACGCCATCGGCACCTGCTACCTGCGCGCTGGCCTCCTTCCCGAACCCACGCGCGGCGAAATGCGGACCCGGCTGCTGCGCTACGTCGACCTTCGACTCGAGGCCTACGCGGCCGCGTCGGACCCGCCACACTTCGGACGCCTCTTGCAGGACTCGGCTCAGCTTCAGGCAGAGCTCTGGTCACGGCTGGAGGCGGTCGCGCCCCAGCTCCCGACCGGGATCCTGATCCTCACCACCCAATCCCTCAATGAGATGATTGACGTCTCCGCTGAGCGGCTGTCGGCAGCGCGGAACCAGATCCCGGACACCATCTTCGTCCTGCTGCTCATCGGGATTCTCGGCTCGGGCCTGCTGCTCGGCTACCGGCCGGAAACACACTCGCGCGGATGGTTCCTCTGGGGAATCTTCGCGCTGCTGACGACCGCCGTCATGTTCACCCTCCTGGATCTCGACGTCCCCAATCGCGGCCACATCCGCACGAGCCAGCGGCCCCTGGAGGACCTCCGGGACCAGCTGCGCTCCCTGCCGTAAGGGACTCCAGGCAATCGACACGGACGTCATGCGTTCGACAGGGAATGCCAACCCTGACATCCGCGATGAAGCTCCCTGCCTTGTCCCTGCTCGGCCTGTCGCTGCTGGCGGGCGCGGCCAGCGCCGCCGAGGACGCGCCTCCCACGCCCCAGGCGGTCATGCGGGAGGCCCGCCGGAGCGTGCTGCCCGACGGCATCGAGAAGGCCGAAGCGGTCCGCATCGGTGGCATCGACCAGTGGATCTCCGTGCGGGGACGCCACCGGGACAACCCGCTGCTGCTCTTCCTGCACGGAGGTCCGGGCTTCACGTCCCTGCCTTCCGCTTACTTCTACCAGGGCGAATGGGAGGAGTTCTTCACCGTCGCGCACTGGGACCAGCGCGGCGCGGGGAAGACCTACGCGCTCAATCCGCCGGACAAGGTGCGCCCCACGCTGAGCATCGACCGCATGGTGGCGGATGCCGAAGAGGTCGTCACGCACCTGCGCAAGACCTACGGCAAGAAGCGCATCGTGCTCGTGGGACACAGCTGGGGCACCGTGCTCGGCGTGAAGCTCGCGCAGCGGCACCCCGACTGGTTCGACGCCTATGTCGGCATCAGCCAGGTCGTGGACCTCCCCCGGAACGAAGCGCTGGGGTACGAGGCCACGCTCCAGGCCGCGCGCGCGGATGGGAACGCCAAGGCCGTCGCGGAGCTCGAAGCGCTCGCGCCCTATCCGGACCCCAAGGACCCCGCGCGCAATCTGGCGAACCTGCCCCGGGAGCGGCGGTGGCTTTCACGCTACGAGAGCTACAACTGGCGCGACCGGAGCTGGCACGGCGCGGAGGTCTGGCGCTTCAGCCCGGACGTTTCGGACAAGGACCTGGAGGCACGCGATGCGGGTCTGGACCTCAGCTTCGTGACGCTCTGGGGGAGCTTGTCCCAGTTGGACTTCACCCCGGTGAAGCGCTTCGCCTGCCCGGTGGTCTTCTTCCACGGCCGGCATGACCTCACCACGTCCGCGCGCCTGCTGGACTCCTGGTACGCGACGCTCGAAGCGCCCTCGAAGAAGCTCGTCTGGTTCGAGGACTCCGCTCACATGGTGCACGAGGAGGAGCCCGGCAAGGTGCTCCTGCGACTCGTGCAGGACGTGCTCCCGCTCACGCGCGCGAAGTGAGGCCGCGCCCGCACCGGGAACGCGCGCGTCAGCGGCTTCCGTCCGCGCTCCATTCCAGACGCAGCAGGCCCCGCGGCGTCTCCGGCCTGGGGATGCCGGAGCCCGCCCGGCCCAGGGCGACCGACGCGTCCTTCGCGAGCGGCGTGGAGGCCGGGGCGAAGAAGCGGTAGCGGCGCTCGCCCACGCGCTCACTGTCGATGAGCGCCACGTCCCCCACGAAGAGGGCCGGCCCCGTCCCGGCGATGGGGAAGTCGGCGTCGGTCTCCACGTCGACCTCGAGCACGTCGACTTCGGTGTGCTCCCGGCCCGCGGTGAAGAAGCGCCGGGGCTTCGGGTACCGGACGCGACGCGCGACCGCTGACCTGATTCCGGGCACCGCGGGCCGCTGCTTGCGTGTGTCCTCGGGCCCCGAGCCGCCATCCTGAGTCGCCATGTCGTGCTCCGTTACCCGATGACTTGCAGGTCATCGAACGCGAGGGGCCGGGCGTTCTCCCGGTTGAGCTTCAGATGGAGGGCGCGGGCCACCCGGAGGATCTTCGACGAACCGAAACAGCGGATGGGAAACCGGAGCGTCGACAGCATGCTCTTCGTCAGGAACACCGTGTCGAAGGGAAGCGGGACGCCGCCCACCGCATCCGAGTCGATCCACTCGACGGTCCCATCGGTCAGCTCGATTCCCAGCTGGAAGCCTGTCTTCGCGGGGGGCATGTCCTCGATGAAGACATCCGCGACGCGGATCCACAGCTCCTTTCCGCTGAGCGTCACCGGCGGCTCCAGCTGCGAGCGGAATGTCCCGGGAGCCGCTTCGGGCTCCGCCACCATGCCGATGGAGTCGCCATAGAACGAGTCGTTGTACTGGGGGGCCATGGCTTGATTGAACCGGTACTCGCCCGCCACCAGCCCCATCTGGGTCGTGGGTCTCCCGAGCGAGTTCTTGGCGATGGTGTTGCCCTGTTCGTGGTCATCCACCGTCATCCCCGCCGACCACTTGAAGGACAGGTGCACCAGGAAGGTCAGTGTCGCGGGCGGCAGCTCCGTGCCCACCAGGAACCCGAGCGTGTCGTGCCCCGCCAGGACCGAGCGGAAGAACGCGCAGCCATAGGTCAACAGCACCCGTTCGTGCGCGGACCGGTCCATCGTCGGCAGGTTCCCGCCGTTGTCATTCTCCAGCCAGCGCCGGTTGAAGAAGTTGTGGCAGGCATTGTGGACGTAGAGCTGCGACTTGAACTTCGGTGGCCGGCAGCGGTCGTAATACTTCGCACCGTCGTTCTCGAACACGTCTCCGTCGGCGGCGGGAAGGAGCGTGAGGAACTCGCAGCCTTCGAGCGCGCCCTGGGTCGCGCCCCAGTCCGTCGGAGCGAGCGACAGCACACAGCGGATGTTCACCGCCCTCGGCCTGCTGGGACGTGACGGCGCAATCACCACCGCCTCGCCTCCTCGCGAGTGCCCCATGAGCCCGACCTTGTCGAAGTCGAGCACGCCCGCGAAGCGCTGGCCGACGGCGTTGAGCCTCTGGAAGTGCGCGATGGACGCGTTGATGAGGTCGGCGCGGTCGGTGATGTTGCCCGGCCCGCCGGTCCACCCGTTCAGCTCGTTGCAGTCCACCGACACCGCGACGAAGCCCATCCGCGCGAGCGCCTGCTGGAAATAGTCGTAGCCGAGATGGCTCGGGTCGGTGGGCGCATGGTTTCCGTGGGCCATGAAGACGAGGGGCACCGGTCCCCGCTTGCCCCTCCGCTTGTTGAAGGGCGCATCCCCTCCATCGTCCTGGGCGGGGTAGAAGACCGTGCCCCGGATGTGCAGCGTCTGCCCGCCGATGCTCGTCGTGCCTCCGTCGTAGTCCACCTGGCCCACCGGAAACAGGTCGAGCCCGGAGGGGTCGGACGTCACGTGCGGTGCGACGCACAGGCAGGTGAGCTGCTGCGCGGATTGACTCACGCACGTTCCCAGCGTCTGCACGACATGGATGACATCGCCGTGTTCGACGGGCGCGTCCAGCAGCACCACCGGACCGCCGCCTTCGCCGGCCTTCACGAGGTTGCGGTAGACCTTCACCGTGGCGCCGGTCGCCATCATCGTGAGGGTGATGGAGGTGTCGCCGCATTGGAGGGGCTCGGCCTGCGGCGCGGGGAGCTGCCCGCAGGACCAGACCTGGAGCTCGCCGGGCTGGCTCTCCCAGCCCGGGGACAACCACTGGACGGCGGAGAGGAGGTCTCCTGCCGCGAGCGGCGCCGGGAGGTCGACCCGGTGGGCGTCTCCCCAGGTGCGCCACGTTCCCTGGAAGGCCCCATTGAGCGACAGCTCGAAGCGGGCGCCGTTCACGAGGTTCGTCACCTGGACCTGCCGGGTGCCTTCATAGGCCAGGGAGAAGCCCGGTCTGGGCAGCGGGAGCGGCGCCGCGACCGTGTCTTGGACAGGCGAGGGCGGGCTCGGGTCCCCATCCAGGTGGGCCCAGGCACGCACCTGCTGCCAGGGGCGGTGGTCCGGCGTCACGTCGAGCCCCTGCCGGGGAGCAGCGTCCTGCACCCGTGCGAGCTCGGTGGCGTTCGCGGTCAGCCACACCGTGCTGCCGGTGAGCAGGTTGGCGACGCCCGTCCGCGACCCGCCGGGATGAACGGGGACCGGGTCGATGCGGGGACGGGGAGGACCGTCGGGATGGTCCTGCGTGTGCTTGCGCACGGTCACGCTGGGAGACCAGCCGCTGGTGACCCCGTGGGCCTGCTGCCGCGCGCGGACGACGTCGCCCGCCACCAGCGGCGCGGACAGGTGCAGCCGCGCTCCCAGGGGTTGGGGAAAGCCGCCCGGCACCCCCATGAGCACGATGACGCCGTTGCGCTCCAGGTCGAGCGTCGCGCCGGGATTGAAGCCGTGGACGAAGAGCGCATGCGCGCCCTGGTACAGCGGCGCACCGACGGGCGGCGGGGACAGGAACGCCGTGTCCTCGAGCTTCAGGCTCCCGGTAGGCACGTCACGCATGGAAGGCCCTCCCGGAGGGAACCATCCCATTCAAGAGACCGCCGGATGCAACCAGGGGCGCGACGGCGCGGGCAATAACAGACAGTCCCATGCCCCGGGGTGCCATTCCGCCCGGGCCTACGCTCATGGGATGAAGGAGGACGGAACCCGGGCCCCTTTGGAAACACCCGGGTTCCGTCCCTGCCCTCCACGTCGAGGAGAAACCGTGGAGGGCCGCCGAGCAGCCTTCAAATCTTTTGCGGAGCCTCCGGGGTCCCGGGCGGCACCGAGCCCCCGACGCCGGTGGGCACCGTCACCGGGGGCGGAATCACCGCGCCCACGTGCATCCGGTGCTGCACCTCCGCGAACCGCCGCGACGCCTCCGCCTCCGGCGACAGCAGCGACACCAGCCAGCCCACGAAGAACGACAGCGGAATCGTGACGAGCCCCGGGTTCTTCAGCGGGAAGGGCGCGGACGCGTGCCCCAAGAGATCCACCTGCACCGTGGGCGACAGGAAGATGAGCAGCACCGCGCTGAAGGCTCCCGTCAGCATGCTCGCCACCGCGCCGCGCGTGGTGAAGCCCTTCCACAGCATGGACAGCAGCAGCGCCGGGAAGTTCGCGCTCGCCGCGACGGCGAACGCCAGCCCCACCATGAAGGCCACGTTCTGCCCCTTGAAGACGACGCCCAGGAGGATGGCCACCACGCCCAAGAGAAGGCTCGCCAGCCGCGCCACCTTGAGCTGCTCGTGCTCCGGCGCCTCTCCCTTGCGCACCACGTGCGACCACAGGTCGTGCGACAGCGCCGCCGCGCCCGACAGCGTCAGCCCCGCCACCACCGCGAGGATGGTGGCGAAGGACACCGCGGAGATGAAGCCCAGGAAGCCCGTGCCGCCGACGACTTCCGCCAGCATGGGCGCCGCCATGTTGCCGCCCTTGTCCACCGCCGTGATGCCCTGGCGGCCCACCAGCACCGCCGCGCCGAAGCCCAGGATGAACGTCACCAGGTAGAAGAAGCCGATGAGGCCCGTGGCGTAGAACACGCTGGTGCGCGCCGCCTTCGAGTCCGGCACCGTGTAGAAGCGCATCAGGATGTGCGGCAGGCCCGCCGTGCCGAACATCAGCGCCACGCCCAGCGAGATGGTCTCCAGCGGGTTCGCCACCAGCTTGCCCGGGGCCAGCACCTCCGGCCCGTACATCGTCGCCGCCTCGTTGAAGAGGGCCGCGGGGCTGAAGCCGAACTTCCACAGCACCGCCACCGCCAGCGCGGACGCGCCGCCCAGGAGCAGCACCGCCTTGACGATCTGCACCCACGTCGTGGCGATCATCCCGCCGAACAGCACGTAGAGGATCATCACCGCGCCCACGATGACGACGGCCATCTCATACGACAGGCCGAACAGCAGGTGGATGAGGTTGCCCGCGCCCACCATCTGGGCAATCAGATAGAAGACGACCACCGTGAGCGTGCCCACCGCGGCGGACAGGCGCACCGGGGTCTGCTTCAGCCGGTAGGCCACCGCGTCCGCGAAGGTGTACTTGCCCAGGTTGCGCAGGGGCTCCGCGATGAGGAAGGTCACCACCGGCCAGCCCACCAGCCAGCCCACCGAATAGATGAGCCCGTCAAAGCCGGACGTGGCCACGAGCCCCGCGATGCCCAGGAAGCTCGCGGCGCTCATGAAGTCGCCCGCCAGCGCGAAGCCGTTCTGCACCGCGCTGATGTTGCCGCCCGCGGCGAAGAACTCGGACGTCGTCTTCGTGCGCCGCGCGGCCCAGTAGGTGATGGCCAGCGTGATGCTGACGAAGAGGAGGAAGAAGACGATGGCCGTCGTGTTGGGCTGGCCGATCTGCGTGCCCACGGTCGGAGGATTCATGGCGTGACCTTTCGGATCAGCGGCGCAGTCCGTCGAGGATGTGGTCGTACTTGCGGTTGGCCCACAGGATGTAGATGCCCGTGAGCACCCAGGCGACCAGGATGGTCACGGCCCCCAGCACGATGCCGATGGACAGCCCCGGGATGAGCTGTCGCCCCATCAGCGGCCGGTTGAACGCCACGAGCAGGATGAAGCCCAGGTAGGTCACGAGCATCGCCACCGTCAGCGCTCCCGCCACGCGCCAGCGCGCGGCGGCGAGTGCCTTCAGGACGTCGTCCTTGGAATTGCCATACATCGGTGTGCCTCCTTGGGAAACGAAAGGGATGGGGAACGCGAGCCTTCAGCGCCGGGGGGCCGGAGGCAGCCCCTTGGTGAGCAGCTCGTCCAGCACCGCGGGGTCCGCCAGCGTGCTGGCATCCCCCAGGTTCTCCGTCTCGCCGCTGGCGATCTTCCGCAGCATGCGGCGAAGAATCTTTCCCGAGCGCGTCTTGGGCAGGCCCGACACCAGCACCACCCGGTCCGGGGACGCGATGGGGCCAATCACGTGGCGCACCTGCTCGCGCAGCGCGCCCATCATCGCCTCGTCCGGCGTGCGCAGGAAGTCCGGCTTCACCGTCACGAAGGCGCACACGCCGGTGCCCTTCAGGTCGTGCGGGTAGCCCACCACGGCGGCCTCGGCGACGGCTTCGTGCGCCACGAGCGCGCTCTCCACCTCCGCGGTGCCCAGCCGGTGGCCGGACACGTTGAGCACGTCGTCCACGCGGCCGGTGATCCAGTAGTAGCCGTCCTCGTCGCGGCGGCAGCCGTCGCCGGTGAAGTACAGCGGCAGGAACCGCGCGTAGTACGTCTCCACGAAGCGCGCGTGGTGGCCGTACAGCGTGCGCGCCTGGCCCGGCCACGAGCGCGCGAGGCACAGGTTGCCGCTGACGCCGTTGCCCTCCAGCACCTTGCCCTCTTCATCCACCAGCACCGGCTCCACGCCGAAGAAGGGCAGGGTGGCGCTGCCGGGCTTGCACGGCGTCGCGCCCGGCAGCGGCGCGATGAGGATGCCGCCCGTCTCCGTCTGCCACCACGTGTCCACCACGGGGCAGCGGCCCTCGCCCACCACGTCGTGGTACCAGCGCCAGACCTCCGGGTTGATGGGCTCGCCCACGCTGCCCAGGAGGCGCAGGGACTTGCGGGACGACTTCGTCACGAACGCGTCGCCCTCCTTGATGAGGGCGCGGAGCGCGGTGGGCGCGGTGTAGAGCGTGGTGGCCTTCACGTCGTCCACCACCTGCCAGAGGCGGCTCGCGTCCGGCCAGGTGGGCGTGGACTCGAAGAGGACCGTGGTGGTGCCGGTGCAGAGCGGGCCGTAGACGAGGTAGGAATGGCCCGTCACCCAGCCCACGTCCGCGGTGCAGAAGTGCACGTCGTCCGGCTGCGTGTCGAAGACGTAGCGGAACGTGGTGGCGGCGTACACGAGGTAGCCCGCCGTGGTGTGCAGCACGCCCTTGGGCTTCCCGGTGGAGCCGGACGTGTAGAGGATGAAGAGGGGGTCCTCGGAGTCCATCCACTCGGCGGGGCAGACGCCCCGGTGCTTCTTCACCTCCACGTCCAGCCAGTGGTCGCGCCCCTCGCGCATGGGCACTTCCTTGGACGTGCGGCGCGCGACGAGCACGGACGTCACCTGGGTGAGCCCCTCCAGGGCCTCGTCGGTGATGGCCTTGGTGGCCACGCTCTTGGGGCCGCGCGGGCCCTCGTTGGCGGTGACGACGACCTTCGCGCCGCAATCCAGGACACGCTCACGCAGTGAGTCCGCGGAGAAGCCGGCGAACACCACCGAGTGCACCGCGCCGATGCGGGCGCACGCGAGCAGCGTGTACACGAGCTCCGGCACCATGGGCAGGTACACGATGACGCGGTCGCCCTTCTTCACGCCGTGCGCCTTGAGCACGTTGGCCAGGCGGCCCACGTGGTGCTGGAGGTCCTTGAAGGTGATGACCTCGTACTCGCCGGGCGTGTTCTTCGCCCAGATGATGGCGGCCTTGTCCGGGCGCGCCTTCGCGTGGCGGTCCACGCAGTTGACGGTGACGTTGAGCTTGCCGCCGCCGTACCAGGTGAAGTCCGCGGCGGCCTCGTTCACCTCGCGGATGGTGTCCGGCGGGTGGAACCAGGTGAGCTGCCGGGCCTGTTCGCCCCAGAAGGCGTCCGGGGCGTCCAGGCTCTGGCGGTAGAGGCGCTGGTAGTCCTCCAGGCTCTTCACGTGGGCGGTGCGGCGGAAGGCTTCCTTGGGGGCGACGAGCAGGTCCTGGGCGGGAGCCATGGGGGAAGGTCCTTTAGTAGAAGAGCTGGAGTTGGGCGGTGCCGGTGATGCCTGTCTTGGCGTGGGAGATGTCGCCCGCGCGGGACACGGCCACCTCCGTCTTCAGGTTGAAGGTGTGCTTCTGGAACCAGAGGTTGAAGCCGGGGCGCAGCGTGAGCAGGTCCTGCGCATTCACGCGGCCGTTGAAGTACTCGCCGGAGATGAGGGGCTCCACGATGCCGATGCGGTAGCCCAGCTCCATGAAGAAGCCCGTGCCGCTGCGCGGGTTGTCGAAGCCCTGCTGCCAGGAGAAGACGTTGCTCTGGATGATGAGCTCCTGGTCCGCGCCCATGGGCATGTCCAGGAACACGTCCGCCGCCAGGGCCACCGCGTCGTGCACGCCGGAGGCGGTGGCGATGGCGGAGTACTGGTAGTCACCGCCCACGCCGAACGACAGCAGCGGATGGTCGGTGAAGTAGATGCCCCGGAGGAACAGGTCCTCCTCGCGGCCGAGCACGTTGTAGCGCGCGTGGCCCACGACGCGCGGCAGGTCGTCCGGGTTGACGACCTGGCCGTTCTCCAGCCGCGAGCCCTCCACGCCGTTGAGGATGGCGGCGCGGTACGTCAGCGGCCCGGCGAAGCCTCGCACCTGGATGCCCGCGTCGCGCCACACCTTGCCCACGCCCAGCGGGTAGCGGATGAGGTCGGAGTGGTAGTCCACCGTGTTGAGCGCGATGGCACCCTGCAGCGCATGGTGCGACAGCGGCGCGAGGATGAAGCCCGCCTCCAGCCACGTCTTGTCCGCGACCTCGTACGCGAGCGTCGCGTCCTGGATGTAGAAGGCCGGGTTCCAGTCGCCGTTCTTGCCGAAGTTCGGCTGATCCGTGTCGATGAAGAACGACAGCCGCTTGGTGATGGAGCCGAACACCAGCAGCCGCACGCGGCGCAGGAAGAAGTCCGTGCCCACGTCGCCCACCGGCGCGCCGTTCTTCACGAGCTGCATCTGCGGCTGTAGCAGGACGTCGACGTTGAGGACCGCATCGTCGCCCAGCTGAATCTTCCCCGCCGCCGCGGGCAGCGCGGTCAGCAGGGCCACGAACACCATCCACCGGGGGAGCGAGCGTAGGTCGGGGCGCATAGGCCCCCACGCAAGAGCAACGCCCGTTCCACCCGCGTGGCCTCCGGGTTTCAGGACCTTACAGGTTGGCCCGTTGCGTCAGGATGTGGCGGAAGGTGACAGGGCGTTACCGCCCGTAACGATTCGTGCAGCGCGTCGTAACGCCGGGGTAACACCGGGCCCCGCAACGAGACAGGGGCCACGCAGCGCGTCAGCGTGCGTGGCCCCCGCGCGTATCGGCTCAGGCTTCCGCGCCGTCCTCGGGGGCGATGCCCGCGTCCGCGTCGTCGTCCGCATCCGGCGGACCGATGGGCGCCTGGAGCCCCGCGGCCTCCAGGAGGATGCGCCGGCCCATGGCGGGCAGCTTGAGGCCCGTGGTCGGGTGGCCGTTGGTGAGGAGCACCACCGCCGCGGCGTGTCCGGGCAGGAAGCCCACCCACGCCACGAAGCCCCCGTTGCCGCCAGCCTTGCTCAGCACCTTCGCGCCGCCGCCCGCGTCGGTGATGTACCAGCCCAGGCCGATGGACTGACGCGCGGAGATTTCGAAGTGGGGCGTGTGCGCGAGCTTCATCGCGCGGTAGGTGAGCAGCGGCATGGTGGGCACGCGGAAGAGGTTGCCCTCCAGGAAGCGCAGCATGTCCGACGCGGTGGAGTTGAAGCCCACGCCCCGGTAGCCCAGTTGCTTGCCCTTGGCCGTGTAGCCCTGGGCGATGCGTTCGGGGCGGATGCCGGTGAGGTCCACGCGCGTGTCACGCATGGCGAACGGCTCCTGGATGTCGGTGGCGAACAGCTCCGGGTAGCTGCGCCGCGCGGCCAGGGTGGTGGTGAAGCCCTGCGTCACCTCGCTCACGTTGGAGTAGCTGTAGTGCGTGCCCACGCGCGTCTCCGGGTTGAAGCGCGTCCAGAAGTCGAACATCTGCGGGGGCGGCACCTCTCCCCGGTACAGCGCGCCCGCCGGGTGGCCCGGCACGTTGGTGCCCGGCATGCCCGCCGTCATGGTGCCCAGCGCCTGGGGCGTCACCTGCCGGATGACGGTGCCCTGCTGGCGGACCTCTCCCGGGAGGAAGCGGGTGATCTGATCCGTCAGCGCCATCTTCCCCTCCACGATGCGCGCGGCGGCGAGCGTGTTGGTGAAGACCTTCTGCACGGAGCCGATGAGGAACAGCGTGTCCTCGGACACCGGCCGCTTTTCCTCGCGGTCCGACAGGCCCGCGACGTAGCTGGCGCGCACGTCGCCG
Source organism: Corallococcus sp. CA053C (assembly GCF_003611675.1). GTDB lineage: Bacteria > Myxococcota > Myxococcia > Myxococcales > Myxococcaceae > Corallococcus. The sequence continues at coordinate 11,396 of NZ_RAWA01000067.1, forward strand.
ACGGCCACCGCCGCCGACACGCCGATCTCCGTCTGCGTGCCCAGGTAGTCCTTCATGGCCGCCGCGACGAGCTGCTTCAGTCGCGCGGGGTCCTGCGTTGGGGTCGTCATGGCTTGGGCCTGGGGCCTGCTAATCCGACAGGGACGTGTCGCAGCTCCCGCTGATCATCTGGATCTGCATCTCCTCGGAGGAGCCGTTGAGGAAGAAGTAGACGGTGGTGTTCGCGTCGGAGGACTTCAGCGTGCAGTAGAAGTTCTGCTTGCACGACCAGATCTTCCCGTTGTCATCCTCGAACTGGACCCACCAGTAGTCGTGGCCCGTGGCGCCGGTCCAGAAGATGGCCTGGAACGACGAGCTGGTGACGTTCTCCGCGAGCGAGGGCCAGTTGCCCTGCTGCTGGTAGCTGGGGTTGTTGCTGTAGCGGTGGCGCAGCTGCACGTTGGTGATGGTCCCGCCCCACTGGTTGACGACGACGCAGTTGGCGGTCTGCTCCGTCGACATGGGAGAGGCACCCTTCGCGGCGGTGCGGGTCATGTCGGGGTTCAGGCGGGTGTCGTAACCCGACTTGAGCTGGCCATCCGGTCCGAGGCTGTTGTGGTTGCACATGGTCGTGGGCTCCTGGGCCACCGGGAGAGGGATTCATCCGGTGGATGCCAGGACCCATGAGCAAGCGGTGTGCCGCACGCCGCTTCCCTCTGGGGGACCGTGGGGAGCGGCATTGTCGAAGCCGTTCGACGCATTTCGACGCGTCGAAACGCGCCGGCTTCGACGCGTCGGACTTCAGGCGCGGGTGCGGGGAATGCCCAGGCGCTGGCGCTTCTCCCAGAGCGTCTTGCGGCTGATGCCCAGCCGGCGCGCCAGCTCCGTCTCGCCCATGCGGTCCTGGTGCTCCAGGACGAAGCGACGGAAGTACTCCTCCATCGAATCCGGCGAGCGCGGATCCTCGCTGGCGACGAGCGGCGGGAAGTCCAGCTCCTCCAGCGCGGGCGGGGCCGCGTCCGTCGCCGCCGCGCGCGGCAGCTCCAGCGCCAGCAGCTCCGGCGTGAGCAGGGGCCCGTCCGCGAGGATGACCGCGCGCTCCAGGGCGTTCTCCAACTCGCGCACGTTGCCCGGCCACGGGTGCGCGGCGATGGCGGCCAGCGCCTCCGGGGACAGGGACGCGGGCGGACGGCCCAGGCGCCGGCTGGCCTTCTCCAACAGGTGCTTCGCCAGGGCGGGCAGGTCCTCGCCGCGCTCGCGTAGGGGCGGCAGGCGGATCTCCACCACGCGCAGACGGAAGTAGAGGTCCTGACGGAAGAGGCCCTCCTGCACGCGCCGGGGCAGGTCGCGGTGCGTGGCGGCGAGGATGCGCACGTCCACCTTGCGCGAGCGCGTGGCGCCCACCCGCCGCACCTCGCCGTCCTGGAGCATGCGCAGCAGGCGCGCCTGCGCGGGCGCGGGCAACTCGCCAATCTCGTCGAGGAAGAGTGTGCCGCCGTGCGCGGCCTCCACCAGCCCCGCGTGCGCGGCCTGCGCGCCGGTGAAGGCGCCCTTCTCATGGCCGAACAGCTCGCTCTCCAGCAGCCCCTCCGGGATGGCCGCGCAGTTGACCGCCACCAGCGGGCCCTCCGCGCGCGGGCTCTGCGCGTGGACGGCGCGGGCCACCAGCTCCTTGCCGGTGCCGGACTCGCCCAGCACCAGCACGGTGGCGGGGGAGGGCGCCACCTTGCGCACGCGCTCGAACACGTCGCGCATCACCGCGGACGTGCCCACCATGCCGCCGGGGGCCCAGGTCTGCTCCACCTCGCGCTTGAGGGCCGCGTTCTGCCGCGTGAGCCTCCCTTCGCGCAGCACGCGCTCCACCTGGAGCAGCAATTCGTCATGGTCGAAGGGCTTCGCGATGTAGTCCACCGCGCCCTGCTTCATCGCGTCCACGGCGGACTTCACCGTGGCGTAGCTCGTCATGATGAGCACCGGCACGCCCGGACACAGCGCGATGATGTCCGTGCCCGGCGGGCCCGGCAGGCGCAGGTCGGAGAGCACCAGGTCGAAGGCGTCCAGCGCGTGCTCGGCCGCGGCCTCCGGCACGGCGCCGGCCTCTGACACGTCGTGGCCCGCGCGCGTGAGCAGCCGCTTGAGCTCCGTGCGGATGATGGGTTCGTCCTCGATGACCAGGATGCGGCTCACGCGGAAACCTCCTGACGGGACGGGACCTCGGATGCGGGGGCGCGGGGCAGGCTCAGCGTCACGCGGGTGCCGCCCTCCGCGCGGGCTTCGATGCGCAGCGTGCCGCCGTGCTCGCGCACGATGCCCTCCACCAGCGTGAGGCCCAGGCCGGTGCCTTCGCCGGGCTGCTTGGTGGTGAAGAAGGGCTCGAAGATGCGCTGCGACAACTCCGGGGCGATGCCATGCCCCCGGTCCTCCACCTGGATGCGCACTTCGTCTCCCGTGGCGTCCGCCCGGAGCTCCACGCACGAGCCCGGGGGCGACGCGTCGATGGCGTTGGTCAAGAGGTTCACCAGCACCTGCTCCAGCCGCTGCGCGTCGCCCCGCACGACCAGCCCGTCTGGGCTCTGGTGCGCGCACGCCACGTCGCGCGCCTTGCGCGACAGCCGGGCCAGCTCCGCCGCTTCCGCGAGCAGCGGGCCCACCGCCACGCGCGTGAAGGGCCGGGACTCGCCGCCCACCGTGCCCGCATGGCCGAAGCCCACGAGCGCCCGCACGATGGCGTCGATGCGGCGGCACTGCTGGAGGATGAGCCCCACGCGTTCGCGCACTGCTTCGGGGTCCTCCAGCTCATACTTGAGGTTCTGGCTGATGCTGGCGATGGCGGTGAGCGGGTTGCCAATCTCATGCGCCACGCCCGCGGCCACCCGGCCCAGCGACGCGAGCCGGTCCTGGTGCGCGAGTCGCGCGTCCACCGCCTTGCGCTCCGTCCAGTCCTCCACCAGGAACGTCATGCCCTCCGACGCTCCGTCGTTGCCCCCATCGGACGGTGCCAGCCGCGAGCGGTGCAGGCGCAGGCTGCGCGTCTGTCCCGCCACCGGCACGCGCACCTCGGTGTCGCCGTCATGCGCCTGGGCGAGCCCGGAGAACAGCGCGCCCCACGGCTCCGGCAGGCGCGCCAGCGGGTGGCCCCGCACCGCGTCCATGGGCACGCGCGACACCGCCTCCAGCGCGGCGTTCCAGAGGACGACCTCACCATCCGGGCCCACCGCGCAGACGCCCAGCGGCAGGTCCTCCAGGATGCGGTAGAGGTAGCGGCGCACGACCTCCAACTCGCGCACCGGCCCGCGGATGTCGCGCGCATCGCGCAGCCGCTCCTCCACGAAACGGAGCTGATCCGCCAGGGCCGTGCGCGCGCCCGGGTCCAGCCGCAGCGCTTCGCCCACCGCGAGCCGGGCCAGCACCGGTCCGATGAGGCCGGACAGGTTGCGCTCCACGCCGTCGCGCAGGCGGCGCAGCTCCGCGGGCCGGCGCTCGTCCAGGGACAGGTCCAGCGCCTCGCGCGCGCGGTCCACCTCCGCCGCCGCCACCTGCGCGCCCAGCACCGGCTCCAACTGCCTACGGAACTCGTCGGGAGAGCTGGCCACCACGCTGCCTTCGGACAGGCCCGGCGCCTCGCGCGCGCACACCCGCGCGGCCTCCGTCTCTTCCACCGACTGGCGCGTGGCGAGCGACACCGCGATGAAGCACAGCGCGTTGAGGCCCAGGGAGGTGAAGGTGGCGAAGCCCCAGGGCTCGTCCGCGGAGAAGCCCATGGCGACGGAGACCTGATTCGTCCACGCCACCAGCGAGGGCGGCTCCCACAGCGGCGCGACGAGCGTGGCGGTCCACGTCGCGGCGCCCGCGCCCAGCCCGGCGAGCAGGCCCGCGCGCGTCGCCTTGGGCCACAGGAGCAGGCCCAGCACGCCGGGCGCGAACTGCGCGGTCGCGACGAAGGACACGAGCCCCAGGTCCACGAGCCCCGTCGCCCGCGTGTCGATGAGCCGGTAGAAGCCGTAGCCCGCGAGGATGATGGCGGCGATGAGCACACGCCGCGCCCACAGCAGCCAGCCGTAGAGGTCGTCGCGGCCGCGCATGGTGTTGAGGGGCAGCACCAGGTGCGTCAGGCACATGGGCGCCAGCGCGAGCGTGGTGACGATGACCATCGCGCTCGCCGCGGACACGCCGCCCAGGAACGCCAGCAGCGCCAGCGCCGGGGCGCCCTTCGCGGCGGGCACGGAGAGGACGTGGAAGTCCGCGGGCCAGGGCAGGCCCAGCGCCTCTCCTGACCACAGCAGCACCGGCACCGCCGCGTTGATGAGCAGCATCAACAGCGGGAAGGCCCACGCCACGGTGGCCAGTCCGTCGCGCTCGGGGGCCTCGGTGAAGGCCACGTGGTACTGCCGGGGCGTGAGGAACGCGGCGACGACGGAGAGCACCAGCAGCGGCGCCCAGGACGCGTCGCGCGCGGGACGCTGGAGCGCCTCCACCGCTTCGGGGTGCACGGTGAGCCAGTCCTGCAACCCGCCCACGCCGCCAAAGACAGACACCACGCACCAGCCCGCGACGATGACGAGCGCGAGCAGCTTCACGCCCGACTCGAAGGCGATGGCCAGCATCAACCCTTCATGCCGCTCGCGCGGGGCGGGGTGGCGGGCGCCGAAGAGGAGCGAGAAGACGACGAGCACGCCGCAGAAGCCCGGGCCCACCAGGGCGGGGGACGCCGCGGGGCTCAACAGGCGCGCGGACTCCACCACGGCGCGAATCTGGAGCGCCAGGTAGGGCAGGCTGCCGGCCAGGGCGAACAGCGTCACCGCGGTGCCCGTCACCTGACCGGGGTAGCGGAACGCGAGCAGGTCCGCGAGCGAGGTGAGCTGCAGCTCGCGCGTCAGCCGCAGCAGGGGCCGCCACAGCACGGGGGCGAGCAGGCACGCGAGCGTGAGGCCCAGGTAGATGCCCAGGTAGCGGAAGCCGTGGCGGGCCGCGTAGCCCACGCTGCCGAAGTAGGACCAGGACGTGGCGTACACGCCCAGGGCCAGCGCGTACACCAGCGGGTGCTGGGTGATGCGCGCCGGGATGCGGCCCTTCTCCGCCGCGTAGGCGACGAGGAACAGTACGCCCAGGTAGCCGACGGAGGCGACGACGAGCGGGCCCAGCCCCAGCGTCATGGGCGCAGGCTCCGGTGCGCCACCCAGCCGCCCAGGGCGATGACGCCCAGCCACACGACGAAGGGAAGGTAGGCGGGGGCGCCCTCCGCCAGCCACAGCCTGCGCAGCGGCGAGCCGAACAGCAGCACCGCGACGGCGAACACCAGCAGCGACGGCATGGCGGGAGGTTCCGCGGGAGGCCGCGACATGCGCGCGAGGATACCAGCCCCCAGGGCGTGAAGGGGGCGGTGATAGAATCCGCCCGCCCATGGCTCCCCCGGAAGTGCCCCCCTTCTCCGAACTGTCCCAGTTCACCCTCGACCGCGAATCGCTGCGGCTGCTCCCCGAGTCCTTCTGCCGCCGCCTGGGCGTCGCGGTGATGGGGCGGGTGGACCCGGCGAACAAGCACTCGCCCGTCACCGTGGCGATGCTCCATCCGGACGACCTGTCGGTGCGCTACCGCATCGCGGACTTCCTGCGGCGGCCCGTGCAGCCGGTGCGTCTGAACCGCTACGAAATCGACGCCGCGCTGGAGGTGGGGTTCGGCGCGGGAGCGCACGCCGCGGTGGACGTGGTGCTGCGCGCGGGCACGCCGCTGTCCGCGACGCCCACGCCGGTGGAGCTGGTGAACCATGTGCTCACCGAGGCCGTGGAGCAGAACGCGTCCGACATCCACCTGGAGAGCTACGCGGATGACGTGGACCTGCGCTACCGCTGCGACGGCATCCTCCACCAGACGTACACGGACATCGCCCCGGACACGCTCCCGGAGGTGGTGAGCCGCATCAAGGTGATGGCAGGCCTGGACATCTCCGAGCGGCGCAGGCCCCAGGACGGCCGGCTGCGGGCGCTCTACCAGGGGCCGGCGGGGGACAAGGCGGTGGACTTCCGCGTGAGCGTGGTGCCGTCGCCCGCGGGCGAGGACGTGGTCATCCGCCTTCTCGATGCCACGGTGGGGCTGGTGCCGGTGGAGAAGCTGGGCATGACGCCGGAGGTGCAGGCGACCGTGCTGCGGCTGCTGGGCAACCCGGAGGGGCTGGTGCTGGTGACGGGGCCCACGGGCAGCGGGAAGACGACGACGCTGTACGCGGCGCTGGCGCGGCTCAACGACGGGCGCAAGAAGATCATCACCGCCGAGGACCCCATCGAATACGTGGTCCCCAAGGTGAACCAGAAGCAGGTGTCCGCGCAGCTGCCGCACCTGACGCTGCTGCGCGCGCTCTTGCGGCAGGACCCCAACGTGATGCTGGTGGGGGAGATCCGCGACCAGGAGACGGGCAGCACCGCGCTGATGGCGGCGTCCACGGGCCACGTGGTGCTGGGCACGCTGCACACCGCGGACGCGGTGGGCGCGGTGAGCCGCCTGCGGGGCCTGAAGCTGGAGGACGGGGACATCGCGGAGGCGCTGCTCGCGGTGCTGGCCCAGCGCCTGGTGCGGCGAATCTGTCCGGAGTGCTCCGCGCCCGCGACGCCGACGCCGGAGCAGGTGGCGCTGCTGGGGCCGCTGCTGGACGGCCTCCAGGCCCGGGCGGGGCGGGGGTGCGAGGCGTGCCGGCACACCGGCTTCAAGGGCCGCGTGGGGCTGTTCGAATTGCTGGTCGTGGACCCCGACCTGCAACTGCTCATCGCCACCGGGGCGCCCGTCGTCCAGCTGCGAAGGCATGCGCGGGCCCGGGGCTTCCGCACGCTGGTGGAGGACGCGCTGGCGAAGGTGGCGGACGGCGTCACCACGCTGCACGAGCTGACGCGCGTGGTGCCGTACCGCTACCTCGTCTCCGCGCGCGAGGAGCGCAAGCCGGTGGGTTGAACGCCCGAGGCGTCAGCCTCCGTGCGGCTCCACCAGGTTGACGGGCAGCATCACGGTGAACGTGGCGCCCTCGCCGGGCAGGCTGCGCACCTGGACGATGCCGCCGTGCGCTTCGACGATCTGCTGGGTGATGAAGAGGCCCAGTCCCAGCCCTCCGTAGTTGCGCTCGGAGACGGCGCGCACGAAGCGCTCGAAGACGCGGGGCTGCTCCTCCTGCGCGATGCCGATGCCCTCGTCCCGCACCATGAGGATGGCCAGCCCGGAGTCCATGCGCACGCGGACGTGGATGGGTTTACCGGCGCCGTACTTGAGCGCGTTGGTGAGCAGGTTGGTGAGGACCTGCTCCAGCCGGGTCCGGTCCCAGTTGCCGGGGACGGGGGCGGGCGCCTCCAGCGTCACCGCGCAGCCCACCTGGGCGGCCTGCGGCGCGTAGCGGCCCACCACCTCCCGCGCGAGCGCGGCGAAGTCCGTGGGCGTCCGCGTCAGCCGCAGCTGGCCCATGCTGATGCGGCTGACATCCAGCAGGTCTTCGATGAGGTCCGCGAGCTTGCGGACCTGCCGGCGCGCCACGTCCAGGTCCTTCACCACGCGCTCCACGGGCAGGGTGGCCGCGGGGTTGTTCTCCACGATGCGCAGGATGGCCGTCAGCTTGAGCTGCAGCGGGGTGAGCGGCGTCTTCAGCTCATGGGACGCGACGGAGAGGAACTCGTCCCGGGCCTGCACGGCGTCCCGCAGCATCTCCAGCTCGCGCCGCTCCTGGGTCTGCTTGCGCTGGGTGAAGTCGCGCGTCACCTTGGCGAAGCCCCGCAGCACGCCCGACTCGTCGCGGAGCGCGGTGATGAGGACGCTGGCCCAGAAGCGGGTGCCGTCCTTGCGGACGCGCCAGGCCTCCTCCTCGAATTTCCCCTCCCGCGCCGCGGTCTCCAGGGCCCGCTGGGGCTTGCCCGCGGCCACGTCCTCAGGGGGAAAGAAGCGGCTGAAGTGCTGCCCGATGATCTCGTCGGCGCGGTAGTTCTTGATGCGCTCCGCGCCCGCGTTCCAGGTGTTGACCCGACCGTCCACGTCCAGCATGTAGATGGCGTAGTCCTGGATGTGCTCGACGAGCAGCCGGAAGCGCTCGTCGCTCTGCCGCAGCTGCTCCTGGGCGAGCTTGCGCTCCGTGAAGTCGCGCGTCACCTTGGCGAAGCCCGTCAGCACCCCCTCCTCGTCCCGGAGCGCGGTCATGACGACGTTGGCCCAGAAGAGGCTGCCGTCCTTGCGGACGCGCCACCCCTCCTCCTCGAAGCGCCCCTCGCGGGCAACCAGCTCCAGCTCCGCCTGGGGCTTGCCCGCAGCCACGTCCTCGGGGCGGTAGAAGCGGCTGAAGTGCTGCCCGAGGATCTCCTCGGCCTTGTAGCCCTTGATGCGCTCGGCGCCCGCGTTCCAGCTGGTGATGTGTCCATCCAGGTCCAGCGTCAGGATGGCGTAGTCCTTGACGCTGTCGATGAACAGGCGCAGCTGCGAATCCACGCCGACGCCGCTCTTGGCGGAGTGGGGCGCATAGGTGATGCCGCCGTTGCTCGGGGACCCGGGATCCGCGCGGTCGTCCAGGGGGCTTCGCATAGGAGAAAGAGTAGTGCACCCGACGGCTTGGTCGGCCACCACCTTGTGACGGGGTCATCCGCAAGACAACCCTGCCTGGGCACCCGGCTCCCAGGCATGGAGGTTGCCTGCCCTTCCGGGCTCTTCCGTCAGGTCGAATCACACCCGGCCCGGGAGCGGCTGTGGTGCGCGGGGCCACGGTGGCGACAGGGCGCCGTGGTCCCGGAAGCAACACCTGGGGCGGCTCCTGCCCGGGTCCCCGAGTGGGGCGCCTGGCGGCACGGGACGTGCTCAGGCCCTGGAGCGCATGAACCCTGAACGCCCGAGTGCCGGCGGCGCGAACGGGGCTGCACTCCACCGGCCGAGTCCTCCCATGAACGCGTCCCGCAAGCTCGCAGGTCTTCTCTTCGCGTTGCCCCTCCTCGTCGGCGCCGAGGCCGCCGCGGGGAGTTGCACCACCCTGGTCAATTCCCAGTTCAGCTGGATCCAGCAGAACGGTGGCAACTACATCTACGTCACGGGTGTTTCGCTGAAGCAGCCGGTGGGCACGGTCGGGCCCGTGGCCTCGTACTTCACGGGCTCGCTGTCGGGCTACGTGGCCGCGAGCTTCTATTACAACCCCACCACCGGCGTGGTCACGCGGGTGCCCGCCCGCCTCACCAGCTCCGTGAACAGCGGTCGCCAGGTCTTCAACGACCGGAGCTACTCCTCCACGTACGCGAGCCCCGCGCGCTGGCAGAACTTCTCCGCCTTCGCGCCAGACAACGTGCAGCTGGAGCTGGACGACACCGGCAAGATGACGCTCATCCTCAACAGCTGGGGCAACGGCCGGGTCGCCATCACGTCGCCCACCTGCGAGGGCAATGTGCTGAGCGGCTTCGCCGGAACGACGGCGCACTCCTTCACCTTCGAGCAGTTCTACCTGGGCTGAGCCGCGGTCGCGGACTCGTAGCTCAGGAAGACGACGCCGCTTGGGAGCGCACGCGTCCCGGTGAGTCGCAGGCGGTGGGGCGCGAAGCCCAGGTCGACGAGCTTGATGCCGGAGCCCGCGATGACGGGGTTGAGCTTGATGATGAACGCGTCGATCTCCGGGAGGAGCTCGGCCGCGAGCGCCCCGCCGCCGCACAGCCAGAGGCCCAGTCCGTCCCGGGCCTTCAGCTCGCGCACGGTGGCGAGCGGGGTGCTGGAGAAGGTGACGGACGGGTCGGGGCTGTCCAGCACGGAGCGCGAGAACACGTAGTTCTCCAGCTGCGGGTACGGGTTGGTCGTGCCCGCATCCAGGCCTACCTGATAGGTCCGCCGCCCCATCAGCACCGTATCGAAGTGACGGCCCGGGCCCGTGAGGCCGCGAAACGCGCGGTAGCCGCCGGGGAGCGTCTCCGGGTACTCGGCGGCGATGGCATCCAGGTAGTCCGGCTCCATGGAGAAGAAGTCAAACCCTCCCGTGGGAGAGGCGATGAAGCCGTCGAGCGAGCTGGCGACGTAATAGGTGAGCTTGCGCATGCGGGTCCTTCCTCCTGGTGCCCGGGCTTATCACCGCGTCGGTGACTCGGGGAGCGAAGAGGCATGTCAGCGCCAATCCCTATCCTCGGCGCATGTCCATCCTCGAAGGACTGCCCACGGTCTGCATGGGCATGCTGTCCACCAACGGCGGGTCGTCCATCGCCGCGCTGAGCCTGGGCGCGGCGCTGCGACGGGAGGGGCTCGCGGTCCGCTACCTGCATTGTGATCCGCTGGGCGCGCGGCCGGAGGACACGCGGGTGCTCTCCCCGGAGCGGGCGCTGCGGGCCGCGCACAGCCTGGACGTGGACGCGGCCTTCACCAGCCCGCTGGAGGTGTGTGAACAGCTCTTGCGGCTCCACGACACGGCGCCGTTCGGGCTGCTGCACCTGCACAACCTCCAGGTGTTCGGCCTGCCGGCGTACTTCCTGAAGCGGCTCCGGGGCGTGCCGTACGTGGTGACCTTCCACGGCTCGGACGTGCTCAACGACGCGCTCTTGGGCGCGCGGCCGGAAGTGACCCGCGAGGTGCTGCGGGACGCGTCCGCGGTGACGTGCGTGTCGCGCTACCTCGCGGAGGCCCTGGCGCACCGGATGCCGGAGCTGCCCGCCCCGGACGTCGTCCACAACTTCCTCCGGCCGGAGCTGCGGCGGCAGCTGGGCCCACTCCTGGGCCCGGGTGCAGGGATGCCGGACCGGTTCCTCCATGTGTCGTCCTTGAGGCCGGTGAAGCGTCCGGAGCTGCTGCTGGCCTCCTTCGCGCGCCTCCATGCGCAGCGGCCCCACGCCACGCTGCGGCTGGTCACCACGCACCGGGGCGCGGTGCGGGCGCGGGAGCTGCTGGAGTCCCATCCGCTGCGCGATGCCGTCACCGTGCTGGTGGGCGAGGACGACATGGAGGTGCTGGCGCGCGAGTACCAGCAGGCCACGGCGTTGGTGCTCACGTCCCGGTTCGAGTCCTTCGGGCTGGTCATGCTGGAGGCGCTCGCGCACGGCCTGCCGGTGGTGGCGCCCGCCGTCGGAGGCATCCCGGAGGTGCTGGGGACGGACTGGCCGCTGCTCGTCCGGGGCGACACGGCCGACCCGGACGCCTACGCGGAGCGGATGGCGCAGGTGGCGGACGGCGCGGCGAGGCCCCTGCTGCGAGCGCGGGCCGAGGAGGTGCTCGCGCGCTTCGATGGCTCGCGACAGGTGGCGGACTACGTGCGTGTCTACGCGCGGGCGCTGTCGGTGGGGTCGGCATGAGCGGGCTTCGGGACTGCGGAGGCGACACATGCCAGGGCTGACGGGCGTGGTGGCGGCGGAGGCCGGGGGCCTGCTGGAGCGGATGGAGGCGGTGTTGTTCCCGGTGGCGGGGCAGGGTGCGGAGCGCGGTTTGGCGCCGGGGTTCGCGTTCACGGTCCGTGGGACGGGCGGCTTCCGGGAGCGCGCCGGGGTGTGGCTGGCCTTCGAGGGGCACCTCTTGGGCCGGCCGTTCGGTGATGCGTCCGTGCCGGAGGCGTTGCTGGGTGCGTTCCTGGAGCGCGGGGAGCGGTTCCTGGAGGGAGTGGACGGATCGTTCCAGGTGCTCGTGCGGACCCCGGACACGACGTACCTGTTCATGGATCCGACGGCGTCACGCCGGTGGTTCTTCCGGCATGGACCCTGGGGACTGGCGTTCTCCCCCGAGGTGGCGCCGCTGCGGACGTTGGCCCCGTGCACCGTGGACGGCGCGAACCTGGCGCAGTTCCTGGTGGGCGGGCGCTTCTTCGCGGGGCACACGCTGCTGGAGGAGGTCCACCAACTGCTTCCCGGCGAGCACCTGGTGCATCGCGACGGACGGATCGAGCGGCGGCGCGCGGAGCCGGACACCGTGAGCGAGGAGTCCGGGCCGCTCGACGTGGAAGCGGCGCTGACGCGGTGGAGCGAGGCCCTGGAGCGCGCGGTGCTCCAGCGGTGGACGCAGGCCCGTGCGCCCGCGTTGCTGCTGACCGGCGGCTGGGATTCGCGGTTCCTCTTCCACACGGTGGCGCGGCACGTGGAGGACACGACGCGGCTGTGCACGGTGACGTGGGGGCAGGACCTGCGCCGGTTGGGTTCGGACGCGAGGGTGGCGCAGGACATCGCGAGGCGCTTCGGCACGCGTCACCTGGCGCTGAAGCGCTGCGTGGCACAGGTGCCGGAGACGTTCGCCGCCATGTTCCAGGCCCAGTCCGGCATGACGGAGCTGGCCTTCGGCCACGCGGATGAACTGACGTTGTGCCAGCAGCTCGCGGAGCGGCACGGGGTGGGCTCGCTGTTTCGTGGGGATGAGTGCTTCGGGCCCACGGGGTGGAACGCGACGACGGAAGGTGAGGTGCTGGCGCGGCTGTCATTGCCCTTCACGGCGGACGTCGCGGGGCGCGAGGCATGGCTGATGGGCGGTGGCGCGGACGCGTGGGCGGCGCGAGAGGCGCAGGTGCGAAGGCGGGTGGCGGCGGCTCCCGGAGGCGTGGAGGCCCTGCGCGACACGCTGTACTTCCGCGAGCGGGTGCCCGCGTTCCTGCACCACCTCAACTACTTCAAGGCCCACCGGCTGGAGGTGTTCAACCCGCTGATGGACCGCGAGGTGCTGGCCCTGTCCCGAGCGCTCCCGGCGGCGTGGCGCACCGACAAGCGGCTGTTCAAGGACTGCTATCGAAGACAGTTCGCGGAGCACCTGGACATCCCGTTCGCCGAGCGGAGCAACGGGGTGGACTGGGCCCGGATGCTGAAGCGCTCGCCCCGGGTGGCCGCGTTCCTCCGCGCCGGACTGGAGGCCCTGCCCGCGCCCCTGGTGCCCGAGGTCTTCGTGGGCGTGCTGGACGGGCTGCTGCGCGGGACCGTGGCGACGCCCGCGCCCGGGGTCTACCGCGTGGCGCCGGAACAGCTGGTGATGCGCGCGTTCGTGCTGGGTCAGTGGTTGCGCGACAGGCCGATCTCGGACGTGGTCAAGCGCGCGAAGAGGTCGCGGGCCCGTGCGGCGCCCGCGTCGGAGGTGAGCGCGAAGCACGCGTAGCGCTCCACGTCCGCGACGTTCATGCGCCGCTGCATGAAGCCCTGCGACTTGTGCTCGGCGATGAGCCAGTTGACGACGACGTGGAAGTCGAGCCGGCCTCCGTGACCGAGGGGCCGGGTCCGGTCGAAGTCGAAGGGGCCCACGTCGGTGCGCAGGGCGGTGAGCGGATGGGGCGGGAGTCCTTCGGAGGCGGGCGTGTCGAGCGCGAGGATGGGATAGCCGTCGGGTTGGGGAGCACCGTGGCGCGTGTGCAGCGACACCCCGAGCACCGCGGGGCGTGCCTCGGGAGGGAGGGCCGCGATGGCTTCCAGGGTCAGCAATGCCGACAGCCGGTGGTGCGCGTGCGTCCGGGCCGTGGGCATCATCACGAACACGAAGTCATGGCGACCGTGCTCGAGCTGTGCGCGCAGCCGGTGACGCACGGCTTCCATGTCCCAGCCTTCGGGAGCGGGAGCGTCCGGGGCCAGCGAATAGCCCGTGTCGGGTTGCTCCAGGAAGACGCAGTCGCGCAGGCCGAGGATGCGCGCGGCGCCCAGCAGTTCCTGTTTGCGGATGGCGGGCAGGTGCGCGCGGGCCACCGCTTCGTCCGTGAGACGCAGGCCGTAGAGCGGTTCCGCGAGTGTGGCGTAGCGGAAGCCCCCCTCGCCGTTCGTGAGCACCACGAGGTCCACCTCGGCGCTGAGCGCATGCGTCGCCTGGAACACCGCTCCGGCGAACATCGTCTCGTCATCGGGATGGGCGGTCACGAGCAGCAGGCGTGGGACGGGGGCATCGCTCATGGGGCGCCCATCATGCACGTCGGACCCGACATCTAGAGTCGGGTGGGTTGCGAGTCCTCTTTCGGAGGCGTTCCTGGACCGGCTGACCGTGTTGCTCTTCACCGCGTTCCTGGACTCGGTGGCGCTCCTGATGATCGTCCCCCTGTTGCCCTTCCACGCCACCGGGTTGGGTGGAGGGGGCGCCGTCGTGGGGTTGCTCATGGCGACGGTGCCGCTGGTGCAGCTGGTGAGCGCGCCGCTGTGGGGCCGGCTGTCGGACCGCGTGGGGCGCAAGCCGGTGCTGCTCATCGGCATGGGCGCGGCGGTGGTGGCGTCCGTGCTGCTCGCGCTCGCGGATTCGCTGCCGGCGCTGTTCGTCTCGCGGGTGGTGCAGGGCGTGGGCGGGGGGACGGTGGGCGTGCTCCAGGCGTATGTGGTGGACGTCACGCGACCCGAAGCCAGGGCCCATGCGCTGGGCCGGGTGTCCGCGGCGACGAGCCTGGGCGTGATGCTCGGACCGGCGCTGGGGGCACTGGGGGCGAGCGTGGGGCCGTCCGCGCCGGGGTACTTCGCGGCGGCGCTGGGGGCCTGCAACGTGTTGCTTGCGGCGTGGTTGCTGCCGGAGGCAGCTTCGCGGGCCGGAGAGGCTCATGGTTCGCCGGGCCGCAATGGCGACGTGCTGCGGGTGCTGTTGCATCCGCGTGAGCCCGTGGCGCGGCTCGTCTGGACGTATGTGCTTGCGATGGGGGCGTTCCAGGGCGGTACGGCAGTGCTGTCATTGCTGCTCGCCGAGCGGTTCGGGTTGACCGCGCGCACGGTAGGTTGGGTGTATCTGTTCACCGGCGCCGTGGCGGTGGTGGCGCGAGCGCTCCTGCTGGGCCGGGCCGTGACGCGGTGGGGAGAGGCCCGCTTGTGGCGAGGGGGCGTGGTCTTGCTGAGTGGTGGGCTCGCGCTGCTCGCCTTCGCGGAAGGCCCCTGGGGCCTGGCGGTCGCGCTGGCGCTCATGCCATTGGGCACGGCGTTCACGTTCCCCTGTGTGACGGCATTGCTCTCCCGGCATGCCGCGGCCACCGAGCGTGGGCGAGTGCTGGGCATGCAGCACGCATGGGGTGGACTGTCGCGGGCCCTGGCGCCCATGGGCGCGGGGTGGGCCTTCGAACACCTGACACCCGGAGCGCCGTTCTGGTTGGGCGCGGTGCTGGCGTTGACGCCGTTGTTGTTGGGCGCTGTGGGCCGTGATGCCCCGGATGGGAGCAGGGGGTTCTCATGAAGGTCTGGAGGATGGCTGCGCTGTTGTTGCTGACGGCCGGGTGCGCGACGACGCGGGTCGTGAATCTCGATACCGGCCAGGGCCAACGCATCGTCTACACGCCGGTCGAGACCGAACCGGTCCAGATGGACGAGGACGCGTTCAAGAGCGCTGTCACGCAGCTCGTCCTCGACATGAAGCTGGAGGTCGCGTTCCAGGAGTCCGAACAGGAGGACGGACGGTCCCTGCTCGCATCTTCTGGCGGAATCGTCGAAGGCGCTCAAGGCCGCACGGTGCCACCGTCGTACGAGAGGCTTTGCCAGCAGCAGAGCGACCCGGGTGACTGTCTGGGCATGCTGACAGGTGGCTTCACCCTGGGACCGATGGAGCGGCGGATGATGGCGCTCTACTTCGCGCTCGATACGGTCTGGGACGGGGTGGAGGAGGCGCTCAAGGACCTGATGAACCCCGCCGCGCTGCGGGCGATGGTCACGACCATGATCGGCAGTGCGCTGGTGATGCTGGTCGCGCCCGAGCCCATCACGAAGGTGATCGCGCTCGCGTTGACCGCGTCCCTCATCGCGTATCTCGGCACCGGGCCCGTGTGGAACCTGGGGAGGGGCTTCCTGCGGCTCATGGACGAGTCACGGGATGCCCGGAACTTCTCCGCACTGGAGGACGCGGGGCACCGCTTCGGGAGGGTGCTCGGGGACAATGGAGCGCGTGTCCTGGTCATCGTCGCGTTGACGGCGCTGGGCGGGAAGAACGCGATGGCCGCGCAGGGGCCGAAGATGCCGGGCTTCGCGCAAGCGGCGCTGAGGGCTCAGACGGAGGGCGGATTCCAACTGGCGGGAGCGCTGGCAGGGGAGGTGCAGTCCCTCTCCATCCCAGCGGCGGGAGTGCTGAACATCACGCTGGCGCCGACCGCCGTTGCTGCGGTTGCGATGGGGCCCGGGGGAGGGATCCAGGGCGAACCCGAGGGTGAGATCCACCACATCTGCACGGACAAGAACGAGGTCTCCGACGTGTCCGGTGGCCCGTGGACTCCGATATTCGAGCCATTCTTCGAGCAGGCCGGAATGACTCTTGGTGACACCGCGAATCTGGTACGGATCAAAGGTCATCGGGGCCCGCATCCCGCCAGGTACCATCAGGCCGTGCTCAAACGCATCAATGATGCCATGGCGGGATGCCGAGGCGTTGCCCAGTGTCGGGTCGCGCTGGTAGATGCCCTGATGAGTATTGCGCGAGACCTCACGACCGCAGGCACCCCATTGCGGAAGCTCATCACGAAGAATCCCGAGGGGTGACGCGATGGAACGACGCTTCTTCGAGCTGGACATCGATGTCTACGTGCCAGGGCGTTGGTACTTCAAGACACCGACCACCCCTGATGGGCAGCCCTGGGATGACCCCTGGATGTTCACGAGCGGTGAGCGGATCGCGCCCCCGGGACGCGTTCGCATTCCAGTTTCTCGACCGGGAAGGTCACTGGACTTCACGTCCGCAGGGGTGGGATTCACGCCGATTCTCAGCGCACGAACCGCAGCGGTGTTTCGTGAGCTGGCGCCCGAGGACGTCCAGCTCTTCCCCGTGGAGGTCGAGGGACAGAATGAGCCCTATTTCCTCCTGGTCGTGGCACGTACGGTTCGCTGTATCGACGATGTGGCGAGTGAAGAGGTTCGACTCTGGACACCGGAGGACGGGTGGCCTGAGAAGGTAGGGCAGTACCGGAGTGTTTCTGGATTGCGCATCGACAAGTCGAAGGTCGGCGATGCACGTGTATTCCGGCCGTGGGGCTGTTACTCCGCGCTCATCGTCGATGGGGCCATCAAGGACGCGTTGGAGCAAACAGGCATCGTCGGCGGACGGTTTGATGAGGTCTGAGTAGCGCCCCGGCCCAGGCGGATGTCCTTCCGCCGCCTCCTCCACTGCGCCATGCTGCCTCGCGAGCGGCCCGACCCCCGCCACGTCCATGCGGCGTGGAGCGGCTGTCGGTGGCGCATGCACCAGAAGGGGATGCGGGATGGAGACGACGGAAGACTACGGACCCCCGAGGGATGAACACGAACTGACCGCCGCCGCGGACATCACCGCGCAGGCCTTCGCCATGTCCGCCACCGACGCGGAGACCACGGTGCGCAAGAACGGTCCGGAGCTGCTGCGCCTGCTGCGCCGGGACGGCCAGCCGGCGGCGACGCTCACCCTCATCCGCATGGGGCAGTTCCTGGGCGGCCGCTCGGTGCCCCTCATCGGCGTGGGCGGCGTGGGCGTCGCGCCCGCGCACCGGGGCGGGGGCGTCGCCACGCGCCTCTTCCATCGCTTCCTGCGCGAGATGCGCGACGAGGGCGCGCCGCTGTCGGTGCTCTATCCCGCCACCCAGCCCCTCTACCGGCGCGTGGGCTACGAGGTGGCCGGCGCGCGGTATGAAATCCACGTCGACGCCTCTTCTCTGGAGCTGGGCGAACGCACCCTGACGCTGCGCCCGATGACCGCCTCGGACGACGCGGCGGTGCAGGCGTGCTACCGGCGCTTCGCCGCCGCCCACCACGGCTGGCTGGACCGGGGCGAGTACATCTGGAAGCGCGTGCGCACGCCGCGCAACGACACGGCCCACGGCTTCGTCGTGGAGGGGACCTCCGGCGTGGAGGGCTACGTGTATTTGATCCGCAACCTCGTGCCCCAGGGGGCGGTGCCCAAGCAGGCGCTGAAGCTCACCGACCTCGTGGCCACCACGCCCGCCGCCGCGCGCCGGCTGCTGCGCTTCCTCGGCGACCACCGCTCGCTGGCGCAGGACATCCTGTGGCACGGCGGCGCGGACGAGCCGCTCCTGGCGCTGGTGCGCGAGCAGACCTACCAGGTGAAGCTGTCCATGCACTGGATGACCCGGCTCCTGGACGTGCCCAAGGCGCTGGAGGCGCGCGGCTGGCCCCAGGGCCTGTCCGGCGCGCTGCACCTGGACGTGCAGGACGACCTCTTCCCGGAGAACCACGGGCGCTTCGTGCTGGAGGTGGAAGGCGGCGCCGCGCGCGTCCGGCCCGGTGGGGAAGGCCGGCTGCGGCTGCACGTGCGAGGCCTGTCCCCCCTCTTCACCGGCTTCCTGTCCCCCCGGGCGCTCCAGCTCGCCGGGATGCTGGAGGCGGACGACGCGTCGCTGACGGCCGCCAGCGCCCTGTTCTCCGGGCCCGCGCCCTCCATGCGCGACATGTTCTGACGCGGGCACGGCTACCCGGGGCCCGCCGGGAGTGGTAGGAGCGGCGTCGTCGTCAGGGAGGGTTCACACGTGCGCGCGTTCGTCACCGGTGGCTCGGGGTTCGTCGGGAAGCATCTGCTCGCGGCGCTCGCGAAGCGCGGGGAGCCGGCGCGCGCGCTGGCCCGCTCTCTCCAGGCCGCGTCGGCGGTGCAGGCCGCGGGCGGCGAGCCCTGGGACGGCACGCTGAACGACGTGGAGCGGCTGCGCGTGGGCATGGAGGGCTGCGACACCGTCTTCCACGCCGCGGCGCACGTGAAGCTGTCGGGCCCGCGCGCGGAGTTCTACGAGGTCAACGTGCGCGGCACGGAGGCGGTGCTGGAGGCGGCGCGCGCGGCGGGGGTGAAGCGCCTCATCCACGTGAGCACCGAGGCCGTGCTGGTGGACGGCGGCCCCATGGTCCGCCTCAATGAAACACATCCGTTGCCCCAGCGCCCCGTGGGCGCGTATCCGTCCACCAAGGGCGAGGCCGAACGGCTGGTGCTGCGCGTCAACTCGCCGGACTTCACCACCCTGGCGGTGCGGCCCCGGATGGTCTGGGGACCGGGGGACACCGTGCTGCTGCCGTCGCTGGTGGCCGCGGTGAAGTCGGGTCGCTTCCGCTGGATTGGCGGCGGGCACTACCTGACGTCCACCTGCCACGTGACGAACGTCGTGGAGGGCCTGCTGCTGGCGGCGGAGAAGGGCCAGGGCGGCCAGGCCTACTTCGTCACCGACGGCCCGCCGGTGGAGTTCCGCACCTTCATCACCGCGCTCCTGAAGACGCAGGGGGTGACGCCCGGCGACAAGGCCATCCCCACGGCGCTCGCGGCGGCGGTGGCGGTGGTGAGCGACGTCGTGTGGGACGTGCTGGGCCTCAAGGGCACCCCGCCGCTCACGCGCACGGAGCTGCTGCTGGCGGGCCAGGAGGTGACGGTGAACGACGAGAAGGCCCGGCTGGAGCTGGGCTACACGGGCAGCGTGTCGCGCGAAGAGGGCCTGCGCTCGCTGGCGGCGCACGCGGACTGAGGCGCACGGCCTCCGGGTGCGGTAGCCTCCTTCGCCATGCGCAGGTTCGAGTTCGTCGACGGCAGCAGCTCCAAGTTCTGGATGCCCGAGTTGCAGGGCGCCACCTTCATCGTCACCTACGGCCGCATCGGCACCGCCGGGCAGCGCAAGGAGAAGGTCTTCCCGGACGAGGATTCCGCCCTTCGCGAGTACACCAAGAAGGTCGCGGAGAAGGTGCGCGAGGGCTACGCCGAGGTCGGCGAGGGTGAGGCCCCGCC
>NZ_RAWA01000680.1 GCF_003611675.1 Corallococcus sp. CA053C
GCTCTCCCCCCCACGCGCGCTCCCCGCCCTGCGCCCGGGGTGGCCGCTCGCGGGTGGCCTCGACGATTTCATCCGGCATCCAGGGACGGTCCAGCAGCTCCTGCAGCTCCGGGAGCGAACGGGCCTGGACCACGCCCCGCCGTCCCCGGGCGACGCTGAAGCGCTGGGGACGGTCGAGCAGCGGCAGCTCCTCCTCCACCAGCGTGCGAGCGAGCTTCTCCGGCAGGTGCAGCCGCACCACGCCCCGCGGGGCCCCGTCCGACAGCTCCTCCACGTCGTACTCCAGCGGCACCTCCTGCTCGCGGATCTCCACCGCGTCCGGGAGGGCCAGGAGCAGCTGACGAACGCTGGACGACACGAGCGCTTCCAGGTCGAGCCGCAGCGGGCGCTGCTTGAACTCGTCGAGCGTGTCCACGCCGTCGAGCTGCGCCTCGTAGAGCGCGGTGAGCGCCGGGAGGTCGAGCCGCGGGGTGAGCCCGCCGGAGCGGCGCCACAGCTCGCGCACCTCCGCGATGGCGGTCCGGTGGCGGTCCACCGCGGGATGGGGCGCGTCGCCCCGCGCCAGTGCCTCCGCGAGCGCGTGCCGGGCCGCCTTCGCGAGCTCCGGTCCCCAGGCGCGCAGCACGTCCACTTCCACTTCCAGGTCGAAGCCGAAGTAGTCCAGCCGGCGCTCGAGGATGACGGAGCGGTAGCGCACGTCGTACGCGGGCACCTCCGCGTGACGGCGGGCGTAGCGGCGCAGCAGGTGCTGCGGCAGCTGCGTGCCGTCGATGGCGGCCTGGGAGTTGCCATTGCGGTCGGCGAAGTAGCGCAGCGAGCCCGCCACCGCGCCCAGGTTGCCGCACACGCTCGTCTTCGACACCCGCGCGACCTCGCCCCACGCGGTGCGCTCGTCGATGACCAGGTCGAAGGGCATGAAGCGCGCGAGCAGGTCGCAGAAGCGCTGGTAGACGCGGTTGGAGGCGAACGGCATGCGCGTGGGCAGCGCCACCCCCACGCTGCGGTACACGCTCGCCATCGCGAGCGCCGCGTCCTCCACGGCCTTCACCAGCACGCCTCGCGTGTCGGCCCAGGCCGTGAACTTCTCCGGGTCGAACAGGTGGCGCGGCAGCCCGTGCACCTGGCCCACCGAGCCCGCTTCGCCGAAGGCCTCGGCGTAGAGGTTGTAGGCCGTGAGGTGGTCGCTGCCGGGCACCAGCACCCCGTCCAGGTTGCGCTCCTCGCGCGTCATCCGGTGCAGCGACTCCACCGCGCTGCACACCGCGAGGAAGGGCAAGAGCTCATCCTCCGCGTTGACGATGAGCTCCGCCCAGGGGCGCTCCACGGGCAGCGCCTCCACCGCGCGGCCGTACTCGGACAGCCGGCCGTGCTCATCCACGATGTTGCGCGCCTGCAGCTTCGCGAGCGCCCGGCGGTAGGCCGTGCGGTCCAACGGCACCGGCAGGTCCAGCTCGTCCGCCCGCACGCCCAGGGCCGCCGCGGTGAGCGCCACGCGCTCCGGCTCGCCCGCGAGCTGGAACTCGGGCTCGGTGGGCCGCAGCGACGCGAAGTGGAGCACCCGGTCGCTCAGGATGAAGACGCGCCCGCCCTCCACGCGCCCGTGCACGCGCCCCGCCATCTGCAACAACTCATTGCTGCCCAGGTGCACGCGCGTGAGCACGTTGCGGCCGCCCTGCACCAGGTTCGTGTAGCGCATGTCGTCGATGACGACGGTGTCCAGCCCCGGCACGTTGAGCGCGCTCTGGCCCGCCGCCGTCATCGCGAGCACGAAGGGCCGGGGCGCGCTGCCCTCCAGGAAGGGGCGGATGGCGCGCAGCGGCTCGCCGCCGTGGTAGTGCGCCGCGTGGATCTCCGGCCAGTCGTCGCGCACGTGGGCCGCTGCCTCCTCCACCGCGGCGCGCGTGGCCAGGAACACGCCCACGCCGCGCCCCTGCCGCTGCACGTCCTTCAAGAAGGCGTCGTCCAGGAAGGACAGCGGCTGGCGGCGCTCCACCTCCACGCGGGCCGCCTTCTTCGGGTCGAAGGAGGACACCTGGAGCACGTCCGCGCTGTCCAGGTAGCGCGCGTAGAAGGCAGGGTCGACGGTGGCCGACAGCCAGATGAAGCGGCAGCCCACGCGCTTGCCCAGCGCCAGGCACAGCTCCAGTTCGGCCGACGTCTGGTGGATCTCATCCACGATGAGGGTGTCTTCGCGCCGGATGGCGCCGTCCTGGAACCACCGCCGCGCGATGCCGGTGGTGACGATGACGACGTCGGAGAGCGGCGTCTCCGCGGTGGCCTCGCGCTCGCGGTTGACCACCGCCACGCGCAGGGGCTTGCGCCCCACGAGCACCTCCGCGATGGGGCGGATGGCGAGCGTCTTGCCCGTGCCGGTGCCCGCGACGATGCCGAACCCCTGCCCGCCCCCCGCCAGCTCCCGGAGGCGCTCGCCGTGGTGCTGCTCCAGGTACGTGCGCAGCTCCAGCCCGAGCGCCAGCTCGATGGTCTCGCACGCGGCGCGCGTGGGCGCGATGACCACCACGCGCCCGCGCGGGGGCGCTACGGGGGAGGAAGGAGTGGCGCGAGGCGGGAGGTAGCGGTCGGTGGGCGTGCGCACGGTTCGCAGTGATACGCACTCGCGGCGCCAAGGGGAACATCCGCGTGGACGGAGCACGTCCCAGCGGGTCCAGGACTAGACTCCCGTGCAGGCC
>NZ_RAWA01000681.1 GCF_003611675.1 Corallococcus sp. CA053C
CAGGGTAGGGACGCCGCTTCGGAAGAAAGCCGGTGACAGACTTTCAGGGCACCGGTGTTTCCCTGGTCCGACCAGGAGGCGTGCGCGGTGTCCGTTCATGTGGAGGCCTACTACCAACGCTACGGCCCCCAGGTGCTCCGGCGCTGCCGCTTCCTGCTGCGCGACGAGGAGCAGGCCGTGGACGCGATGCATGACGTGTTCGTGCAGCTGCTTCGCTACCAGGCCGCCCTCAAGGACACCGCGCCGTCCAGCCTGCTGCATCAGATTGCCACCCGCGTGTGCCTCAACCGCCTTCGCGGCACGAAGCGACGTCCGGAAGACCGGGATGACGAAATCGTGCTGCGCATCGCCGCCTCCGGGGACCTGGAGGCCCGTACGGCCGCACGGGGGCTGTTGGATCGCCTCTTCGGCCGGGTGCCCGCCTCCAGCCGCGACATCGCCGTGCTCCACCTGGTGGACGGCATGACGCTGGAGGAGACCGCCCGCGAGGTGGGCCTGTCCGTGTCCGGGGTGCGCAAGCGCCTGCGGGCCCTGTCCGCTGTCCTGCAGGAGCTGGAGGCCGCATGACGTCCCCCCACCACACCCCGGACTGGCTGCTGGAGCGCATCGCGCTGGGGGAGCTCCCCCCGGATGAGCTCGCCGCCGCCCGCGCCCGCCTCGCCCAGGAGCCCGACGGGCCCTCGCGCCTCGCCGCCCTGGAGGCCGACTCGCGCGCCATCCTCGCCCGCCTGCCCCCCCAGGCCGTCGCCCGCGAGGTGATGGCCCGCGCGGCCCGTCCGGAGGCAGCCGTCGCCGGAGCCCACGTCGTCGCGGCCCCGACCCGCGCGGAGGCGTCCCCACCGCGCCCTTCGTGGCGCTTCCTGCCCGTCCTGGTGCCGGTGCTCGCCGCCGCGGCCCTGGTCGTCCTCGTGCGACCTTCGACATCGTCCGACGTGCGGGAGGCGCCAGCCGCGTGGGGCACCACCCCCGGCATCCTGGAGCCCACGCGCAGCAAGGGCCTGCAGCCGCGGCTCGACGTGCACCGCCAGAGCGCCGCGCGCTCCGAGCGCCTCACCGACGGCGCCCACGCCCAGGCCGGTGACGTGGTGCAGCTCTCCTACGCCTCCGCCGGCAAGCCCCACGGCGTCCTGCTCTCCGTGGACGGCCGTGGCGCCGTCACCCAGCACCTGCCTAGCCCCGGGGAATCAGGGCAGGAGCCGGGCCACCTGTCCGCCGTGCTGGAGCGCTCCGGTACGCACCTGCTGCCCCGCGCCTATGAGCTGGACGACGCGCCCGGCTTCGAGCGCTTCTTCCTCGTCACCGCCGATGCGCCCTTCGCCCTGGACGGCGTCCTGTCCGCCGCGCGCGTCCTCGCCGCTTCGCCTGACGCGCGCACCGCGCCGCTGCGCCTGCCTCCCGAACTGGGGCAGACCTCCTTCCTGTTGGAGAAGCCCTCCCCATGAGAGCGCCCGTCGTCCTCCTGTTGCTCTCGTTGTGCGTGGGGGCTCCGACCCGGGCCCACGCCGAAGCCGTCGCCGTGCGCCGCCTGGCCCTGCTCGTGGGCGTCAATGACGGCGGCCCTGAACGCGTGCGGCTGCGCTACGCGGACACCGACGCGAGAGCCTTCTCCCAGGTGCTGTCGGAGCTGGGCGGCGTGCTGCCCCAGGACCGCGTGCTGCTCACGGACGTGGACCGCGCGGGTGTCCTCTCCGGCTTCGAGCGCATGCGCAAGCTGGCCGAAGGCGCGCGCGCCTCCGGGGCCCGGCGCGTGGAGGTACTGCTGTACTACTCCGGCCACTCGGACGACGAGGGCCTGCTCCTCAAGGGCGAGCGGCTGGACTACGGCGAGCTGCGCCGCGCGCTGGAGGGGCTGCCCGCGGATGTGCGCATCGCGGTGCTGGACTCGTGCGCGTCCGGCGCGTTCGCGCGGCGCAAGGGCGGCGTGGCGCGGCCCGCGTTCCTGGTGGACTCCGGCATCCAGGTGAAGGGCCACGCCATCCTCACCTCGTCCAGCGCGGACGAGGCGTCGCAGGAGTCGGACCGGCTGGGCGGCTCGTTCTTCACCCACCACCTGGTGTCCGGCCTGCGCGGCGCCGCGGACGTCACCCACGACGGCCGCGTGTCCCTCACGGAGGCGTACCAGTTCGCCTTCCACGAAACGCTCGCGCGCACCGAGCGCACGCAGGGCGGCGCGCAGCACCCCAACTACGACATCGAGCTCGCGGGCACCGGCGACCTCGTCATGACCGACCTGCGCGCCACCACCGCGGGCCTCATCCTCACCGAGCCGCTCGAAGGCCGGCTGTACGTGCGCGACGCGGTGGGCACGCTGGTGGTGGAGGTGCAGAAGGCGTCCGGCCGCGCCACCGAACTGGGGCTCGCTCCCGGGGCCTACCGCGCGCGGCGCGAGCTGGGCGGCAGCGTGTCCGAGACCGCCTTCACGCTGAAGGAGGGCATGCGCACGCCGCTGTCTCCCGGCGACTTCCTGGGCGTGGGCAGCGAGGCCACCGTGATGCGCGGCGGCGGCCGTGCGCCAGCGCAGGCGCTGTCCCCGGAGGGACGGATGCGGCTGGCGGTGAACCTGAGCCTCATCCCGTCGGTGAGCACCAACGCGATCCGGGCCGGCAACGGGCCGGTGGAGAACCGGCTCGCGGTGGGCGTCCTCAACGGCGGCACGGCGCTGGGG
>NZ_RAWA01000682.1 GCF_003611675.1 Corallococcus sp. CA053C
CCAGGGCATAGGTGCGCTGGTGCCAGGTGACGAGGTTCATCAACCCCCGGTGGTGCACGGCGACGCCCTTGGGGCGCCCCGTGCTGCCCGAGGTGTAGATGACGTACGCGAGGTCCTCCGCGCCCACAGGGGCCACGAGCAACGGTCCCGTCGGCGCCGTGGCATCTGACTCCAGCGAGAAGATGCGTGCGGAGAGGGTGGGCAGTGAGGCGCGCAGATGCTGCTGGGTGAGCAGTACGACGGAGGCGCTGTCCTCCAGCATGAAGGTGAGGCGTTCGGGCGGAACACCCGGGGCGATGGGCACGTACGCCGCGCCCACCTTGAGGACGGCCAGCAACCCGGCCACCAGCTCCGGGGAGCGCTCCGCAAGCACAGCCACGCGGTCGCCGCGTGAGACACCGGCTGCGTGAAGCTGCACGGCGAGCTGGTGGGCCCAGGCCTCGAGGCCCGCGTAGGTGATGCTGCGCTCGCCCATGCGCACGGCAACGGCGTCGGGCGCGCGGCGGGCCTGCTCCGCGACGACGTGGTGGATGCAGGTGTCGCTCGGGAACTCGACGTCCGTTGCGTTCCATTCGACGAGCAGCTGCTCGCGCTCCGCTTCCGTGAGCCACCGGATGGTGGAGAGCGCGGCATCGGGCAGCGAGGTCAGCCCCTCCAGCAACGCGTCGAAGTGCCCGACCATGCGCTGTGCTGTCGAGGCATCGAAGAGGTCGCTGCTGTACTCCAGTACGCCCATGAAGCCCTGGGGCGACTCCTGCAGGGTCATCGTCAGGTCGAACTTCGCGGAGTGCGAGTCGAGGACGAGCTGCTCGAACGTCAGGCCCGGCACGCGCAGGGCTTCAGCGGGCGCGTTCTGCAGGACGAACATCACCTGGAAGAGCGGGCTGCGGCTGAGGTCGCGCACGGGCTGCACCGCTTCGACAAGCTTCTCGAAGGGCAGGTGCTGGTGTTCGTAGGCCGCGAGCGTCGTGCCGCGCACCTGTCCGATCAACTGACGGAACGAGTCCTCGGAGCGGACCTGCGCGCGCAGCACCACCGTGTTGATGAAGAAGCCGATGAGGCCTTCGGTCTCCTCCTGCGTGCGACCGGCGATGGGAGACCCCACGCTGATGTCGTCCTGCGCGGAGTAGCGCGACAGGAGCACCTGGAAGGCCGCGAGCAGCGTCATGAAGGGCGTGGCGCCCTCGCGCTGGGACAGGGTCTTGATCGCTTCTGAGACGGGCAGCGAGAGGCGCACGGGCACGGTCGATCCGCGGTGCGACTGCACGGGTGGACGCGGCCGGTCCGTGGGCAGCTCCAGCGCGGCCGGTGCTCCCGCCAGCTTCTCCTTCCAGTAGCCGAGCTGCGCGTCCAGCGTCTCGCCCTGGAGCCAGTTCCGCTGCCAGATCGTGAAGTCGGCGTACTGCACGGGCAGCGGCGCGAGGGCGGGCTCCTGACCCGCATGGAAGGCCGCGTACAGCGCGGTCAGCTCACGGACGAGCACGCCCATGGACCAGCCGTCGGAGACGATGTGGTGCATCGTCACCAGCAGCAGGTGCTCCTCGCCACTCAGTCGCACCAGGGCGGTGCGCAGGAGCGGACCTGCTTCCAGGTCGAAGGGCCGCTGCGCCTCCTGGTTCGCGAGGCTCCGGGCCTCTGCTTCCCGCCGGGCTTCGGGCAGGGAGGAGACGTCGATCAGCGGCAGGGCCCACGCCATGGGGGCGTGGATCCGCTGCGCGGGCTGGCCCTGATACTGGACGAGGGTGGTGCGCAGGGTCTCGTGCCGTGCGACCAGCGCTTCGAAGGCGCGGCGCAGGGACTCCACATCCACGCGGCCCGTCAGCCGCAGGGCCGTGGGGATGTTGTACGAAGCGCTGCCGGGCTGGAGTTGATCCAGGAGCCAGAGGCGCTGCTGGGCGAAGGACAGCGGCGGCGGCCCTTCGATGCCGGCCTGGGTGAGCGGTGGCAGCCGGGGGCCCACGATGGCAATCCGCAGCCGCTCTGCGAGCGCGGCGACGGTGGGCGCTTCGAAGAGGGCACGCAGCGGTAGCTCCACGCCCAATGCGCTGCGCACACGCGAGACGAGCTGCGTGGCCAGCAGGGAGTGCCCGCCGAGGGCGAAGAAGTCGTCGTGGATGCTGACCTGCTCGCGGCGCAGGACAATGGCGAAGGCTTGCGCGAGCTTCTCTTCGATGGGGCTGCGAGGGGCGACGAAGTCCGCGAGGGGCAAGGCGTCGGGAGCGGGCAGCGCCTTGCGGTCCAGCTTGCCGTTGGCGTTGACGGGCAGCGCCTCCAGGACGAGGAAGGCTGAAGGCACCATGTACTCGGGCAGCCGCTCCTTGAGGAACGCGCGCAGCACGGCGGTGTCCACCTGCTGCCCCGAGAAGGGCACGAGGTACGCGACGAGGCGCTTGTCGCCGGGGACGTCTTCACGCGCGAGGACGACGGCCTCATGCACGGAGGCATGTGCGAGCAGGGAGGCTTCGATTTCGCCCAGTTCGATGCGGAAGCCACGCACCTTCACCTGGAAATCGAGCCGCTGGAGGTAGTCCAGCTGGCCGTCCGCACGCCAGCGCACGACGTCGCCCGTGCGGTAGAGGCGGGCACCGGGCGTGGAGGCGAAGGGGTGGGGGATGAAGCGCTCCGCGCTGAGCGCGG
>NZ_RAWA01000683.1 GCF_003611675.1 Corallococcus sp. CA053C
GGACGCACCTGTCCACCGGCACGGATGATCCGCCCGAAACAGGTGCGTGGGCCGGTGCATGGTAGGCTCGCCATGCCGTGCGCCGACCCGCCGTCCTCGCCCTGCTGGCCCTCTCCGCTTGCGCTACGCCGCGCGCGGAGAAGATGAGCTTTGAGGAGCTGTACGCGACCTCGGGCGACAGCGGCTCCGTCAGCGACTCCGGCCCCTTCCTCCCGCACGAGCCGGAGCGCGCCCCGGGCCCCCTGTCCCCGGAGCGCTCCCCGGAGCTCGACGCCGCGCTCTCCGCCTTCGCGGAGAAGGCCCGCGCCTACCGCGAGAAGGTGCAGCGCGGCAGCGTCATGCCCGCCGAACAGGCGCGGAACTGGGAGGCGATGAACGCGGCGCTGGACGCCTTCCTGTCCCGGCCGGTGGAGCGCACGGACAGCCGGGACCTGACGCGGGCCCGGGGTGTGATGGAAGCCGAGCTGGAGCAGGACGCGCGCCTCTACGGCGACATGCCGGGCCCGCTCGCGGAGGCCGTGGTGCTGCGCGTGGGCCGCCTCATCGTGCGCGCCTCCACGCTGCGCCGCTGGGAGCTGCCGCCCGAACCCGCTGGTCCGCCGCGCCTCGCCTGGCCCGTGGAGCCCGTGACCATCACCAGCCTCTACGGAGAGCGCTGGCACCCCATCACCGGGCAGCTCCGCCGCCACCTGGGCGTGGACCTCGCGGCCCGCCGGGGCCAGGTCGTCGCTGTCGCGGAGAAGGGCGTGGTCCTGCGCGCGGGCTGGAACGGCGACCACGGCCAGCAGGTGGAGGTCCTGCACGCCGGGCAGTGGGTCACGCGCTACAGCCACCTGTCCCAGGTGCTGGTGACGACCGGTGAAGTGCTGGCGCGCGGAGATGCGGTGGGGCTCGCGGGGGACACGGGCCTCGCGACCGGTGTCCACGTCCACTTCGAGCTCTGGCACGACGGCAACTCCCTGGACCCGCTGGAGGCGCTCGTCGCTCCCGAGCTCTCCCCCGAGACGCCCGAACACGCGCGGCCCGTGGCCCATCAGCTGCCGGAATCCCCCGCCCTCACGTCCCAGGGGCGTCACCCGACCACGGGTTCGCGCCCCTGAGGGGGACGGTCCTGCTGAACGGCTACAGCGAGTTCTTCAGCTCCTTGGCGGGCCGGAAACCGACCGTCTTCGACGCCTTGAGCTTCATCATCTCGTTGGTCTGCGGGTTGCGAATCTTCCGCGCCTTGCGCGAGCGCAGCGACCACGTGCCGAACCCCGGGTAGCTGAAGCGCGTGTCCTTCTTCACCGCCTTGCCGATGTTGTTGAAGACGATGTCGAGGATCTGGGCGGCCGACTTCTTCGTGAGCCTCGACTGCGCAGCCACCACCTCCACGAGCTCTGCCTTGGTCATGACACCCCTCCCTCTTGCGTTGTCTGGCGTTGAACGAGCGGATGGCGGAGGTAACAAATCGAGGTTTCGACTGTCAATGCGCCACCCGCGCCCGGGCCGGAAATTCGGCCTCGGGATGAAAATTGGGCATCGTGAAATACACCCTGTACAGAGAGGGAGGATCGCATCTTTTGATACACCGTCACACCCCCTCCGTGACGGAAAGCTGAGGTGATCGCTTGGTGATCGATTGCGGATGAAAGTCTTTGGAAGATCGATCACTTAGCAACGCGTCCTGATCCAGTTCCAGCAGGGCGCCGTCGAGGGGCTAGAGTGCCTGCCCGCGTGCCATCCCGACTGCTGCCCTGGTTCCTGATCCTGCTGTGCGCCTGCGCCCGGCCGCCGCTGAGGCCCGCCGGGCAGGGGGAACTCTGGGTGGACGGGACCGCGATGGGAGGAGACGGCACCCGCGAGCACCCCCTCCGGTCCCTGACCGAGGCCCTGTCCCGTCCCGGCCCGCTGCTCGTGCACCTGGCCTCCGGCCGCTACGAGGGCCCCTTCCTGCTGCCCGAGGGAACAAGGCTCATGGGCGCGGGCCCCCAGACGGTGCTGACGGTCGCGGGCGCCGGGGCAGGGGTGGTGGAGACCCGGGGCGAGGCCTCCCTGGAGGCCCTGTCGGTGGAAGGAGGAGCCTGGGGCCTGGAGGTCGGCGGGAGGGTCCGGGTCAAGGACGTCGTCTTCCGGGGACAGGCCCAGGGAGCGGTCCGGGTGGGCGCCGGCCACCTGGAAGGAAGCGGGCTCCAGTTCGAAGCGGGACCGGGAGGCCCGGCGCAAGGAAGCGCCAGGTGCCTCCCAGAAGAGCACCGCGCCTGGAAGCCCCCCGCTCCGCGAGTCACCCCTCCGGTCGCGGTGGGGGTGCTCGTGGAGGCCCGGGCGGGAGCGCCCGTCCCACCGATCCTGGTCCTCCAGGACAGCCGCTTCACGGGACCCTACGAGCGCGCGGTGCGCGTCCGGGGCGGGGCCACGGTCCGCCTGGAAGGCACCTGCTTCCAGGGAGTGCAGGTGGCGCTGAGCCAGGAGGGTGGAGTGGCGGAGGTCGAGCGGGCGCGCGTTTCAGGGGGCACGGGCCCGGCGTTCCTCTCGCTGGAGGGCACGCTGAAGCTCGTGGACGTGCACGTCCAGGGGCACGAGTACGGCGTGACGACGAACCGGGCCCGGCTGTCGGTACGGGGCTTCACCTCGGAGCACGCCGGGCGGGCG
>NZ_RAWA01000684.1 GCF_003611675.1 Corallococcus sp. CA053C
GGCTTGAGCAGGTAGTCCGCCGCGTGGGCCTCGAAGGCCTGGAGCGCGAAGCGTTCGTAGGCGGTGGAGAAGATGACCGCCGGGCACGCCTCCGGCCCCAGCGCCTCCAGCACCTCGAAGCCGGTGAGGCCGGGCATCTGCACGTCGAGCACCACCAGGTCCGGCCGCAGCGCCTCGATGCGCGCGAGCGCCTCCGTGCCGTCCGTGGCCTCGCCCACCGCGGTGAAGCGCGCGTCGGCCGTCAGCAGGCGCCGCACCTTCGCCCTCGCGGGCGCCTCGTCGTCCACCACCAACACGCGGAACACCCTCATGACGAAGCCTCCCGGGGCAGCCACACCGTCACCCGGGCGCCGCCCTCCGGCCCCGCGCCGCGCACCAGGTCCGCCCGGTCGCCATGCAGCAGCGCCAGCACCCGCCCCAGCTGCGCGAGCCCCACGCCCGGCCCCGCGGCAGGGGACGCGGCGCCAAAGCCGCGCCCGGTGTCCTCCACCTCCAGCATCCAGCGCGGGCCCTGGGCACGGCCGCGGATGCGCACCTCCAGCGGCGCGCGCAGGTCCTGGTTGTGCTTCACCGCGTTCTCCACCAGCGTCTGCAGCGCGAAGCACGGCACGCGCTGCGCCTCCAGCCCCGCCTCTGCTCCAGCTTCGATATCCCAGCGCACGGTCAGCCGGTCCCCGAAGCGGGCCGTCAGCAGCGCGATGAAGCGCTCGGTGTGCAGCCGCTCCTCGCCCAACGTCCAGGTGGGCTCCGTGCGCTCCAGGCTGGCCCGCAGCAGCTGCCCCAGGTCACTCAGGAGCCGGTCCGTGCGCGGCAGGTCCTCGTACATCACGGAGCTGATGGTGTTCAGCGCGTTGAAGAGGAAGTGCGGGTGCAACTGGCCGGTGAGCGACTGGAGCTGCGCGGCCCGGAGTTCGCCCTCCAGCGACGCCGCGCGCAGGGCCCGCTCCTGACGCTCCCGCCACGCGGCCTGCAGCGAGATGACGGCGAAGATGAGCGCGTAGCTGATGAGGTCCTTCTGGGCCTCCATCGGGAGCTGGTAGGTGGGCTCCCCGAAGTCGTACGCCCCCAGCCCCAGGAGCGCGTAGGCCCCGTGCCGGAGCGCCGTCATCACCGCGACGTGCACCGTGGTGAATAGCGCATAGGCGCCCAGGTGGATGCCCAGGAAGCGGCCCCAGCCCACGCGGGGGCCCGGCGCGTTGAGGACCGCCGTGATCATCAGCGGAAGCAGCAGCGCGACGGCCAGCGCGCTCGTCACCTCCCAGATGAACGGGGGGGCCCAAGGGCCCGGATCGCGCCTGGAGAGCTGCGACAGCCGCACCGCGCTGCCCTGCCATACCCCCAGGGCCACGCAAAACCCGAGCACCTTCAGCGCCCGACGGGCGCTCAAGCGCGGCCAGCGCCAGCGAAGGGACATGGGCTCGGGGCCGGGGCCGGACAAGGCGCTCACCCCACCGTCCCGGGGGCCAGGGTGGCGGCCCGCTGGGAGGTCCGCGTCTTCAGGCCGAAGAAGGGCCGCAGCCACGACACGCGCGAGACGCCCTCGCTCAGGGCCCACGTGACGGCGAAGGACACGGCGAGCACCGCGCCGAAAAGCGCCCACGGGCCCACGGGAAGGTGCAGCAGGACGAGGCCCACGACGAGGATGACCGTCTGGTGGAAGATGTAGAACGGGTACGACAGCGCCTGCGCCCGCTGGAGCCACGGCGACGAGGCGCGCACGTGCTGACGCGCGTAACCCAGCACCGCCAGCAGCGTGCTCCAGAGGAAGACGCTCCCCACCGCCATCTCCGCCACGGGCGGGAGCGACTCCACGGCGATCGCCGCCACCAGCACCGCCGCGGCGAAGGCCGCCATCCCGCGCCGCAGCGCCACCAGCCGCGTCCAGACCCCGGGGCAGCGGCCCATCAGGTGGCCGTAGAAGAACAACAGGCCGTAGTGCAGGAAGGTGCGCGGATCATCGCGGAGGGCGTGCGTCTCCGGAAAGTCGCGCAGCAGTATCCTGTTGAGCAGGAGTGGCACGACGAGCCACGCCACGTTCCACCCGCTCGACAGCCACGCGTCCGCGCGCGCGAGGAACCGTTCGCCCCGCGCAGTGCGCAGCGCCGCGAAGAGGGGCAGGGCGAGGAGGCAGTAGACGAACAGGTAGGCCACGAACCACAGATGGTGCCAGCTGAAGCTGCCGGCAGGGTAGGGCACGAAGTTGAACACCGTCGGGTAGAACGCGGCGTAGCTGCCCTGGAACTGACCCCGGAACACCCGCTCCACGTAGATCTGCGGCGGCACCACCACGAACATGCCGAACACCAGCGGCAGGAACAGCCGCAGCGTCCGGTCCTTCGCGAAGGCGCCCAGCGTGCGCCGGCGCAGCGCGAACGCGGTGCCCGCGCCGGAGATGAGCATCAGGAGCGGCATCCGCACCAGGTGCAGCACCCCCATGGTGGGCTCCAGCACCGGCAGCGCGACGGGGCTCTTCAGGTGCCAGTCCCAGGTGTTGAACATCATCCCCGTGTGGAACAGGTGCAGCAGCACGATGGCCATCACCCGGAGCCAGTCCAGGTCGGGGTGGTGCGCTTCAGCGGCGGAAGGGGTGGGCGTGTGC
>NZ_RAWA01000685.1 GCF_003611675.1 Corallococcus sp. CA053C
GGGTGGGAATGGGGGGTGCCGTTTGACGTCATGTGGCTGCGCAAAGTTTGCGAGCCCCCCATTCCTTGCGGCATCACCGCGCTTTTCCAGCGCGGGTGACGCTAGCGGTGGCCGGCGCGGAGGGCGGCGCGCAGGCGGAGCATGTCATCCAGGACGCCCGGGTCCACCAGTTCCAGGGCGGCCTGCTGGGAGAGGGCGCGCGGGGACTGGCGGAACTCCTCCTCGTCCTCCTCGCCGCCCTTGCCGCCCTTCTTGTCGTCGCCGCCGCCCTTGTCGCCGCCGCCCTTGGGCATCAGCGCCACCGGCTGGGAGACGCCCGGCTCCAGGCGGGGGAAGGCGTTGGCGTCGGCGCGCACCGAGGCGAAGAGGCTGACGAGGGACAGGCAGAACACGATGGCGACAGTGAGGGTCTTCATGAGCGGCTCCGATTCTCGCAATCCCATGACGCCCGGGCGCCACGGGTTATTCACCCGGCGCGCTACTTCGCCTTGAGGGTGCGGATGTATCGCACCAGTGCGTCCATCTGCTCCGGGGTGAGCCGGTCCTTGTAGGCCTTCATCTTCGGGTTGTGGGACGAGCCGTTGGCGATCACGTCGCGCAGGTCGGCGTCCGTTTCGGCCTTCTGCCAGGCGGCCTGACTCATGTCGACGATGGCCTCCTTCTGGCCCATGCGCGTCTGGGCGCGGCCATCCGGGCCGTGGCAGGACTTGCAGCTCTTGCTCCAGAGGTCCGCCGCGTCGTCGGCCCGGGCGGCCGGGGCGCACAGCAGCAGGGTGAACAGCAGGCACAGCCGCGTCGTCATGCACCGTCTCCCGTGAGGGGGGGCGTCAGTATAGCGGGGGCTTCAGGACCCCGCGCGGGGCCAGAAGGGCGTGGCCGGGCGGTCGGGGGGCTGGAGCCAGACGGACTCCAGGAAGCGCACCGCGTTCTGGTCCGCGGTGTCGTTCCGGGTGAACGCCGCCTGGGCTCCCAGGAGCAGCCCCAGCGTCGCGAGCCCCGCGGCCCAGGCTCCGGCAGGGGCCGTGCGCCCGGCCGCGTCGCGCCCGAGGGCGGCGAACACGGCCCCCGCCACGCCCACCAGCGCCGCGATCAGCAGCCCGCCCGCGAGCCCCGTGGGGAGGCCCACGAAGGCGAGGACGTTGGGCGCGTGGTAGCCCGCCTGGAAGAGCGGACGGGCCAGCGCGAGCACGGGGGTGGAGACGTCGTCGGGGATGTAGTTGACGAAGGTGGCCAGGCCGGTGACGAGCACCGACGCCGCGCACAGCATGGCCGCGACGCCCGACAGCCACGGACGTCCGGCGCCGCGCAGCCGCTCCAGCACCAGCGCCGCGGGCAAGAGCAGGAAGGGCACGAGCCCCGTGAGGTGGCGCGGCCCCGTCGTCCAGCCCCACGAGTCGTAGGTGAACGACGACGTGAAGTACGTGTAGCCGGCGAGC
The DNA here is from genome assembly GCF_003611675.1 of Corallococcus sp. CA053C. Lineage (GTDB taxonomy): Bacteria > Myxococcota > Myxococcia > Myxococcales > Myxococcaceae > Corallococcus. The sequence continues at coordinate 1,437 of NZ_RAWA01000685.1, forward strand.
GTCACCGCGGTCAGCCAGAAGAGGGCGCGGGCCTCCGGCGACTCGCGTCCCCCGCGCCGCAGGAGCACGAGGCCGGGCAGGGCGAGCAGCAGGAACGGCGACAGCGTGAACAGCCCCCGCAGCGGGGAGAAGAACGACAGGAAGAAGGCGCGCGGATCCGGCGTGCGGATGCCCAGGAAGCCGCCCAGGTGCCACGGCTGGTAGGCCGCGTCGTTGAGGTGCTTGTAGCCGGTCTCCAGCGGGTGGCCGAAGGTGGCCTGGTGGTAGAGCATCAGCGCAGCGAGGAAGGGCAGCGCGCCCAGGAAGGCGAGCCCCGTGGCCCGGCCCAGCTTCTGGAGCCTGTGGCCCCACGGCGCGTCCGTCCCCAGCAGCGTGAGGGCCGCGTAGAGGATGAGGCCGAGGACGCCCAGCCCTCCGGTGTACTCGGCGGCGACGGTGGCGCCCGCGCAGGCCCCGGCCACGACGTAGCCCCGCTCGCGCCACTCGCCGCGCGACAGCCGCCACAGCGCGTAGAAGCCAGCGAAGAGCAGCACCGCCGTTGTCTGGTGGCTCATGAAGAGCAGCGAGTAGCTGAACGCCAGCGAGCCCAGCGCGTACGTCACCGTGACGGCGTCCGCGACGGGGGGCGACACGAAGGCCTGGAGGAACCGGCGCACCAGCACCAGCAGGAACAGCGTGGGCAGCACCGTGAGGAAGAGGCGGCTGAAGAAGACGAGCGGCACCTCCGGCACGGCGTAGCGGTGACCGCCGCCCAAGGCGCGCAGGGCCGCGTACACGGGCACCGCGGCGAAGGACAAGAGCGGCGCCTTGGACGGGTAGTACTTCCCGTTCATCACCGACAGGTCGCCCACGGGGCCGTAGTCGCGCAGGGCCCGGTTGATCTCCAGCGTTCCGTCCTCCACCAGCGCGCGCGTCTGCCACAGCCGGCACAGCTCGTTGGGCGAGCGCAGGCCCGGGTGGTACGGGAAGAGCACCACGTAGAGCGCCGCCACCGTGGCCCACACCGCCCTGGGCAGGCCCGGGGCCCGACTCGTTCATCCCCGCGGCCAGTCCCGCCAGCCGCGACTCCGGCTCCTGCTGCCTTGGCGCCGGCGGCGCGGAGGCCGTGCCGCCCTGCTTCACCCGGTCCGCCTCCGCGCGCAGCT
>NZ_RAWA01000686.1 GCF_003611675.1 Corallococcus sp. CA053C
TCGTCGCACATGGCGGCACGGCCCACGCCCCCCTCCGCAAGACGACGCGCCGCGCCCTCACCGCGACCTTCTACGACCTGCACGATGACTTCCGCGCCCCCGGCCACTGGGAACCCGGCGACCCGCGCGGCCTGGACGACGAGGTTGTCGGCGGCGTGTGGATGTTCACCGCCGGGCACCCGGTCTCCGTCGACGGGCCCATGCACATCCCCAACGAGGCCCGCTGGCCCCCGCTGGACTTCTCCCTCGCCGGCGCGGGCCTCACGCCCGTGGTGCACCCGCGCGTGGCCGCCGTCTTCGAGCGCCTCGCCCCCAATGACGTGCAGCTGCTCCCCGTCACCATCGAGGGCCAGCGGGAGCCGTACTTCCTCCTCGTCGCCACGCGCCTCATCCGCTGCGTGGACGAAGCCGCGTGCCTGGAGGTGCGCCGCTACAGCCCCGCGGACGGCCTGCCCGCTCGCGTGGGCCAGTACCGCTCCGTCCAGGGCCTTCGCATCGACCCGACGAAGGTGGGCCGCGCCCGCGTGTTCCGCCCCTGGGGCTGGCCCGTCACCCTCGTCGTCTCCGAGGTCGTGAAGGACGCGCTCGAAAAGGAACGCGTCACCGGCGCGCGCTTCACCCCGGTGACGGACACCCGGCACTGAAGCGCGCCGGGCTCAAAGCCCTACTCCTTCTCGATGTCCCGGTCCCAGAGCTGCACGCGGCCGTAGTCCTCCGACAGCCTGCGCACCATCTCCGCCGCCAGCGCCACCGAGCGGTGCTTGCCGCCCGTGCACCCCAGCGCCACCGTGAGGTACGCCTTCCCCTCCTTCTGGTAGCGCGGGAACAGGAACCGGCAGAGGTCCACGACCTTGTCCAGGAACTGCTGCGTCTCGTCCCGGTCCAGCACGTACGCGGACACCTTCGGCACCTTGCCCGTGAGCCCCTTCAACTCCGGCACGAAGTACGGGTTCGGCAGGAAGCGCACGTCGAACACCAGGTCCGCCTGCGGCGGCACCCCGTACCGGTAGCCGAAGGACATGATGGACAGGCTGGGGCCCGTCGTCGGCTCCGGACTGAAGCGCCCCTGCACCATGCGCTTCAGGTCGTGGACGTTCAGCGCCGACGAGTCGATGACCTGATCCGCCAATTCGCGCAGGTCCTTGAGCGCCTCACGCTCCGCGCGGATGCCCTCCGCCACCGTGCCCTCGGGGGCCAGCGGATGGCGGCGGCGCGTCTCGCTGAAGCGGCGCAGGAGGCTGTCGTCGCTGGAGTCCAGGAAGAGCACGTCCACCTGGTGGCCCGCTCGGCGCACGTCGGCCAGCACGCGGGGGGCGTCCTTGAGGAAGATGCCCTCGCGCACGTCCATCACCAACGCCATGCGCTCGATGTTGCCGCCGCCCGCGAGCTCCGTGAGCTTGGGCAACAGGAGCACCGGCAGGTTGTCGATGCAGAAGAACCCGGCGTCCTCCAGCGCGCGGATGGCGGTGGACTTTCCGGATCCGGACATGCCGGTGATGACGATGATCTGCTTCGCAGGGGCGGCGGTCACTCGACCTCTTCTCCCAGATTGCGGCGCATCGCCCCCTGGGCGATGGCTCGATTGAGTCGCTCGGCGAACTCCCGCGCCGAGTGGTGGCCCTGAAGCTTCAACAACTGGTTGCGCGCGGCCACCTCGACAATGGTGGCCATGTTGCGTCCGGGACGCACGGGGACAACGGACAAGGGGATGTCCACGCCGACAATCTGCAGATGCTTGTCCTCCACGCCCAGGCGGTCGTACTCCTGGTGCGGATCCCACTCCTGCAACTCGATGACAAGCTCAATCTTCTTCTGTTCCCGGACGGCGGACACTCCGAAGAGGTCCTTGATGTTGATGATGCCCAGGCCGCGAATCTCCATGTGGTGCTTGATGACCGGGTTGCCCGCGCCGTAGACGGCCCCCTTCCTCCGGGTGACGTCCACGATGTCGTCCGCCACCAGCCGGTGGCCCCGCATCACCAGGTCCAGCGCGATTTCGCTCTTGCCGATGCCGCTCTTGCCCAACAGCAAGATGCCCACGCCGAAGACGTCCATCAACACGCCGTGCAGGCTGCTGGACTCCGTGAGCGCGTCCTCCAGGAACATCTGCACGCGCTGGATGAACTCGCTGGAGAGCAGCGGCGTCTTCATCAGCGACAGGCCCGCCGCCTCGCACGCGTCCACCAGCGCCTTGGGGGCGTCCAGCGCCTTCGTCACCACGACGCACGCCAGGTCCTCCTCGCCGAAGAGCTTGGCCAGCGAGGCGCGCTGTCCCTCTTCCGGCAGGGTGGCCAGGTAGGAGATCTCCGTGTTGCCGAAGACCTGGACGCGGTGGGGGTGCAGGTGTTCGGTGAAGCCCGCCAGCGCCAGGCCCGGCTTCTGGATGCGCGAGGAGTCCACCGTGCGCTTCAGGCCCTGGGAGCCCGCCATCAGGGTGAGGCGCAGGTCGTGGCCCTCGTCCTCGAGGAGCTGGGAGATGCGAATGGATTTCATCGTCAGGACGTGGATATCACCCACCGGCCTCCGGAGGTGAACCCCGCCGTGTCCCCCGCCCC
>NZ_RAWA01000687.1 GCF_003611675.1 Corallococcus sp. CA053C
GGGACGGGCGGCACGCTGCTCTTCCCCACGCCGGAGGGGACGCTGCGGCCTGGGGTGTTCGCCTCGGTGGGCCTGGGGGTGGACAATGCGCGCTGATGCCCTGGTGCTGGCCCTGGTTCTGATGGCCACTGGATGCGCCTCCGTGTCGCAAGCGCCTGGGCGTGGCCGAAACTTGAGCTACGCACCGCGCGAAGCCTCGTCGCCCACCTGGGGGGAACCCCCGAGCGATGAGTCCCCGCGCGCCCAGAACTTCCTCCCGCGCGCTCTTGCTGGGCCCGAGCAACGGCTCCTGCGCCGCCAGCAGCCGCGTGACGACGTGACCGCCGTGGGAGACAGCGCTGTCGGGGGCGGGGGCCGGAGCAATGCATTGACGCGGCAGGCAGTCCTCGACGCGACGAAAGACGTGAAGGGCTCCCTGACCCGCGTCGAGGCCGCGTTCAGCAAGCTGGCGGCCCGTCCTCCGGACCTCTGGGGCTGGAGCCTGACCGGCGTCTTCACGCGCTACCTCGACCAGGGCTCCAAGCAAGTGACGTGGCTTCATGGCGCGCTTGGGAGCGCCACCACATTGACGGAAGCGGCCTCCGAGGTTGGCGACACGGACATGGAGCTGGGCCTGCTACGCATGACAGGGCCGAAGCTCCAGGCGGCTCAGTTCGGGACGCTCCTCTTGGCCACCTGGGTGGACTTCCTGCACCTCGCGGACGCCGTGCTCCGTCACTGCCCCATGTGCAGTGCCGAGAAGCTCTTCGTGGACCTTCATCGCGTGCAGGGGATGATGGAGCCCACGCTGACGGACCTCGCCTCACTGGACCCGGAGCGGGTGGAGGCAGCGACCACCGCGATGCCCGAGCTGATGGGGAAGCTGACGCGTGAATTCGACACACTCCAACGAGAGACCCGCGAGACCCTGAAGCTTGGTGGGCAGGTCATCGCGGCGATGCAGGCAGTGGAGATGGTCACGATGATCTCCACGATGAAGATGGCCCTGCCACGCGTGCCGCCCTCGGCCCCTGCGGCGCTCGGCGTGGGCCTGGCAATGAGTTCAGGCGGCGTCATGGTGGGCTCGCGACTGGTGGTCTCCGCCGAGTGGGTGGAGATGATGCGAAGGCTCGTGCAGGCGGGCGTCATCTCCATGCCTGCCGTCGGCGCGGCCGTCCTCATTCAGGGCGGACAGGTCACGATGGCCCAGGCGCACCAGGACCTACCCAAGGGCGTGCGCGAAGCGCTGGGGGACAGCCCCGAAGTGCGCGGCATGCAGGTGACGGGCAGGTCGGGGGCGGGCATGTCGGACGCCCCCAAGCACCATGTGCTACCGCAGGAGCACCGCGAGTGGTTCGAGCGGCGCGGCTTCAAGGGCGCCATGGACATCGATCAATTCTGCGTCCGGATGGAGCAGGCACATCACGAGGCCATTCACGGCGGGGGGAACTGGAAGCTGGGGCGCACATGGCCCGGTGAGTGGAACCGGATGATCATGGAGGTCTTGCACGACGCGGAGACCAAAGCCGGCCGGATGTTGACGAGAAACGAGATCCTGGACATCGTCGCCGTGACCATGGAGCGCTACTACATCCCGATGAATTTCGTCTTGGGGAGCAGTCGATGACCGCCAGAAATCCATGGGACTGCAACTGGAAGGTCCGCTTGTACGAGAGAGTTCGCGAGCGCGGCTATGACTCCCTGACCGCTTTTGCTGAGGCGCACCCGACCGCCTCACTCGTGAAGCTTGCTGCGGAGCTAGGAGAGGGCGAGATCGCTGGGGTGCAGGTTTTCAGTGGGCTCGTTGCCGAGGCAGAGCGGAGCAAGCAGCTCACGCGCTTGGTTCGCGGACAGCTCGTGCGCGAACTGGCCGAGTGCCTACCCAGTGGTTGGCCGAGCGTGCTCGACGACGCCAACCGATTCAAAGTCGCCAAGGCACTCGGCTTATGGACCGGCTTTACGCCAGAAACGCATAAGGAACGTGTAAGGCGGGCCGGCGATGCTCTTCTTGCCGACCCACCACCCGCTGGCTGGCGCCCGCTCAGTCCTGACGATGAGCTACTCCACACGCTCCTCCCCGACGAAGAAGCCTGACCCACTTTCCTTTCGCCCTGCCTACGGGTTCAAGTCCCGTACTCCTCGTTATCCAGACTCGGGGAGGGGCTCGACCCTGGCGGGCCTGCGGGGGCCCGGCCTATGCCTCCGCGAGCGCCCGGCGATGGAGGGCCACCCAGAAGTCCGCCGCCTGGCGCGCGCCGTCCAGCAGGGGCTCGGGGCCGTGCGCACCGAGCGACTCGCAGAGCGCCTGGGCCCGCGCGCCGTGCTCCACATCCACGTCCAGGTGCACGAGCAGGAAGCGCGCCCGCGTCCTGTCCAGGCCGAGCCGCCCCAACCCCTGGCGTGTGTCGCCCCCGAGGTGCCGCGCCACGCCCTCCAGCACGTACAGCGCGCCGAGGAACGAGAGCTGGCGCTCCGCCGGGATGCCTTCCCAGAAGGCGTGGAACGCGGAGACCTCGCGGGGCGTGGCGTCCGACGGCGTGCGCCCGAAGGCCGCGAGGTCCGCCTTCGC
>NZ_RAWA01000688.1 GCF_003611675.1 Corallococcus sp. CA053C
GTTTTTGGGGGGCAGGGCGGGGCCTGAAAGTTCGCGTGCGGCGGCCGGGGTGCCTAGAGTCGACACCCGGCGGGTCGGCCCGCTCCCCCGGGCCCGGATTGCAGTAGGCTCTGGAAAAAGTTCACCGTACCACCCGCGGACGCACCTCCACTCCCTTGAGCTCGCCCCAGACGGCCACCCCGTTCGGAAAGTACCTGCTCATCAAGCGCCTCGCGCTGGGCGGGATGGCGGAGCTGTTCCTGGCGCACAAGCCGCCGTCTCCGGAGCTGGTGGTCATCAAGCGGATCCTCCCGTACCTCTCCGAGGAGCCGGAGTTCGTCCAGATGTTCCTGGACGAGGCGCGCATCGCCGCCCAGCTGCACCACCCCAACGTCGTGCAGGTGCACGAGCTGGGGAAGGAGGGCGACAACATCTTCATCTGCATGGAGTACGTGGAGGGCGTCGACCTGCGCCGCGTGCTCCTGGAGGAGGCCAAGTACGGCGCCTCCATGCCCTACGGGGTCGCGGCGCGCATCTGCGCGTACATCGCCGCGGGCCTGGATCACGCGCACTTCAGCCGGGGCGTGGATGGCCGTCCGTTGGAGCTGATCCACCGGGATGTCAGTCCGCAGAACGTGATGATCTCCTACGACGGGCGCGTGAAGCTCGTCGACTTCGGCATCGCCAAGGCCGGCGCGTTCATGGAGCGCAGCAAGCCGGGCGTCATCAAGGGGAAGTTCCTCTACCTGTCGCCCGAGCAGATCATGCAGGAGCGGCTGGACCACCGGGCGGACATCTACGCGCTCGGGGTGATGCTGTATGAGATCACCACCGGCAAGCAGCCCTTCCACCGGGCCACCACGGAGGGGATCCTCTACGCCATCCGCTACGAGGAGCCGCCCCCGCCGCACCTGGTGCGCCCCGACTATCCGGAGGAGCTGTCGCGCATCGTGATGCGGTGCCTGCTGAAGGACCGCAACCTGCGCTATCAGCGTGCGTCCGCCGTGCGCACGGACCTGGAGGCGTTCCTCACCTCGGGCGTGCTCAAGCAGAGCACGGACATCTCCCAGTACATCGCGCGCCTGCTGGGCGAGGCCGACGAGCGCACCGTGCTGCACATCCCCCCGGCCAAGCGCGCGGGCCGGCACGACGCCACCCTCCCGCTGCCGCCCCTGCGCCCGTCGCCCCCGCCGGTCCCCGACGTGGAGGACACCGCCGCGAGGACGCTGCCGCTCCCCGACGTGGAGGACACGGCCTCGCGCACGATTCCCCTGCCGGGGCTCGCGGACACCGGCGCGCGCACCCTGCCACTGGGGGATGCGGCGTATGGAGCCGGGGCGCCGCCGTCCCGGATGGGCTCCTCGCCGATGACGCCCGCGGGGCTCGTGGCGCGTCCTCCCTCGCGCCGGCCCACGCATGAGGCCGCGGCGCTGCGCGCCTACGACGCGGAGGAGGGCGAACCCGAGACGCAGATGGCGCTGCCGCGCGAGCTGCCCACGGGCACCGACGAGGACGAGGACTACGACGAGTCCACCGCCGTCGGGACGATGCCCGGCGCCCCTCCGCCTTCGCCGCGCTACCTCGAACCCATGCTGGAGGACGAGGACGAAGACGCCGACTCCACCGTGCCGCTGCGCGCGCGCCGGCCCCGGGGGCCCGTGCCCGCGCCCCTGCCGGTGCGGCGGAGTGGCGTCGCGGAGCCGCCTTCGCGCTCGACGCCCGCGGCGGAGGCCTCGCGCTCGCGTCGCTCGTCGTCGCCGGGCGTGGCCATGGCGCGCGGTTCCGTGGAAGAGGATGGGGATCCGTTTCCGCCCTCACCGCGACGCACGCCTCCCCACCCGCGACAGGACCTGACCCCGCCGCCCGCACCGGCCCCGCGTCGCTACGGCGATGACGGTCGCTCCGAGCCGCTGTCCTCCGGTCCCCGTCGTATGGGGATCCCCTCCAGTGACGACGGCCGCTCGGAGCCGCTGGCTTCGGGCCCCCGTCGCATGAACGTGCCCGCGGGTGATGACGGGCGCACGTCACAACCTCCGGGCCCGCGGCGTTCGGGCGCGTCCTCCCCCCCCTCGAACCCGGGGCCCCGGAACCTCCGCGCGCCGCCGCGTCCGTCGCCCGAGGACGAAGAGCACTTCAGCACCGACCCGGGCATGTCCGGGATGAGCCTCACGGATCCGACGCCCACCCGCTCCCCGGATCCGGATGACGACGAGTCCACCGTCGGCTTCCAGGCGCCGCGCCGGACGCCCCGGAAGGCCCTGCACGTCCCCGACGACGACTTCGACGACGGGCCCGATACCTTCGACGAAGCCTCCCAACCGCCGCCCCGGCGCTCCCGCGTCCTCCTCCTGCTCGTGCTGGGCACGGTGCTCCTCACCGTGCTGGGCGTGGGACTCGCCTGGAAGATGGGCCTCTTCCAGGCGGAGGAGGTGTCCCCTCCCACGCCGATGAAGGCGCCTCCTGCGGGTGACACCCTCCGGCCCGGCCCCACCGGCGCGGCTCCCGTGGCGCCACCCACGCCCGAAG
>NZ_RAWA01000689.1 GCF_003611675.1 Corallococcus sp. CA053C
CCACCCCCTCCCCTTCCTCCGGCTGGCAGGACGTGTTGATCCGCCACCTGGAGCCGCTGCTGGGCGGCTTCACCGCGAAGATGGCCATCCAGACCGCCTCGCTGCGGACCCTGAAGCGCCCGCCCGAACAGGTGGGCCTGCAGGACCTCCCGCAGCTGCTGGAGGGCCTCAAGCCCATGCTCAACACGTTCATCGGTGCCCTGCACACGAAGGTCATCCTCACGGAGTTCACGACGGCCATGGAGAAGCTGCGATGAGTCCCTCCCCTTCCCCGGGCCGCGCCTCCGGGTCGGTGGCTCCCTGGCTGGGCGCCGTGGCGGTACTCCAGGTCGTGCACCTGTTCGCGGCGGCCACGTTCCTCCAGGACGCGCACCGGCTGTCGCTGACAGGCGACGTGGCGGGCTGGGCCGTGGGCCTGCTCGCGGTGGCGGGCACGGTGGCGGCGACGCTGTCGTTCGCGCCGGGCGACTACCTGCGGCGCGTGTGGGGCCTGCTGACGGCGGGCGCGTTCCTGTCGCTCGTCAGCACGGCGCTGCGCAGCTACTGGATGCACGCGGTGCCGGACGTGCCGTTCGTCGACTCACCGCTGCTGCCGGTCCGCATGGTGGTGGTCGTGCTCGCGAACGTGAGCACCACGTTCGCGCTGGTGCTGCTGGCGCGCACCTACCGGCAGTCGGGCCTGGAGCCGCCGCCCAGCTCCCGCGCGACGCTGCTGTGGGCGGTCGCGGCGGTGTGCGCGTTGGCGGTGGGAGGGCCGGCGCTCGTCACGGCGATGGGGCACCTGGGCAAGGGCTTCGCGGCCACGTGCACGGCCGTCATCGCGCTCGCCTCCACGCTGGCGGACATGACGACCATCCTGCTCGTCGCGCCCATCCTGCGCGTCGCGTACATGCTGCGGGGTGGACGGCTGGCCTGGGTGTGGTGGGCCATGGGTGTGTCCGGCGCGGTGTGGCTCGTGTACGACGCGCGCGAGTGGCTGGCGATGGTGCTGCCCGGCAATCCCACCGAGGTGGTGGAGCTGCTGCGCACGCTGCGCACCTCGGGGCTCGCGATGCTGGGGCTCGCCGGGTGGTTGCAGCGCTCCGCCCTCGCCGCGTCCCAGCGCGAGTCCCGCGCCAGGGTCGCCGTCCCCACGGGGTGATCCGCGTCCCCTGATGCACGGACACCGACGGCCCGCTCCCGCGCACTTCCGGGGCGGGCCGTCCTGTTTTCACCGCCCGCGCGAAGCGCCCGGACCGCATCGCCGCGCACTTCCGGGGCGGGCCGTCCTGCTTTCACCCCGTGCGCGACGCGCCTGCGAATCGCATCGGCCGCGTACTTCCGGGGCGGGCCATCATGCATTCACCAGGTGCGTGAAGAGTCCGGACCGCATCGCCGCGCACTTCCGGGGCGGACCTCCTGCTTTTCACCGCCCGCGTGACGCCCGCGAATCTCGCCGCCGAGACACCGCCATCGCGGCGCCCAGCGCGCCCAGCGTCAGCAGGCCCACCCACAGCCCCGCGACGAGTCCCGGCGTCCGGTAGCGCAGGCTCACCGTATGCCGCCCCGCCGGCACCGCCACCGCGCGCACCGCCACGTTGGCGGGGAGGATGGGAACGGATTCGCCATCCAGCGTCGCGGTCCAGCCAGGCTGATACGCGTCGTTGATCACCAGCACCGCGGGCGCGGCGGCCTCCACGTCCACGCTGAAGCGCTCCGGGGACTCACGGGCCACCCGCACCGTCCCCGTGCCGGACACGGGCTCGAGCGGCAGCGGCGTCACGCACTCCACGATGGCGACGTCGCGCGGCGGCAGCTCGGGCGCCTTCATCCGCCGCAGGGCCTCGTCGGGCGTGGCCACGCACTCCGGCCGCGCCAGGTGGATCCGCTCGGGTGCCTCCGGATGCGCCACCAGCGTCACCCCGAAGAGCGCGTCCTCCGCCGCCACGCGCGCTCCCGGCGGCAGCCCCGACGTCAGCTCCATCGTGCGCGCCAGCGTGAAGCGCGTGGACAGGCGCGGCGCGAGCTCCCAGAACCAGCGACGCTGATCCCCTTGCAGCCGGCGCACCCGCACGCTCTCCCCGGGCAGGTAGCCGCCCGCGCTCTCCAGGTCCCAGAACACCTGCGTGTCCGGCGCGAGCACGACCATCTGCGCCAGGCTCAGCCGGTCCTTGAACTCGTATCCCGGCAGCGGTGGCGCGCCGTAGCCCTTCACCACCGTCTGCACGCGCACGGGCTCCCCCGCCGGCACGGACGCGCGGATCCGCTCCACGAACGGAGGCGGCGTCTCCAGGATCTCCGCCGGTGACACCTGGTAGAGCGGCCCGTTCTCCAGGAAGAGCGCCACGCCCTGGAGCACCACCAGCCCCGTGCCCCACCGCGGCCGCCACGCCAGGACCGCGCACAGCAGCGCGAGCCCGGAGGCCGTCCCCGCCATGCGCACCACGTTGCCCGACAGTCCCTCCAGCGCGGCGGCGGGCGCGTCCGGCCAGTGCGGCAGCACCCAGCCCCGCGTCCACAG
>NZ_RAWA01000068.1 GCF_003611675.1 Corallococcus sp. CA053C
GCTCCTCCTCCAGGCTCGTGCGCACCCCGGCGGGCATCGGCTGCCACGCGGGCTGCGCGCGCAGCGTCGCCAGGTGCTCGAGCGTGTCGTCCACCATCCGGTGCGCGAGTTTGCGGAACGCCTCCCAATCCTCGGGGTCGAGCGTCAACTCTTGGGGGGAAGTGGGAGCGGTGGGCATGGGATGACCTGGGGAATGCGGCGGTGACTTGAGTGGCTGGGCATACCTCCAAGCGCCTGACGGCGCACGCGAGATGCTCCGGTCACGGTTGCCCACTGGACCCGAGCCCCTGGCAGGTGTGCCAGGGGCCCCTGGCCCGTCTGTCCGTCGTCCCCCACTCCGCGCCTGGGCTTCCGGGTGCAGGGAGTCCTACCGCCGGTGCTCCCCTTCGGAGAGCAGCGCGCGCGCCTCGTCGTCGGAGAGTGAATCCAGCTCGCTCAGCAGGAGCGCCGCCTCCGCTTCGCTCTCCTGTTCGACCCGGGCCTGGACGACGGCCAGGGACAGCCCTTCGAGGGTGGGCGATTCGAAGATGCGGCGCAGCGGGAGTTCGACGCGCAGGTCCTCGCGGATGCGGGAGATGACCCGCGTGGCGAGCAGCGAGTGGCCACCGAGCTCGAAGAAGTGATCATGGCGTCCCACGCGTTCGAGCCGCAGCAGCTCGGCCCAGATCCTCGCGAGCGCCTCCTCCGTGGGGGTGCCGGGCGCGACGAACGCGGCCGCGGTCGCCGCGGGCAGGTCGGACGGCCGTGGCAGTGCTCGCCGGTCGAGCTTCCCGCTGGGCGTGCGCGGCAGGGACGCCAGCACCATGAACCCCGAGGGAAGCATGTGCTCCGGCAGCGAACCCGCCAGGTGCGTTCGCAGCACGTGCGGCGTGGGCGAAGCGCCGGGGCCCGGCTGGACATACGCGACCAGCCGCCACCCGCCCGTGTCTTCCTTCCAGGCGACCACCGCCGCCTCGCTCACGTCGGGGTGGGTGCGCAGCGCGGCTTCGATCTCTCCCGGCTCGACGCGGAAGCCCCGGAGCTTGAGCTGATCATCCGTGCGCCCGAGGAAGTCGATCTTCCCGTCCGGCAGGTAGCGCGCGCGATCGCCGGTGCGATACAGGCGCCTGCTGCCGTCAGGACCGCCACCCGGATCCACGATGAAGCGCTCCTCGGTGAGGTCCTGCCGGTCGAGGTAGCCGCGTGCCAGCGCCACGCCCCCGATGTAGAGCTCGCCCGCCACGCCCACGGGCACCGGCTGCAGGTGCGCGTCCAGCAGGTGGATGCTGACGTTGGGGATGGGGCGGCCGATGGAGGGACGCGCGGGCCAGCCGCTCGACGGTCCCGTGAGCGCCAGCTCGGTGACGACGTGGCTCTCCGTGGGGCCGTACTGGTTGTAGAGCGCGCAGCCCAACCGCGCGAACAGCCCGGCGATCCGCGGCGTCACCTGGAGCGACTCGCCGGCCGTGATGACCTCGCGGAGGGTCGTGGGCAGCACGGGCAGGTCCCGCGCCTGTTCGGCGAGCTGCTGGAGCGCGACGTACGGCAGGAAGAGCCGGTGCACGCCCTCCTTGCGGAGCAGCGCCCAGAGGGCTTCCGGATCACGCCGCAGCTCCTCGCGCACGAGCACCAGCGTGCCGCCGGTCGTCAGCGTCGAGAACACCTCCTGGAACGACACGTCGAAGCTCAGCGACGCGAACTGCAGCGTCCGCGCACCGGCGGGCAGCGTGGAGCGGCCGTTCTGCCAGTGCAGCATGTTGGCCAGGGGCCGGTGCGCCATCGCCACCCCCTTGGGCCGGCCCGTCGAGCCTGACGTGTAGATGACGTAGGCCAGGTGCCCCGGCGTCGTGTCGGAGGTGGGGTTGTCCTCGCGCGCCCCGAGGTCCTCCTCGCCGTCGAGCATCAGGACCCGGGCCTCGCCCGCGGGCAGCCGGTCCCCGAGCCGCGCGTGGGTGAGCAGCAGGGGCGCGCGCGCGTCTTCCAACATGGAGGCGAGTCGCGCCCGCGGGTAGCCGGGATCCAGCGGGACGTAGGCGCCTCCCGCCTTGAGCACCGCGAGGACGGCGACCACCATCTCCAGCGACCGATCCAGGAAGAGGCCCACGCGCGTGTCCGGCCGCACCCCGAGCGCCTGGAGCCGGTGCGCCCAGCGGTTGGCGCGGGCGTTCAGCTCCCCGTAGCTCAGCGTCGCTCCCTCGAAGCGGAGCGCCACGGCGTCGGGCGTGCGCGCGGCCTGGTCCTCGAAGAGCCGGTGCACGCAGCGCTCCGGGAAGGACGCGTGGGTCGCGTTCCAGTCCGCGAGCGTCAGCAGCTCCGCCTGCGAGAGGACGGGCAGCGTCGACAGCGGGCGGTCCGGCTCCGCCACCACGGCGGCCAGCAGGTTCTCGAAGTGCGCCGCCATCCGCGCCACCGTCCCGGCGTCGAACAGGTCGGAGTTGTACTCGAAGCCCGCCTGGAGGCCGGAGGTGTCCTCGAGGAGGAAGGCGGTCAGGTCGAACTTCGCCGCCCCCGTGCCGGGCACTGGCGCGGCCGCGTCCGCGGGAGCCCCGCCTTCGGGGAGCGACCGGCCCAGGTTCTGGAGCGCGAACATCACCTGGAAGAGCGGGCTGTAGGCCAGGTCGCGCTCGGGCTTCAGCTCCTCCACCAGCTTCTCGAACGGGATGTCCTGGTGCGCATACGCCCCGAGCGTCACCTCGCGGACCTGCGCGAGCAGCTGCCGGAAGCTTGAGCCTCCCGACAGGCGCGTTCGCAGCACGAGCGTGTTGGCGAAGAAGCCGATCAGCCCCTCCAGCTCCGGACGCGTCCGGTTGGCGATGGGCGTGCCGACGATGAGGTCCTCCTGGCCGGTGTAGCGGTGGAGCAGCGTCTTGAACGCCGCCAGCAGCGTCATGAACAGGGTGACCTGCTCCCGCTCGCAGAGCGCCTTGAGCGGAGCGACGAGCGTTCCCGGCAGTGAGAACGAATGCAGTCCGCCGCGGAAGACCTGGACCGGTGGACGTGGCCGATCCGTGGGGAGTTCGAGGACGGCGGGCGCGCCCTCCAGCTGCTGCTTCCAGTACCTCAGCTGCTCCTCCAGGACGGGCCCCGAGAGCCACTGGCGCTGCCAGACGGCGAAGTCCGCGTACTGGATGGGCAGCTCTGGCAGGGGGGACGGCTGGCCCGCCTGCGCGGCGGTGTAGAGCACGCCCAGCTCGCGCAGCAGCACCTCCACGGACCAGCCATCGGAGATGATGTGGTGGAGGGTCAGCAGCAGGAGCTGCTCCGTGTCACCGAGCGTGAGGAGCCGGGTGCGCAGCAGCGGCCCCTGCTGGAGCTGGAAGGGCGTCCGGGCCTCCTCGTGGGCCAGCCGGTGCGCCTCGGCTTCGCGGGCGGCCTCTGGTAGCTCGCGCAGGTCCACCACCGGCAGCGCCAGCGTCAGCGACGGCGTGATGCGCTGGACGGGCTGTCCCTGGACGACTTCGAAGGTGGTGCGCAGGGACTCGTGGCGGCGCACCAGGGCCTGGAGGGCCTCCCGGAGCGCGGGGACGTCGAGCGGGCCCGGCAGCCGCACCGACAAGGGGATGTTGTAGAACGCGCTGTCCGGCTCGAATTGATCCAGGAACCAGAGGCGCTGCTGGGCGAAGGAGAGCGGGAGGGGCTGATCCCTCCCCACGGGCACGAGGCGCGGGCCCTTCGCCGTCTCCTCCTGCGGCGCGAGCTGGTCGATGGCCTTCCCCAGCTCCGCGATGGTGGGCAACTCGAAGAGCTGACGCAGCGGCAGCGAGACCTGGAAGGACTCCGCCACGCGGGCGACGACCTGGGTCGCCAGGAGGGAGTGGCCGCCGAGCCGGAAGAAGTTGTCATGGATGCCGACGCGGTCGCTGCCGAACACCTGCATCCAGATGCGCGCCAGCCGCTCCTCGGTGGAGTTGCGCGGCGCCACGTAGGCCGGCGCGGGGCCGCGCGTGGCGTCGCTGGCACCGGCCCGGTCGCGCAGGGCGCGATGATCCACCGCGCCCCCGGGCGTGCGCGGGAGCGCTTCCAGGACGGTGAACGACACCGGGATCAAGGCCTCTGGCAACCACTCCTTCAGGAAGGAGCGCAGCTCGCCCTCCGTGAGGACGTGGCCGTCGGCGGCGACGGTGAAGGCGACGAGCCCGCGCTCGCGCACGCGGGGCGGGTCGCGCACCACGACGGCCGCCTCGCGTACGCCCGGATGACGGTGGAGCGCCGCCTCCAGCTCCGCCCGATCGACGCGGCTGCCCCGCAGCAGGATGCGCCCGTCGCGGCGCCCGCAGGACACAAGGCTGCCATCGTCCAGGCGTCGGGCCAGGTCCCCCGTGCGGTACAGGCGCGCGCCCGGTTGCCGCGAGTGGGGATCGAGGATGAACGCGGCCACCGTCCGCTCGGGCTGGTGGTGATAGCCGCGGGCCAGCGCCTCTCCGCCGAGGTAGAGCTCGCCGATGGCCCCCGGGGGCACCGGCTCCAGGTTCGTGTCGAGCAACTGGAGCCGCATGCCTTCGCCGGGCTGTCCCACGAAGACCCTGGACTCGCCGGGGAGGATCGCATCCAGCGGCTGGCCCACGGGGTAGCCACCGGCCTCCGTCACCGCCTGGACGCAGAGCACCTTCTCGCGGACCTCCGGCTTCAGCGTCTCCGCCAGTCGCTGGAGGGCCGCGGGGGCGTCGTCACACAGCAGGAGCCGGGGCGCTCGCAGGGCCCACGGGAACTCGCGGGCCAGGCGCTCCAGCGTCGAGGCCGAAGCGAAGAGCACGGTGACGCCCTGGTCACGCAGCAGCGTGGCGGCCTTGCGCGGAGGCAGCGCGGCGCCGCCCGGGAAGAGCACCACCCCTGCCCCCACCGCGAGCGCTCCGAAGAGTTCGACACACGCGGCATCGTCGGAGAAGCCCGACACGTGGGCCACGCGGTCCGCTCCGGTGAGGCGAAAGCCCGCGCCGACCGCCGCGTGGCATAGCGCCGCATGCGACAGCTGGACGCCCAGCGGCGCGCCCTCGGGGCCCGGCCGGTACAGGAGGCAGGCCAGGCTGTCCGCGTGGACCTCCACGGCCGGCGGATCCTCGCAGCCCTCGCGGAGGGACTCCAGCGCCACGACCCGCGCGGAGGACGGAGGGAGGCGCGCCCGCAGCCGCTCCTCGGTGAGGAGCAACGGAGCCCCTGCGTCGTCCATCACGGGCCCCAGGCGCGACGGCGGCTCCGAGGGGTCGAGCGGCACGCAGACGCCGCCTGCCTTCAGTACGCCCACCAGCGCCACCACCCGGTCCACCGAGCGTTCGAGGAAGAGGCCCACCGGCGTCTCGGGCCGGACGCCCAGCGCCACCAGGTGGTGGGCGAGCTGGTTGGCGCGGCGGTCAAGCTCGCGATAGCTGACGGACTCCGCGCCGCTGCTCACGGCCACGGCGTCGGGCGTGCGCGCCGCATGGCCTGCGATGAGCGCGCGAAGGTCCCCCGCTTCCGGGGAGGTCTCGGGCGGTCCGCTCCAGCCCAGCGCCAGCTCGCGGCGCTGCACGTCGCCCAGCAGGGACAGCCGGGAGAGGCGCCGGTCGGGATGCGCCACGATGTCGCGGAGCAGGTACTGGTAGCACTCGACGAGGTGGCTGGCGGTCTCCGCGTCGAACAGGTCCGTGTTGTATTCGAGCGAGCCCTGCGCGCCGTGGCCGGTCTCGAAGAGGGACAGCGTCAGGTCGAACTTCGCGGTGCCGTTCGAGATGACCGGCGCCTCGCGCGGGGGCGCGGAGCTCCGCGCGGTGCGCTCGTGCGCGCCGAGGTTCTGCAGGGCGAACATCACCTGGAAGAGCGGGTTGTGGCCCAGGTTGCGCTCGGGCTGCAGCTCCTCCACCAGCTTCTCGAAGGGCAGGTCCTGGTGCGCATACGCCCCCAGCGTCACCTCGCGCACGCGCCCGAGCAGCTCCCGGAACGTGGGGTCCCCAGCGAGGTCCGTGCGCAGCACGAGCGTGTTGACGAAGAAGCCGATCAGCCCCTCCAGCTCCGGACGCGTCCGGTTGGCGATGGGCGAGCCGACGGCGAAGTCCCGCTCGCCGGTGACGCGCAGGAGCAGCGTCTTGAAGGCCGCGAGCACCACCATGAACAGCGTGACGCCCTCGCGCTGGCTGAGCGCGAGCAGGCCCTCGCTCAGCGACGCCTCCAGGGAGAAGAGGTGCATCGCGCCGCGCGTGCTCTGGAACGTGGGACGGGGCCGGTCCGTCGGCAGCTCCAGCAGCGGCGGCAGGCCACGGAGCTGGGAGCGCCAGTACGCCAGCTGCTTCTGGAGCACGTCGCCCTGGAGCCACCCCACCTGCCACCGCGCGAAGTCCGCGTACTGGACGGGCAGCTCCGGCAGCGGCGACGGCCGGCCGGTGCAGTACGCGCTGTACAGGGCCGACAGCTCCTGGTGGAAGACGTTCATCGACCAGCCATCGGAGATGATGTGGTGCATCACCACGACGAACAGGTGGTCCACGTCACTGAGCTTGATCAGGGCCACGCGCAAGAGCGGCCCCTTCGCGAGGTCGAACGAGTGCCGGCTCTCCTCGAAGGCCCGCCGGTTCGCCTCCGCCTCGCGCGTCTCCTCGGGGGTCGAGCGCAGGTCCACGACGGGCAGCTGCAACACCAGCGACGGTGCCACCACCTGCACCGGCTTGCCGTCGTGGAGCGCGAAGGTCGTGCGCAGCGACTCGTGCCGGCGGATGATCTCGTTGAGGCTCCGCTCCAGCGCCGCGACGTCCAGCCAGCCCGGCAGGCGGACCGCCACGGGGATGTTGTACGACGGGTCCCCGGGAACGAACTGATCCAGGAACCAGAGCCGCGCCTGCGGGAATGACAGCGGCAGGCCACCGCGCGCCCCACCCTGCTTCTGGAGGTGCCGGGCCAGCAGCGCGCGCTTCTCCGCGGGCGACAGCTGGGCGACCGGACTCGTCGTGGCGCTCATCCGACCACCTTCCCCTCTGCGATCAGCCCTTCCAGCATCTTCGAGACCTCGTCGTCCGACAGCTGGGAGACATCCGGTGGCGCGTCCCGCCGCGCGATGCGTTCAATGGGCGGAGGCGCCGCGGTGGCGCCCTGCGGGGTCTCCGCGAGGGCCCGGGCCAGCCCCTCCACGGTGGGCGTCTCGAAGATGCGCCGCAGCGGCAGCGTGATCCGGTACGCCTCCCGGATGCGCGAGAGGAGCCGGGTCGCCAGGAGCGAGTGGCCGCCGCTCTCGAAGAAGTGATCATGGATGCCCACCCGCTCCCGCCGCAGCAGCTCGCGGAAGAGCTGCGCCAGGTGCTCCTCGGTGGGGTTGCGCGGCGCCACGTAGGCCACGTTGCCCAGCCCCGGGAGCTGATCCTCCGGTGGCGGGAGCGCGCGTCGGTCGAGCTTGCCGTTGGGCAGCAGCGGCAGCGCCTCCAGCGGGACGAAGAGCGCGGGCACCATGTAGTCCGGCAGGCGCTCGGCCAGGTGGCGCTTGAGGTCGGACCGCAGCTGCTCGGGACCGTGCCAGCGGGGGCCCGCGTCCACCGACTCCACCTCCGCGCGGCGCCGCGCCGCCCCGGCCCGCGTCGCGTAGACGAGCCACGTGCGGGTCTCCCGCAGCGCATCCTCCTGCTCGGCGGCCACCTGGTAGCCGTGGCGCTCCAGGAGCGTCCGGATGCGGGCGAGCGCGCCGTCGGTGTCCTCCACCTCCACCACCACCTGGCGGATCCGCGACCAGTCCTCCTCCGCGATGCCGAGCAGCACGTCGTGCTCGCTCCGCTCGACGTCGATCTTGAGCAGGTCGATCTGCTCGACGCCGGCCTCCCGCATCACCTGGGAGAGCGTCTTCAGCTCGCAGCGCACGGGCTCGGTGCGCAGGCGCTCCGTGACGACCTCCTCCAGGACCTGCCGCGCCTCGGCGGGCTCCCGCGAACGGGACCGCTCGTACGCGAGGGCGACCTCGCGCTCCGCCTTGGCGTCGGCCTTGCGTCCCGACAGGATGGACAGGTGCGGGTAGTAGGTGAACGTCTCGTGCCGGGCCGCGTCCGCCAGCCCGAGGTTGAAGAGCCGCACGTCTCCGTCGTAGAGCCCGGCGTTGAGCTTCAGCACGTCGAAGACGCGGGGAATGGGCTCGAACGCGTAGACCCGCGCGCCCTTGACGCGCTGGCCGACGAAGAGCGTGAAGAGGCCGATGTTCGCGCCCACATCGAAGACGCAGTCCCCGTCGTCCAGCGTGATGCCGTGCCGGAGGTAGGCGGCGTCCTCGAACACCTCGCGGTAGACGAAGGCGGCCTCCCCCTGGCTCCGCTGGAGCACCGCCAGGCCGTTGGGGAGCTCCGTGAGCGAAGCGTCGCCGAGCAACCCCTCCCGCTGGTAGCGCAGCAGCGCGCGGAGCGTGGACGCGCGCTTCGGGTCGGGGACGAAGTACGCGACGAGGCGCTTGTCGCCGGGGGCGTACTCGCGCGTGACGATGGCCGCCTCGGCCACCGCCGGGTGCCCGCGCAGCACCGCTTCAATCTCTCCCAGCTCGATGCGGAAGCCGCGGACCTTCTCCTGATCATCAAGCCGCCCGAGGAACTCGATGTTCCCATCCGGCCGGAAGCGCGCCCGGTCCCCCGAGCGGTAGAGGCGCCCGCCGGGCACGCCGCCGAAGGGGTCCGGGATGAAGCGCTCCGCCGTCAACGTGGGCCGCCGGAGGTAGCCGAGCCCGACGTTGACCCCGCCGATGTAGAGCTCGCCGGGCACCCCGATGGGCACGGGCTGGAGCCTCGCGTCGAGCAGGTAGATCTGCGTGTTGGAGATGGGCCGGCCAATGGGGACGCTGCCGCCACTGCCGCCCGGCGGGCACGCCCACGCCGTCACCTCCACCGCCGTCTCGGTGGGCCCGTACATATTGAGCAGCTCCGCCCCTCCGAGGCGCGAATGGAAGCGCGCCTCCAGGTCCGCGGGGAGCGCCTCGCCGCTCGAAATCACCCGCCGGATCGTGGTGCAGCGCCCGCACTCCGGATGCTCCAGGAGCACCCGGAGCAGTGAGGGCACGAAGTGGGCCGCGGTGATGCCCTGCTCGATGATCAGCGGGATGAGGTAGTCCGGCTGTCGCTGCCCTCCGGGCTTGGCCAGCACCAGGGTGGCGCCCGCGATGAGCGGACCGAACAGCTCCCACACGGAGACGTCGAAGCTCGTGGGCGTCTTGTGCAGGACGCGATCACTCCCGCCGAGCGGGTATTCCTCCTGCATCCACAGGAGTCGGTTGGTGACACCCGCATGCGTGTTGATGGCCCCCTTGGGGCGCCCCGTCGATCCGGAGGTGAAGATGACGTACGCCGGCTGTTCGGGGACCGTGGGCAGGTCGGGGGACGCGTCGGGACAGAGGGCGAGCTCGGGCCCGAGCGTGTCCAGGCACACGACGCGCGTGCGGCCCTCCGGAAGGGACGCGGCGAGCCGCGCCTGGGTGAGCAGCACGGGCGGTGCCGCGTCCTCCAGCATGAAGGCGAGCCGCTCCCGGGGGTACTCCGGATCCAACGGCACGTAGGCCCCGCCCGCCACGAGGATGCCGACGAGCGCGACCACCATCTCCGGCGAGCGCTCCATGCACACCCCCACGAGCGGGTGCGGCCCGATGCCCTGCTTCCCCAGCCAGTGGGCCACGCGGTGGGCCCGGGCCATCAGCTCGCGGTACGTCAGGCGCTCGTCCCCGGCGACGACCGCCGTGGCGTCGGGCGTGCGGAGCGCCTGCGCCTGGATGAGGCGATGCAGGGCGATGTCGCGGGGCCGCTCCACGGCGGTCTCGTTCCACTCGACGAGCACCTGCTCGCGCTCGTCCTCGCCCAGGAGCGACAGATCGGACAGGCGCCGGTCCGGCTCCTGGATGATGGCCTCGAGCAGGCGCTGGAAGTGCTCCACCAGTCGCGCGATGGTCGCCGCCTCGAAGAGGTCGGTGTTGTATTCGAACAGCGCCTGGGCGCCGCGGCCCGTCTCCATCACGGAGAGCGTGAGGTCGAACTTGGCCGTGCCCGTGGTGACGTTGACGGGCGGGGCTCCACCGCCCGAGGCGCCCGGGTTGGCGTGGCGCTCGGCGCTCTGCAGGACGAACATGAACTGGAAGAGCGGGTTGTGGCTGAGCTTGCGCGACGGCTGGAGCTCCTCCACCAGCTTCTCGAAGGGCAGGTCCTGGTGCGAATACGCGCCCAGCGTCACCTCCCGCATCCGGCCGAGCAGCTCGCGGAAGGTCGGGTCGCCAGACAGGTCCGTGCGCAGCACGAGCGTGTTGACGAAGAGCCCGATGAGCCCCTCCAGCTCCGCCCGCGTCCGGTTGGCGATGGGCGACCCGATGACGATGTCCGTCTCCCCCGTGTAGCGCGAGAGCAGCACCTTGAAGGCCGCCAGCAGCGTCATGAAGGGCGTCGTCCCCTCCCGCTGCCCCAACACCCGGAGGGAGTCGTACAGCCACGCGTCGAGCGTGAGGAGGTGCGTTCCGCCGTGGAAGGACTGCACGGCGGGGCGCGGCCGGTCCGCGGGGAGCTCCAGCAGCTCCGGCGCACCGGAGAGCTGCTTGCGCCAGTAGGACAGGTGGCCCTCCAGCACCTCTCCCTGGAGCAGCTGCCGCTGCCAATGCGCGAAGTCCGCGTACTGGAGGGGCAGCTCCGGCAGGGGCGAGGACTGCCCCCGGCTGAAGGCGGTGTAGAGCACGCCCAGCTCGCGGAACAGCACGCCCATGGATCCGCCATCCGCCACGATGTGGTGGAGGGTGAGGAGCAGCACGAAGTCCGCGTCGCCCAGCCGCAGCACGCTGGTGCGCAGCAGGGGCCCGTCCGTGAGCGAGAACGGGCGCTGGGCGTCGATGAACACGAGCCGCTGGGATTCCGACTCCCGCTGCTCCGCGGGGACGGAGCGCAGGTCGATGACCTCCAGGTCCACGGCCTGGGTGGGCGCCACCACCTGCATGGGCTCGCCGTCCACGGTGGTGAAGGTGGTCCGCAGGGCTTCGTGGCGGCGCACCAACTCATTCAGCGCGCTCCGCAGCGCCGCGAGGTCCAGGGGCGCGGTGATGCGCATGGGCGAAGGGATGTTGTAGACGGAGCTGGCCGGGTCGAACTGGTGCAGGAACCAGAGGCGACGCTGCGCGAAGGAGCAGGGAAAGACGAAGGCCTCCCGGGTGCCAGGAACCGCGGACGAAGACGAAGCAACTGCCGTCATGAAGTACCCCTCCTTGCTGGTTGCGGTGGATGCCCTCAAGCCGCCGAGTCGGAGCGGACAGGCACCGTGACGACCTCGCGCGCCACCCGCGTCAGGGCCGGCTCGCGAGGCCGGGACTCCCCCTCGTGGCCCTTGTCGAGCTCCGCGCCCAGGCGGGCCACGGTGGACAGCTCGAAGAGCCAGCGCAGCGGGACCTCCCGATGGAAGGCGGTGCTCACGCGCGTCATCACCCGGGTGGCCAGCAGCGAGTGCCCGCCGAGCTCAAAGAAGTCGTCGTGGATCCCCACCCGCTCCAGCTCGAGCACCTCGCACCAGATGCGCGCCAGGGTCTTCTCCGTCTCCGTGCGGGGCGCCACCCACTCGGCCGGGGACTCCAGCGCCCCGGCCGTGACCGCTGGCAGCGCGCGCCGGTCCACCTTGCCGCTGCCCGTGAGCGGGAGCGTGGCGAGCAGCACGAACGCGGACGGCACCATGAAGTCCGGCAGGGACTCCCGCAGGAAGCCGCGCAGCCCCGCGGCGTCCGGCCACCTGCCGTCCCGGGGGACGCAGTACGCCACGAGGCGCGGCTCGCCGGAGGGACCGCGCCGGGCCACGACGACGGCCTCCTGGAGCGCCGGGTGGCGCAGCAGCACGTGCTCGATCTCACCCGCCTCGATGCGGTAGCCGCGCAGCTTGAGCTGCTGATCCACGCGGCCCAGGTACTGGAGGCCGCCGTCGGGCAGCCGGCGCACGCGATCGCCCGTGCGGTACATGCGCGCACCGGGCTCCGCGCGGAACGGATCCGGCACGTACCGTTCCGCGGTGAGGTCGGGCCGCCCGAGGTAGCCGCGCGTCACGCCCACGCCCCCCAGGTACAGCTCGCCCGGGACGCCGGCCGGGAGCGGCTCCAGGCAGGCGTCGAGGACATAGACCTGCGTGTTGTCGACGGGGCTTCCGAGCAGCGGCGCCGTCGTGCCGTCCTGGCACTCCACGAGGGTGGCGCAGATGCTCCCCTCCGTGGGGCCATAGGCGTTGATGAAGCGGCGGCCCGGGAGCCAGCGGGCCACCAGCTCCGCGGGGCACGCCTCGCCCCCGGTGACGACCAGCCGCAGGTCCGGCAGCACCGCGGCGGGCAGCACCGCCAGGGACGACGGCGGCAGGAGGAGGATGTGGATGCGTTCGTTGCGCAGCACCTGGAGGAGCGGCGCGCCCGGGAGCAGGTCCGCCTGGGGCGCCAGGCAGAGCGTCGCGCCGGCACCCAGGGCGACGACCAGCTCGAAGACGCACGCGTCGAAGCTCAGCGAGGCGAACTGGAGGAAGCGGCTGCCCGGGTCAATCCGCAGGACGCGGGCCTGGCTCTCGGCCATGCTGGACACCCCGCGGTGCGGCACGAGGACGCCCTTGGGACGGCCCGTCGAACCCGACGTGTAGATGACGTAGGCCAGGTTGTCGGGCACCGCCAGCGGCGCCACGCCGTCGTCGCGATGGGCGGCGATGCGTGGCCACTCCGAGTCCACGCACAGGGTGCGTCCCGCATGCGGAGGCAGGGTGCTGGCGAGCCGCTCCTGCGTGAGCATCAGCGGCACGCGGGCATCCTCCAGCATGTAGGCCAGGCGCTCCGTCGGATAGGTCGGATCCAGCGGCAGGAAGGCCGCGCCGGCCTTGAGGATGCCCAGCATCCCGACGAGGAGTTCCAGCGAGCGCTCCATGCAGAGGGCGACGCACACCTCCGGTCCACAGCCCTGCTCGCGCAGCTCCCGCGCGAGCTGGTTGGCGCGCGCGTCCAGCTCCCGGTAGCTCAGCGACTGCCCGAGGAACCGCGCCGCGGGCGCCTCCGGGCGCAGCCGCACCTGGGCTTCGAACAGCTCATGCAGGAGCAAGGTGCCCGCGCGTCCATCCACGGGGCGTTGGAAGTCCAGGAGCAGGCGCCGCCGCTCGTCAGGGTCGAGGAGCGGGAGTTCACCGATGCGCCGGTCCGGCGAGGTGACGGCGCCTTCGAGGAGGGCCTGGAAGTTGCGAGCGAGGGCAACGATGGTCGCCGTGTCGAAGAGGTGCGTGTTGTATTCGAACACCGCCAGCAGCCCGTCCTCCGTCTCCGTCGCGCTCAAGGTCAGGTCGAACTTGGACGTCCCCACGTTGAGCTGGGGCGCGAAGTTGCCCGACGTCATCCGCACGCCGGTCTCCGCGTTCTGCAGCACGAACATCACCTGGAAGAGCGGGTTGTGGCCCAGGTTGCGCTCGGGCTGCAGCTCCTCCACCAGCTTCTCGAAGGGCAGGTCCTGGTGCGCGAAGGCCTCGAGCGTCCCCTCGCGGGTGCGGGCCAGCACCTCGCGGAAGGTGGGGCTGCCGGAGAGGTCGGTGCGCAGCACGAGCGTGTTGACGAAGAAGCCAATCAAGCCCTCCAGCTCCACCCGCGTGCGGTTGGCGATGGGGGCGCCGACGACCAGGTCCTGCTCACCGCTGTAGCGGAAGAGCAGGACCTTGAACGCGGCGAGCAAGGCGATGAAGAGCGTGACGTCCGCCTGCCGGGCCACGGCCTTGAGGCCCTCCACCGGAGCACGGGGAATGGGCACGGCATAGGCCGCCCCCTGGAAGGACTGCACCCGCGGCCGGGGCCGGTCCGTGGGCAGCTCCAGCAGCGCGGGCACACCGGCGAGCCGCTGCTTCCAGTACGAGAGCAGCCGCTCCAGCACGTCGCCCCGCAGCCACGCCCGCTGCCAGACGGCGAAGTCCGGGTACTGGATGGGCAGCTCCGGCAGCGCGGCGGGACGCCCCGAGGCGGCCGCGACGTAGAGCGCGGACAGCTCGCGGTAGAGGACGCCCATGGACCAGCCGTCGGAGACGATGTGGTGCATGGTCATCAGCAGCACATGGTCCGTGTCGCTCAGGCGCAGCAGGCGGGCGCGGAACAGGGCATCGCGTGCGAGGTCGAAGGGCCGGTGCGCTTCAAGCAGGGCGAGCCGGCCGGCCTCCGTCTCCCGCTCGGCCTCGGGCAGTCCGCCCAGGTCGATGACCTCCAGGGTCAGCGGCCGGCGCGGCTCGACGACCTGCGCGGGCTGACCGTCCTGGGTCGTCACGAAGCGGGTGCGCAGCGCCTCGTGGCGTTGCACGAGCGCGTTCAGGGTCTCCTCCAGCTTCGCCACCCACACCGGGCCGGTGAGGCGGTTGGCGAGCGGCAGGTTGTAGAAGGCGAGGCCCGGCTCCAGCTGCTCCAGGAACCAGAGCCGCTGCTGCGCGAACGACAGCGGCACGAGCATCTGCTCGGCGGGACGGCGCGGAATCCTGTCGGGCGTGACTCCCTGGGCCCGGGCCTCCAGGCGGCGCTCCAGGAGCGCGCGTTTCGCGGGAGACAGGGCGGCAACACGTTCGCTCAGGCTGCTCATCGAACCCATCCTCTCCTCTGCATGGCGGCGTGACGGTGGACGCGGGTGGAGCCCGCGTCAGGACGAGGCGGCGGTGAAGAACGACTCCAGCTGATCGGCGACGAACTCCGGCCGGTCGTAGAGGCAGTAGTGCGTGGCGTCCGGGACGTGCACATGGCGCGCCCTGGGGAGGAGCCCCGCCAGCAGCTGCGACATGCCGGGCGAGGCCACCGCGTCGTACTCCGCGCTGAGCAGCAGCACGGGGACCCGCACCTGTCCCGCGCTCTTGCGCGAGTCGTAGGTCCAGAAGTCGCGGATCTGCCGCAGGTGGTTGATGAGCGAGGACTCGCTCCGGAATGGCGCCAGTACGTGGGACCGCAGGTCCCTGTTCATCAGGGCGAGCACGCGTGTGGCGAGCGCGTCGGCGTCCGTCTCGTCGTCCTCCGTCAGGTCGAAGGCATCATCCGCCACGCTCGAGCGGAGGGAGCCCAGCACGGAGGCGGCCAGGGCCGGGCGGCGCTCGAGCATGCGGCTCAGGGGCTCGAAGTTGCGCTCGTAGGCCGTGTCGAGCTCCGCCGGGCTGCCGACGCACTTGAAGGTGCCGTTGAGGAACACCATCGAGGCGACCCGGGACGGGTGGCGGAGGTAGAGCTCCAGTGCCACCTTGGGCCCGGTGCACCAGCCGACGAGGTGGCACTGCTCGATGCCTTCGTTCCGGAGGATGGCCTCCGCGTCCTCCACCTGGTCCTGGAGCAGGATGGGCGGCGAGCCTTCCTCCAGCCCGCGCGGCTCCCAGAGGATGACGCGGTGGCGCCGCATCAGCCCGACCAGCAGCCGGCTCCAGTAGTGGAGCCCCTGCCCCAGGGCATTGAGGATCACGAGCGGCGTGCCACCGCCGCCGCCCGCGTAGTAGGTCAGCGAGGCGCCGCCCCGGTCCAGGGTGCGTCGATCGAGCGACGCGACCACGCCCGAGGCCTGAGCCCGGAGGTCGTCGCGAGCGGCATCCTGTCCCTGGAGGATCGCCTCGAAGAGAGGCTCCTGGGCCTCCGCGTCGAACGGGAGCGCCTCGGCGGGAGGGTTCTCAGGGACGGACACGCCGGACGACGCGAGCCAGTCATGGAACCCGCCCAGGCGCTCGTGGAAGCTCCGGTCGATGGCGTTCAGCGCCTCGCGGTCCTCGACGACGAGGAGGCTCAGGCCGTAGGCCGTGCCCACGCGCTCGCACAGCTCCACGAAGGGCACGCGCTCCGGGGCGATGACATGGAAGCGGCCGGAGGCGGTGTCAGGAGCGCGCGCGAGGCGCAGCAGGTGCTCCGCGGCCTGCTCCACGCGGATGATGTCCAGGCTCGCTCCGGCGGGGGCCTGGCACGCCAGCGCCTTGTATTCGAAGTACTGCGGGAGGCGCTCCTCCAGCTCGCGCTTCAGCCCATGCAGCGCCTCCAGGAACTGGAGGAAACCCTCGCGGTCCGGCCCTCGCACGGGAGGGCTGTCGCCCACGACCAGCGAGGTACGGAAGAGGCGATGGGTGATGCCACCCGCTCCGCACAAGGCCTCCACGTCGTGCTCCACCCGTCGGTGGAACGCCTCGAACCCATCCTCCGCGTCGCCGTCCTCCAGGAGGGGACCCACGGCGTTGAACGCCGGAGTCCCGAACCCTGGCAGGAGCGACAGCAGGCGTCGTGGCACTTCCCTCCCAGCCGGTGGGCCGGAGCCGCGCGGGGGGCGATGGCCTCCGCCCAGCCACCAGACCTCGTCGAAGCGGGGCGCCCCCGGGAGGGCTTGCGGAAGCCCCAGGTCCTCGCGATGGAGGTCGGCCTGGAGCGGATGCAAGCGGGCGAGGAGCCCGTCGGCCCCGGCTGTAAGCCCCCGCGCGGCGTGACGCACCAGGGCCACGACCTGATCCGCTTCAAGGAGGAGACCTTCAGGCTGTTGCAGGAAGAGGAAGACGCTCTCGCCCAAAGACAGACAGCGCGCCGCCAGGTGGCTCGCGAGGAGGCTGGCAGAACCCGCGATGAGCACATGGCGTGTCATGGTTCCCTCATCCTGTCTGGGGTTGGCACGGCGGCTTGGAGGTCGCGAACGGGGCTTCCCGCTGCACGGAATCGCCTCCGTGCAGCGGCGTCAGGTCAGGGCAACGCTCTCAGCTGGTTCGCATAGGCGGCCACGACGGACATGCTCTGGGCCAGGTTCATGGCGGCCACCGGGTCGAGCGCATCCGCCTGCATTCCAGACAGCGTGCCCTGCACCGTCGTCCGGTACTTCTGGTACGCATCGTTGAAGCGCTTGGAGGAGTTGAGCTCCTTGAGCGCCTCCTGCCACACGCGCTGGAAGGCCTCCGCGGCGGCCTGGAGGTTCTTCATCCCGTTGTCCTGGGGCTGCATCGCTTGCAGGAGCGCGCGCTGGTATTCGACCTGCGCGGCCTGGATGCGCTGCTGCGCCTCGTACCAGACCGCGTTCAGGTCCTGGAAGTACGTGTCATGGGCAGTCATGATCCGCTTGGTCAGCGGTTCGGTGCCCTCGGACTTCTGGCCTTTCTGCGTCCCACTGGTTTCCATGGTTCGACCCTTCCTCTTCCTGTGGAAACAGCACCTATTGACAGCAGCATCCAACTGCTCCGAAGCGGAGCACTTGCATCCGGTCACAGGTGAAGGAGGCCCTGGGAGCAATCCGCGGGCAGCTCGAAGATGAAAAGTCGGAAGTTGACCCACAATCGCTGTTCAGCGACTTCCCCCCTACTGCAACGCATCGACGCCCGCTGTCTACTATGCGTGATGACAGACGGACTATCAGAGAAATCCAAACCTCTCCGAAATCCACGGCCACTTTCACATTCTGAACATCCCCGGAAAATGACCGGGCCCGGCCGCGACGCCTGGGCATGGCGGTCCTGGACACTCACGGACTCTCTGCCTCTGGGAAGAAGCGACCATGGACAAGGAAGAGCGCAGCCTTTTGAACGAGGTGCCGGAGCAGGAATGCGACCTCATCATGAAGGGAGGGGTCACGAGCGGAGTCGTCTATCCGCCCGCCATTCTCGAACTGGCGCGCCACTACCGCTTCCGCTCCATCGGCGGGGCCTCGGCGGGAGCCATCGCGGCGGCAGCCGCGGCGGCCGCGGAGTACGGGCGGCAGTCGCCTCCCGGGCAGCATCCCGGCGCGACCGCGCAGGGCTTCGAGCGACTCGCCGAGATGAACCGCGAGCTGGGCACCCCCGGGTTCGTGAGGGAGCTCTTTCAACCTTCCCCTGAAGGAAGGCCCCTGCTCCACGCCTTCATGGAATGGCAAAGCCGGACGGCGGCCGAGGAGCGGGAAGAGGCGCTCGCGAAAGCGCGCGGAGACCCCGCACCTGGCGCGGGGGTCCGGTACTTCCGCATGGCCCTGCGGCTGGCGGCGGTCCTCCTCCATGCCAGGGGAGAAAGGCAGCGGCAGGGAATGGCGCTGGGCTTCCTCCTCGCCGCGCTGCTCGCCAGCAGCGTGGGGGGATGGGGCGTGGTGTTGCTCCGGGCCCCCGGATTCCTGCACGGGCTCGGGGGCACGGTGCTGCTGATGGCGGCACTCGGGCTCTGCTGGGCGGGCACCCGACTGGGCCGCCTCCTGGGTGGAGCCTGGGGTCTGGCAGGCCATGTGAATCAATTGCAGGACAAGGCCGCCCACAAGTATGGCATCTGTCCTGGAAGTGCCGGCACCCAGGCGCGCCTCGGCGAGGAGAAGCAGGCCCTGGTGGACTGGCTGCACGTCCGCTTCAACCAGCTGGCGGGACTCGCGCCCGAAGCGCCTCCCATCACCTTGAGGCAGCTGGGCGAAAAGAAGATCGCCTTCAAGCTGGTGACGACCAACCTGACGCTGGGCCAGCCCTACATCCTCCCCTTGAGCAGAGGCACCCGCTCCTTCTTCTTCAAGCGGAGCGAATTCGAACGGCTCTTTCCCAAGCCCGTCCTCGAGGCGCTCGTCGGTTGGGGCAAGGCCAACCGGCCGACGGAGTCCATCCGCCTGAGCGACACGGATGCGCAGGAGCTGTTGCGCTTTCCCATCGGCGAGGACATGCCGCTGGTGGTGGCCACCCGCCTGAGCCTGAGCTTCCCGCTCCTGCTGAGTGCCATCCGGATCTACTCCGTGAGGCCGGAGAAGTACCGCAAGGAGAAGGGCGCCCCGCCCCAGCTCATCGATCTGGCAAGGGACCTGGAGGAGCACTGGCTGAGCGACGGAGGCATCACCAGCAACTTCCCCATCCACATCTTCGATGCCTGGGTGCCGCAACGGCCGACCTTCGGCATCACGCTCTACGACTCACCCATCGCCCACGTGCTGGAGCAGCGCGAGGAGAAGAGCACCTTTCGTCCCGTGGTCCTCCCCGAGCCGAAGGACTTTGACAAGGCACGGCCCCAGCGAACAGCCATTGACGGGGTGCCGGACTTCCTTCGGGCCATCTTCGAGACGGCGATGAGCTATCGGGACAACGCGCAGTCGGGGCTGCCCAGCTACCGGGAGCGCATCGTCCAGGTGTTCCTCGAAAAGAAGGAAGGCGGTCTCAACCTGGACATGCCAGCGGAGGTCATCGAGACCATCCAGCAGAAGGGGCGGGATGCGGCCGCGGAGCTGCTGGGGCGCTATCCCAGTCCGCTCAGTCTCCACTTCTCCGAGCACCGCTGGGTGCGCATGCACGTATTGATGGCGGAGCTGGAGAGCCAGTTGTTGGAGATGCGCAAGCTGTTCCCGGAGGGTGACTGGAAGGAGCAGCTCCAATCGCGCTTCGCGTCGCTCTTCGAGCAGCAGCTCGCGGCGAGGCAGGGAGGAGGCGCTGCGTCCTGGTATCGAGCCAAGAGCGAGCCCTGGTGCGATGAGGCCCGCCACCGCCTGGACACGCTGTTGGAGCTCGTCGAGGCGTGGGAGCAGGCCCAGCAGGCGTGGAAGGACCAGCTCCAACAGGCGGGACAGAAGGCCCCGGAGGCCTTCTTCGCCGACACCCCACCCCGCCCCAGGGGCGTCCTGAAGATCATGCCGGACGTGTGAACCCGGGCCCGGAAGGTCGTGCTGGCGCCCATGACCCTGAAGCTCCGGTTGTTATTCTTCCGGAGGAAGCGTCCCGTTCTTCCACGCGTCCAGTGTCATGGCCGCACTCAATCCGATCAGGCTCAGCGGTGGCTCCGCCAACAAAGCAAGAGCACGTTCTGCCTCGTCAGGTGCGAACGTCAAGGCAGCCGTCGCCGCCCAATATCGCGTCCCTGGCTCCGCATCTGTCAGCAACCCCAACAAACGTTTCTCCACCTCTTTTCCACGCGCGCGCAGTTCGGTCCTGGCGGCTGCCGCAAGAACGTATTCCTTGTTGGCAGCCCGGGTGTTGCGAGCATTGAGCAAGCGCCCGTGTCTTGCTGACACCTCGCGAAAACGCGCAATCAACTCCTCTGGCCCCAGTGTCTTGAGGTCACGTGCTTTCATTGGATGGCCCCAAATCTCCTCAAGGTCTGCAGTCCAAAGGCGCGCTGTTGCTCGTAGGATTGCATCCGAAGCCAATCGCGAACGATCCGCCCTCCGGCGACGTCCTGCCTGGATGAGTAGAACGCGCTGACGAGCTTGTGGAGCTGTTCATCGATTGCGACAACATTCTCTGTGTTGTGAAGGGCCTCGGGACCAAAGCGCTGCACGTTCCCTGGCGTCTGCTCGACGATGTGGTGCCACTGCTTTCCGCTGCCCGCCGGCCCCATTGCGTTCTTGAAACCGCTGAAGGACTTCCATGCCCTCACGCTGGACGGCCCCGCGCCAGTTGCCGTGCCGCCGCGCGAGGACATCGCCACTGCTCCAGGCGCGAGGCTGAACGTGAAGCCGTCCGCTGCCAGGGCGACGGATTCGACCTGGCCGGCCGCCGCATAGACCACGCCCGCTTCGGCCTCGGCCCTCACCGCGACCTGGGCCGCCCCAGGCAGCCCTGGCAGCTTCGCGCCCAGGGTCGCGCCCGTGCTTCCAATGGCCGCGGTCGCCAGCATCACGAACGCCCGAGCCGCATTCCTGCCCATCACCTTCCCAAACCGCTCCCCGGCATCGCGCAGTTCATCGAACGTCAGGGCCTCGTCCGCCTCGGCCATCAAGAGTCGGAAGCCCTCGATGAGTCCCCAGAACGTGTCGACACCCACGTAGAGGATGAGCGCCGCCGTGAGCACCGCCGCCACGCCCTTGGTCGAAGGCTCCGGCACGGTCCAGAGCAATGCGTACGTGGCGGCTGTCCAGAGGGCGGCCTCCATCATGGCTTCCGGATGGGCCATGTCCTTGACGGCCTCCCACAGTTCGTCCAGCACGGCCCCCTTCGCCAGCGCAAGGGCCAGGGCAAAGCGCGCGTCCTCCGCGATCACCGGGTTCTCCTTCAGCAACCCCAGACAATCACCGGGCCGTCCAGTCCGCTCACACCACCGCAAATAGGCGCGGGTCAGCTCAACGTCGGCCTGCGTCTGCCCGTCAGTCAGGTGCTCACCAGGCCCGAGCGGCGTGATGCGGTGCCGCTTCACATCGACGAGGTACGAACCGCTTCGGGGCTCCACCTCGAACAGGCGCCGGGCGGCATCCTGAGCATGCGGTGACAGACGAATGCCCCGGGCCAGGCGAGCCACGGCCTCCTTCACCTCACCCGCGTCCAGCGCTATCGGCCCGGCGGCTCCCCCCGCGCGCGGGACATGGACCCCAGTCGAGCCTCGGCCTGTATCGAGCCGGATGACCCTCGTGGTTCCGCTACACCCGACCAGCACCCACAGCAGGGAAACCACCAGCCACGGCAGCCGCATGCGAAACCCCGGGCCCGGAAACGAAAAAGGCCGGCGGTCCCGAAGGACCACCGGCCTTTTTCTTTTGGAGCCGACATCCGGATTTGAACCGGAGACCTACTGATTACGAATCAGTTGCTCTACCAACTGAGCTATGTCGGCGCGACGCGTGAAAGCGGCGCGTAAGTACCATCCGGTTTTCGGCCCCGCAAGCAGAATCTCCGCGCCTGCCCGCCGCTCCGCCGTCACCCCGGCTTCTTCCTTCCAGAAGGGCTGACATGCATGACACAGCGCATCCGGTGAAGTGACACACCGCGTCGCCTAAGTGCGCGTGATTTCTCCACAATTTGGAGAAATGGCGCACTCCGCAGCGGTTGACCCCCTGTTGAGCCTGTGCGCATAAGGGCCCGGCTTTCGCCTGTGGCCCCCATTCAGGGTGGGCCCTCAAGGAGCACATTCCATCATGGCCAGCGAAGAGACTTTCATGCGCGCCCCGGCCCCCTCGCCCAAGCGCACCATCTACACGGAGGCGATGGAGATCTTCCACTACGCGGCGGATCTCATCGGCCTGGACAAGCGGGTGCGTCTGGAGCTCGAAGAGCCCGACTACGAGCACATCTTCTACGTCACCGCGAAGCTCAAGGACCGGCTCGTCCCCCTGCTTCCCGAGGAGGCCAAGTCCTTCTCCGACCTGTCCGTGACCCAGGTGCGCAACCCCGAGGGCCTGGAGCGCCTGGCCAACGGCAACATCATCCTCAACGGCCGCGCCCTCCTGGGCTCCGACGTCGCCATCCGCCACGGCCACCTGCGCCTGCCGGACGGGCTCGTGTACCAGCTGGTCCCCGGTGAGTCGCAGCGCTTCAAGGCCTACCGCGTCCAGCACAACCAGGCCCGGGGCCCCTACAAGGGCGGCCTGCGCTACCACCGCGAGGTGTCCCTGGACCTCTTCAAGGCGCTCGCCGCGGAGATGACCTGGAAGACCGCCATCGCGGAAGTCCCCTTCGGCGGCGGCAAGGGCGGCATCCAGCTGGACCCGCGCGAGTACGGCCGTGAGGAGATTGAAGCCATCACCCTGCGCTTCATGTACCGGCTCAAGAGCCTCATCGGGCCGA
The DNA here is from genome assembly GCF_003611675.1 of Corallococcus sp. CA053C. GTDB lineage: Bacteria > Myxococcota > Myxococcia > Myxococcales > Myxococcaceae > Corallococcus. The sequence goes on from NZ_RAWA01000068.1 coordinate 22,327, forward strand.
ACATCGACATCCCGGCGCCGGACGTGGGCACCAACCCGGAGATCATGGCGCTGCTGTACCGCCAGTTCTCCGACGGTGAGCGCGAGCGCCACAACCTGCGCGGCATCGTCACCGGCAAGGACGTGCGCATCGGCGGTTCCGAGGGCCGCGGCAAGGCCACCGGCCAGGGCGTCGCGTTCTGCATCGAGGACTACTACGCCGACCGCGGCGAGAGCGTGAAGGGCAAGACCTTCGTCCTCCAGGGCTTCGGCAACGTGGGCAGCCACGCCGCCATCATCCTGGGCAACATGGGCGCGCGCCTGCTCGCGGTGAACGACGCCGACGGCTCCATCTTCAACGGCGACGGCATCGACGTGAACGCGCTGGCCGCCTACGTGGCCGACCCCAAGAACCTCAAGCGCTCCGTCATCGGGTTCCCCGGCGCCCAGCGCATCGAGAAGAAGGACCTCTGGGACGTGCAGGCGGACATCCTCGTCCCCGCCGCCCTGGGTGGTGAGATCACCGCCGACATCGCCGAGCGCCTCAAGGTCAAGCTCATCGCGGAGGGCGCCAACGGCCCCACCACCCCGGAAGCCGACCGCGTCCTGCAGAAGCGCGGCATCGAGCTCATCCCGGACATCATCGCCAACGCCGGCGGCGTGACGGTGAGCTACTACGAGTGGATCCAGAACAAGCGCATGGAGCGTTGGAGCGAGGCGGAGGTCGATCAGCGCCTCGAGCGCGCCATGAAGCGCAACTACCGCATCATCCGCGACATCTCGCGCAACCAGCCGCGCAAGACGGAGATGCACGACAGCCGCCCGTACTGCATCGGCAAGGCCGTGGACAGCCGCTGCGCCGCGATGATCCTCGCGCTCAAGCGCATCGAGGCCCACTACCTGCTCGAAGGCTTCTCGCAGTAGTCCCGCGTCGCTTCAGCCTTGCGTCCCACGCCCGGGGCACGGTGTCTTCCCTCATCCAGGGGAAGGGCCGTGCCCCGCGGTCTTTCAGTGCATCACCCGCTCGCGGTCCACCAGGAGCAGCGGCGCGTCGTCCATGGTCTCGTAGGCCACGATGCGCAGCCCCACGCCGCGGCTGTTGCCCTGCTGCCCGTCCTTGCGCCCGAAGGCCAGCGCCACCTGGTAGCGGACCTCGCACAGGCACGTCATCTCCGTGCCGTCCTCCCCCGCGAACGTCACCTTCAGCTTCTCCCCCAGGCCCAGCGAGTCGCGCACCTCGATGAACATGCCCCGCGCGCTGATGTTGCGGCCAATGCCCCGCATCATCCCGTCCTGGGTCGACAGGTACACCGTGAAGATCTTGTCGAATCGGAGGTGGGTGCGGCGTTCCTGCGGCTGGGTGATCATGACGGGGGGTGCCTCCGAAACAGGGGGTGACAGGGGCAAACTACACGGTAGCCAGATGTAGGCAACTTCTCCACCTACATCTACCCCGCCCCACGTGGCCTCACCCATGGGAAAGCCCTGCCCCCGGCGCGGCCGGAGTGGCACCATCCGCGGAGCCTCATCCCCCTATTTTCAGGAGTTTCCCTTCGTGAACCGCATCCTGGCCGCTGCCTTTGCCCTCCTTGTGCCCACGCTCGCCCTGGCCGACGTGGACGCGCGCTTCGCGAAGCTGCGCGACGACTCCGAGGCCCTGGGCAGCCTGGGGGCCTTCCTGGAGAAGTACGTGGGCGAGTGTGACGGGGCCTTCGTGGATCCGCAGTGCAAGGCCCAGGCGGAGGCCTTCCGCAAGAAGTACACGGGCAAGAAGCTGTACATGATCATCACCGAGGACGACGCGACCATGCTGTCCGCGGGCGACTTCAACCCCGGCACCAGCGAGTACACCATCAACATCACGCCCTTCTTCGCGGGCGGGAAGTACGCCGTCACGCACGGCGCGCCGAAGAAGACGGACGCGCAGGGCAACCCGGTGATGAACAACCTGGTGGTGAGCGGCACGGCGCCGGACATGTGGAACGGCGGCACCTTCGCGCGCGTGTTCACCACGCGGGGCGTGCGCGTGCAGGTCGTCTTCACGCCGCAGAGCGTGTGGACGCTGCCCAAGAAGGGCGGCGGGAAGATCTACGGCGTCAACAGCCGCGTCGAAGGCGTGCTCGTCACCGAGGGCCGCAGCGGCGGGCAGATGGGCCTGTGGCTCAACGGCAAGGACGCCAACCAGAAGTAGGCCTGGGCGTCCGTCAGCGGGCGATGGCGATGTACTGGAGCGCGTCGCCCCGCTGCACGCGCAGCAGGATGCTGGCCCCCGCGCTGCCCCGCTCCAGGGCGGCCTTCACCCCGGCGGCGTCCTTCACCCGGCGGCGGTTCACCTCGGTGACGACGTCGCCAGCGCGCAGGCCGGACTGCTCCGCCGGGCTGCGCGGAATGACGCCGGACACCAGCGCGCCCAGGAACGCCTCGTAGCCCAGGGGCGCGGCCACCTCCGGCGTCAGATCCCGCAGCACCAGCCCCAGATCATTCGTGGTGCTGCCGGCGCGGTGGGCGAGGCCCTCGGTGGCCTCCTGCGCGGGCCGCGCCACGAGCCGCACCGTCACCTCCTGCGTCCCACCCTCGCGCAGGAGCGTCAGCTTCGCCTCGGTGCCCGGCGCCAGCAGCGCCACCTTGCGCAGCAGCTGCAGGTAGCTGCCAATGGGCCGGCCATTCACGGCGATGAGCCGGTCCCCGGGACGGATGCGCGCGGCGGCCGCGGGGCTGCCCCGGTAGACGTCCTTCACCACGGGCGCGGTGGTGGACGAGTCCTCGCCGTCCTCGTTGATGACGACGCCCAGCCACCCGCGCTCCAGCTTCCCGTTCTCCCGCAGGTTGGGCAGCAGGTCCTTCACCAGGTTGATGGGCACCGCGAAGCCGATACCCTGGCCCTCGCTGATGATGGCGGTGTTCACGCCAATCACCTCGCCCTTCATGTTGAAGAGCGGGCCGCCGGAGTTGCCGGGGTTGATCAGCGCGTCCGTCTGGATGAAGTCGTCGAACTGGCCCACGCCCAGCACGCGCTCCTTCGCCGAGATCATCCCGTGCGCCACCGAGTGGTCCAGGCCGAACGGGTTGCCAATGGCCACCACCCAGTCACCCACCTCCAGCTCGTCCGAGTCCCCCAGGTACACCGCCGGCAGGCTCCCCAGCCCTGCCCCGCTCAGCCGCAGGAGCGCCACGTCCGTGGACGCGTCGCGGCCCACCACCTCCGCGGGAAACTCACGGCCGTCCGCCAGCCGCACGGACACCTGCTGAAGGGGCACCTCGCGCGGGCCGCCCTCCCCCGCCGGAACGCTCGGGCGGGACGGGTTCACCAGCGGGCCCTGCGCGTTGGCCACCACGTGGTTGTTGGTGACCACCAACCCGTCGGGCGTCAGCACGAAGCCGGAGCCGGTGGAGCGCTTCACCACGCCCGGCAGCGCCCCCGGGCCCACCGTGGTGATGTTCACCACGCCCGCCTCCACCGCGCGGATCAGCGGCGCCAGCGACGTGGGGGGCACGAAGTTCGGGAGGCCCGCGCTGCCACCCTTGCGCTCACGCCACAGGGCGGAGGTGCCGGACAGGCCCTCGGTCGCGGCGGGCGTGGGAGGCGGAGCGGCGAAGAAGGCGATGTGCTCGCGCACCCGGGCCTGGAGCCAGGGCGGGAGCGGATCCTCGGAGGCCTCGGCCACCGGGGCGAGCGCCACCGCGAGAAGGACGCTGAGCAGTCGGACTTGCACGGGGCGGCAGCTTACACGGGGGGCCATGGCGTCAGGCCCCAACACGCTCCCGGGCTCCACCCTTCCCGGCGTCACCGGAGACCGCCAGGGGCCAGGAAGGGGGCGCGTGGGAAGCGTCAGGCCTGGGCGGGGGCCACGTACCGGGCCACCTTCACGCGGGCGGGGCGGATGATGCGGTCCTTGAGGCGGTAGCCCGCGCGGACCTCGGCGACGACCTTCTGGTCCTCGGCCTGGACGGGGGTGATCTCCATGTCCGCGGCCTCGGCCACGTTCGGATCATACGGGCGGCCCACCACTTCGATGCGCTCGATGCCGGTGGACTGGACCTTGGCGAGCAGGCTCTCGCGGATCATCCGCACGCCCTTGGCCAGCGGCGAGGCGTCCTGGTGACTGGCGGCCAGCGCCAGGTCCAGCTCGTCGATGGCCTCCAGGAGCGTGCCGGCCACGTTGCCGCGCTCCACGTCGATCATCCGCTCGCGCTCGCGCGTCAGCCGCTGCTTGAACTCCTCGCGGTCCTTGTTGAGGTCCTGGTAGGCCCGGGCCAGCTCGTTCACCCGGCGACGGGCCGCGTCCAGCTCCGCCTGGAGTCGGGCCACCTCGCCGTCCTGGGCGGCTTCAGGGCCGGACTCGTCCGGGAAGTCGGTCGAAGAGGCCGCCCCCGCCGCGTTGGCAGGGGGCTGCGTCTCCGGGGTCTCGTCGCTGCGGGGCTTGCCGTCCATTGTCGAACCTGCACCAGGGGGTTGAAAGACCGGACCTTAAGATGAGCGGCGCGAACGTAACCGCGAGGGCGGCCCTGTCAACGCGCCTAGTGGTTGGAAGGGGCCTGCGGTGGGGCCTCGGCCATGAAGCCGTGATCCACCTGCCCCGTCACCTCGTCGATGATCTCCACCTGGGCGGCCCTCAGCGAGTAGTAGAGGAGCCACCGCTCGGCGGCTGTCAGCGTCCCCGCGGGCAGCGCCTCCTCGATCTCCTGCACGGTGAGCCGGCCTTCCTTGAGGCCCTTGGCGAACAACGACTTCCGCGCGACGTAGCTCTTCCCAATGCGGTTCTCCACGGCGACGCCTCCTTAAGGCTCCAGGTCTCTCAAAGTAATTTCGCCCACCGGCCACCGCAGGCTGGCGGTGCATCCGGTGGGCGAAGGTCTGCCCGGAGGGCAGGCAAGCACTCAGGAGTCGAGCTTGCCCTGGGTGTGCTGCGTCGGCGGAACCACGGGCTCGGACTCGGTGCCACCCACGGGGTGCGCGGAGATGACCGTGCGCGCCTCCGGGTGCAAGAGCCCGCGCTGTGCCAGCACCTTGGGCCCCAGGATGGTGACCATCGCCTCCTCCTCGATGACCTCCGTCGCCAGGAGCCGGGCCGCCAGCGCCTCCACCTTGTCGCGGTTCGCGTTGAGGACCTCGCGGGCGCGGTCGAGCGCCTCGGAGACCATCTTGCGGACCTCGTCGTCGATCATCCGCGCCGTCTGTTCGGAGTAGCTGCGCGACTCCGGCAGGGCCGCGGACCGCAGGAAGCCCGGCCCCTGATCGCTGCTCAGCGCCACCGGACCCAGGCTGCTCATGCCGTAGTCGCGGACCATCATCTTGGCGATCTCCGTCGCCTGCTTGATGTCGTTGGACGCGCCCGTGGACACCTCGCCGATGAATATCTCCTCCGCGGCCCGGCCGCCCATCATCCCCGCCATCTTGTCGCGCAGCTCATCCAGCGACATGAGGTAGCGGTCCTCCAGCGGCAGCGACATGGTGTAGCCCAGCGCCGCCAGGCCTCGCGGGATGATGGACACCTTCGTCACCCGTTCGGCGTACGGCAGCATCCAGCCCACCACCGCGTGGCCCGCCTCGTGGTGCGCGACGATCTCCTTCTCGCGCTCGTTCATGCGGCGGTTCTTCTTCTCCAGGCCCGCCACCACACGCTCGATGGCCTCCTCGAAGTCCGCCCGCATCACCGCGTCGCGGTTCTTGCGCGCGGCGAGCAGCGCCGCCTCGTTCACCACGTTGGCCAGGTCCGCGCCGGCGAAGCCCGGCGTGCGGGAAGCAATCTGCTTCAGGTCCACGTCCGAGCCCAGCTTGACGCCCTTGGCGTGGATCTCCAGCACCATCTCGCGGCCGCGCTTGTCCGGACGGTCCACCAGCACCTGCCTGTCGAAGCGGCCCGGGCGCATCAGCGCGCTGTCCAGGATCTCCGGACGGTTCGTCGCCGCCAGGATGATGAGGCCCGCGCGGCTGTCGAAGCCGTCCATCTCCGCGAGCAGCTGGTTGAGCGTCTGCTCGCGCTCGTCATGGCCGCCGGCCACGCCCGAGTTGCGGCTCTTGCCGATGGCGTCCAATTCGTCGATGAAGATGATGCACGGCGCCTTGGCCGTGGCCTGGGCGAAGAGGTCGCGGACCCGGGCCGCGCCCACGCCCACGAACATCTCCACGAACTCCGAACCGGAGAGGTTGAAGAACGGCACCCCGGCCTCACCGGCGACCGCTCGCGCCAGCAGCGTCTTGCCCGTGCCCGGAGGGCCGACGAGCAGCACGCCCTTGGGGATGCGGCCACCCAGGCGACGGAACTTCTCCGGCGTCTTGAGGAACTCGACGATCTCGCGAAGCTCGTCCACGGCCTCGTCGACGCCGGCCACGTCCTTGAAGCCCACGCCGGTGTCGTTCTCCGCCTGCACCTTCGCGCGCGTCTTGCCGAAGCTCATGACGCTCTGCGGACCCTGGCCCATACCGCCGGACATCCGGCGCATCATGAAGCTCCAGAAAAGGATCAGCAGGCCCATGGGGATGAGCCAGATCCACAACACCTCGCTGAAGCTCGACTGCGGGACGGCCTCGAACTGGATGCCCTTCTGCTCCAGCAGGGGGACCAGGCCCTCGTCCCCTGGGACGCGGTAGGCCATCCACGGCAGGGCGCTCGGCTCGCTGCGCAGCGTGCCGCGCTCACCCGGAGGTGGCTGGGCATTGTCCTTGAGGAAACCCTTCACCCACTCGTTGGAGATCTGCACCCGGCTGAACTGGCCGTTCTCCACCGCGTCGCGAAGTTGGCTGTACGACACCCGGCGAACACCCGCGTCCTGAAACACGTTCCGGAACAGCAGGAACCCCAGCACGAGCAGGAGGATGTAGCCCAGTGGTGAGCCGAACTTGAACCCACCTTTCGTGGGTGTTGGCTTGTCATTCTTCTTTCCGCGCGGGCCCATCCCCGGCGGCAGATCCTGTGGCTTCATCGTCGGCACGCTCGCCCTCCCCCTCCCCCGTACACACAGACACCATGTCGTGTGACGGTTCCCTTAGCCGGCCAAAGATGGTCACCCCCGCCAAGCCGTCAACCGGCGGGCATGAAGGGATGACAACTGAGGTGAGCTGGAGTGTCAGGTCAGCGGCAATCCACGCGGACCAGGGGCTCCCCCGTGAACTCGCTGCCCAGCAGGTAGCCGCGCCCGTCCTGTAGAAAGGTAATGGCTTCGGCCTGGGCCTGGCTGGCGCCGGGCACTTCCACCACCTGGCCCTGGATCAGGTCCTCCAGGCGCTTCGCACCCGGACGGCGCACCTCCCAGACGCGCGTGTACGTGCGCACCAGCAGGCGCTCCCCGGACGGGTGCAGCGCGGCGCCGGTGGACAGCCGGTCCACGTCCTCCGGGACGCGCAGGGTGCCGATCTTCGTGGCCTTGCCCGAGCCACCCGGCTTGAGCCCCTCCACCGCGTAGAGGTCCCCCAGCGAGGTGCGCGTCTTCGTCAGCACCGCGATGCGGCCGGAGCGCCCGTCGATGATCAGCGACTCGGCGTCATGCGCGCCGTCCACGTAGGTGAAGGGCAGCGCCTCCACGGGGAGCGTGGCGTTCGCGAGGGTGGCGGGCTCCGCGAACCGGAAGAGGCGGACCTCCTTGCGGCGCTCGAAGTTGTCGCCGGTGTCCGCGAGGAAGATGCAGGTGGCCTGCTCCCCCGGCGCGCACGGCCCCACCGCCACGTCCTCGATGTCGCGCGGATCCGCGCCGGTGAGGGTCAGTGTGGCCTTCACCGCGCCCGTCTCGTCCAGGGCGAAGAGCTCGAAGGCGTTGTTGGAGTCGTTGTGTCCCCAGAAGATGCCCGGGTGGCGCTGGCTCGCGGCCAGGCCGGACAGCTCTGGCACCTGCCGGGGCACGGTGCCCGTCTTCTTGCCGTCCGCGTAGAGCAGGCATCCCTCCAGGCCCGTGGCGGGCACCTGGTGGAAACCGGCGTCCGGCGCGTTGGCGCCGGTGGGGGCGGGGCGGGAGCTGGAGCAGGCGGCGGACAGCAGGAGGGCCGCGACGGCGAGCAGGCGCGAGGTGGGCGCCACGGTCAGTGGTCCAGATCCAACAGCCGGGCCAGCGTCTTGGCGTCCGCGTCGGGGAAGCGGTACTGGCCCATCTCCTCCAGCGTCACCCACCGGTGATCATGCACGCGCAGGTGGTGGATCTCCGACCCGCCAGCGCCCAGCTGGCAGCGGAACACGCGGAAGTCGATGTCGTAGGTGGGGTACTCGTGGTGGGTGTGCATCACCTCCTCGAGCACCTCGATGCGTACGCCCATCTCCTCCTGGAGCTCGCGGGCCAGCGCCACCGCGTCGTTCTCCCCCTCCTCCACCCGACCGCCCGGGAACTCCCACAGCAGGGGCAGCGACGCGGTGGGGGGCCGTTGCGTGATGAGGTAGCGACCCATCTCGTTCTGGAGCATCGCGCCGACGACTCGCACGTGACGACGGGTCATTCACTTCTCCTCGGTAGGACGCACAGCGGGTGTTCCAAAAACCAGGGCTGGGGAGCGGCGGCCTAACACAGCGCCTGCCCGGCGCCAATGCCGCAAGGACCCTCTGAAGGGCAGCGTGCGCATGGACCGGACGCGGGGCCACCCCACCGGGTCCCATCCTCCCGGGCGACCCGGGGTCGGATCAGGGCGGGGC
>NZ_RAWA01000690.1 GCF_003611675.1 Corallococcus sp. CA053C
CGGTGGTGGGGGCCTCGGAGCCCGGAGGCCGGCTCGTCCTCGTGGACTGGGCGGCGGACACCTTCAGCGACGAGTACGGCGCGATGATGCTGGGCGTGCGCCCGGAGTCAGGCCTCGCGCACCCTACCTACGGCATCGCGCCCACGGGCGGCATCCAGGCGTTCCTGACGTCGGGGATGAACGGGCCGCCCAAGCTCGTGGAGCGGCTCCTGGCGAAGCACGGCGTGAGCGCGGACGAGGTGACGCTCATCTCGCACCAGGCCACGCGCAAGCTGATGGACCACTGGGCCCAGCAGATCCGTCCTCGCGAGTACCTGGATACCTTCGAGGACCTGGGCAACATGGTGCACGCGTCGATGCCGGTGACGCTCTCCCGGTTCCAGCGCGAGCTGCGCACGAAGTACCTGGTGATGGTGGGCCTGGGCATTGGCGCGCACCAGCTCGCGGTGCTGGTCCGCGTCTGAAGCGGGCGCGCTACTGGTCGTCGCAGGGCGTGCCCAGCCGGATGCCCGTGTAGACGCCCAGCTCGTTGTAGATGAGCGGCAGGTTCTGCTCCACGGGCACGTTGCGCAGCGCGACCTCCCGGGTCGGCTTCTCAATCCACAGGGGCGTCTGCGCGCGGTCGATGACGAGCCGCAGCTCGCCCCGCTTCGTGGTGAAGATCTCCCCTTCGGAGTCCGACACCACGTTGGTCATCTTCTGCGGCTTCAGGTCGCCGCGCGGCCCGATGAACACCCGGAAGTTGCGTGCGTCCGACGACGAGGAGCCCTTGTCCACGTAGTAGTACGTGCCCTTCGAGTCGCGCAGCAGCGCGTGGGGGACGTACTTCTGCGGGTTGGGCGCGTAGGTGGCCTTGCGCAGCATCTCCCGCGCCTGCGCTCCCGGGAGCATCTCCAGGGACACCTTGCGCTCGCCACAGCGCAGCGAACAGGTGCGCTCCTTCACGTCCACGGACAGCTCCGAGTACACGCGCAGGTCGTGCCCCTGGTAGTCGGGGGTGCCCTGCTTGTTGAAGAAGCGCGGGTCCAGGAAGGTCTCGGCGGACAGCAGGCCCTGGGGCCGGGGCACCTCGACGAGCTCCTTCGCGTCGCCGTAGTAGAGCCGGTCCTCCAGGTCGTCCGTCTCCTCGCGGGGCACGGAGACGGCGTAGTGGCCCTTGCCGTCGGTGCACACGGACGTGGCCTCCAGGAGCATGCGCTGGCCCAGGTTCTCCGCCTTGCCCCACGGCGGTTCGACGGCGGCGGTGGTGCTGGAGCCGAGCAGCAGGGCCACGGTGAGGATGCGCGGGAAGGTCATGGGGGTGCGGGCGCGGGGCTAGAGGTGCTTCTTGAAGTAGCGGGTGGCGGCCTTCTCCTGGCTGGAGGCCTCCGGGGACGTGGTCCACACGAAGCGGTCCCCTTGCAGGCCAGGCTCCAGGGCCGTGCCCAGGCGGCAGTCGAGGTGCTGGATGCGGGCCTTCACCGTGCGGCGGGCTTCCTCGGACGCGCCGCACATCGTCTTCAGGGCGCTGAGCGGGAAGGTGCAGAAGCGGGTGATGTTCACGTCCTTGAGCTGGGGCTCCGTGACGGTGGCCCAGTCGATGGCACCCGCCACGGACGCGCCGCAGGTGGTGTTCATCGTCTCGAGCGCTTCCGCGAAGGCGGTGTCGTGGACCGCCTGCTCGGCCTTGCGATCAAAGGCCATCAGCTTCGCGAGCTGGCCGCTCTGGGTCTGTTGCTGGTGTTGCCCGTAGACCTCCTCCGGCTTGAGCTTCTGCGAGCGCGCCTCGTCGTACTGGACGGCGATGCCGTTGCCGGGGCCTCCGGGGAAGTGCAGCTCCACGCGCGGGCCCACGACGACGAGCGGCGAGTAGTTCCGGCCGTGCCACTGGGTCGTGTAGCTCAGCCGCGAGGCGCTGAGGCTGCTCCAGTCCTTGACCGTGTAGGGGAGGACGAGGCCGTCCAGCACGGAGCCCGTGCCCTGGATGCGCAGCAGGAACTTCTTCTGATCGCGGGGCGTGAGCGGCACGAGCGCCACCTCTTCGCCCTGCGGTCCCACGAACACCTTGCCGGCTTCGACGGGGGCCGCGGCCCCGGCGGGCAGGGTGCCCAGGACCATGGACAGCACGGCGACTGCGACGACGAACCTCACGCGTGATTCCTCCGCTTCACCCAGGCGCACCCGCATGCGGCGGGGGCTGATCAGGGCGCCAAGTCGATACCATGCGTCTGACATTCGGCGACGACCTCTTGCATCTCCCGAAGGTCCATCACGCGCGACACCGCGCGCACGTTCGCCAGGTCCCCCTTCTCGCAGTAGACCCGGAGCGCAATCAGGCGCGCGGCCAGGTTGTCCTGCTCCGAGTAGCTGCGCTGGGCCATGCGGACCGCCTTGCCGTTGTCTCCTGTCGCGAGCGCCGCGCGGGCTTCGCTGAGGGCATCCCGCGCGGACGGCAGGGTCGGATTGCGCGGGCGCTTGGGCCCTGCGGCCTGCTTCACGGGCTTGGTGAC
>NZ_RAWA01000691.1 GCF_003611675.1 Corallococcus sp. CA053C
TTCCAGGCCCCCTGTCGTCACCATCGTCAATGTGTAATGTCCAGCTCGCGGGAACGTATCGGCCGCTCGTGCCATCGCTGCGCGGTGAAGGCTACTTCCCGCCTGCCGCCCCGCCCCCCGACCCTGCGGCCGGGCCTCCCAGGTGCTTCTGGAAGAACATCAGCGCCGTCGTCTGCGCCAGGTCGCGGTTGGCCTTCTTCTGGAAGCCATGGCCCTCATCCGTCGCCAGCAGGTACCAGACGTCCGAGCCCTTCGCCTTCACCGCCTGGACGATCTGCTCCGCCTCCGACCGGGGCACGCGCGGATCGTTCGCGCCCTGCTGCACGAAGAGCGCCGCGCGAATCCTGCCCACCGACCCCAGCGGCGAGATGCGCTCCTGCACCACGCGCACCGCCGGATCCCTCTCGTCGCCGTACTCCGCGCGCCGCAGGTCCCTGCGGTACGCCTGCGTGTTCTGCAGGAACGACGGCAGCGACGAGATGCCCACCACGTCCACCGCCGCCTTGATGCGCTCCGGGAAGAACGTCGCCGCGGCCAGCGTCATGTAGCCCCCGTAGGAGCCGCCGTAGACGCCCACCCGCGACGCGTCCAGCTCCGGCCTCGTGGCGATGAAGTCCAGCGTGGCGCCGATGTCCGCCAGACTCTGCTCGCGCTTCACGCCGTCATCCATCCCCCGGTACGCCTTGCCGTAACCGTCCGAGCCGCGCACGTTGGGCACCAGCACCGCCAGCCCCAGCTCCGTCGCCATCAACTGCACCTGCACGTTGAAGCTCGGCACGCTCTGCGACTCCGGCCCGCCGTGGAACAACACCACCACCGGCAGCGCCCCCTTCACGTCCCGCGGCCGGTACAGGAGCGCCGGCACCTTCACCCCGTCCGTGGACGGATAGCGCACCAGCTCCGGCTCCACGAACGTCTCCGGCGACAGCCCGCCCGTCTCCGAGCGCGTCCAGCGCGTCGTCTTCTTCGTGCCCAGGTCCACCATGAAGATGTCCATGGGCACCCGCGCCGACGACAGCGAGAACGCCACCCGGTCCGAGCGCCCCGACGGGAAGCGCAGCTGCGAGATCACCCCGCGCGGCGTCTCCACCGGCGAGAGCGTCTGCGCGCGCGTGTCCAGCAGGTACAGCCGGCCAAAGCCGTCCTCGTTGGAGGCCACCGCCAGCTTGCGCCCGTCCGCGGACAGCTCCAGGTGCTCCACGTTCCAGCGCACCGACTTCGTCAGCGACGGCGGCGCGGCCGGGGGCGTGCCCGTCAGCGGCAGCCGGTACACCTCCGCGAAGTCGCTGTAGCGGTCCGTGGACAGGTACACGCCCTGCCCGTCCTGTGTGAAGACGGCGGCGTCCACGCTGCCCTTGCCCTCCTTCGGCGTGAGCTGCGTGCGCGCGTTCGTCTTCAGGTCCACCACGCTCAGGTCCGAGTCGTCCGCCGCGCGGTACTGCCGCACCAGCAGCTTCGAGCCGTCGCGCGAGAAGTCCAGCGGCGCCCAGCTGCCCGCCACCTGCGTCACGAGCTTCGCCTGCTTCGGCGCCGCGGTGGGCGCCACGTACACGTCGGTGTCCTTGCCGTTGCGCCCCGTGCCCGCGTACGCGAGCCAGCGTCCGTCCTTCGACACCACCAGCTCCTCGTGCCGGCTCTTGCCGTCCGTCAGCAGCTCCGAGCGCCCCGTGAGCCGATCCAACCGGAACAGCTGGAAGAACTCTCCGCCGCCCTTGTCCTGGAAGTAGAAGACCTGGCGCGGGTCGCCCGGCAGGAAGCGCGCCTTGTTGATGGGCTCCTTCGTGAAGGTGAGCTGCGTGCGCGTGCCCAGCGGCATCTCCACCACGTGCAGCTGGTTGACGTCCGCGAAGCGCGTGGAGATGAGCACCTGCTTCCCGTCGCTGCTCACGTCCAGCAGCTGCGCGGCGCGGGACTCCAGGTACTGCTGGACGCGCTCGGTCAGCTCGGCCGGCACCGGCGGCACTCCCACCGCCAGCAGGTTGGGCTGACCGGGCAGCGGCGCGATGCCCGGGATGGCGGAAGGGGCCGTCGTGGCGGCGGGCGCCAGCTTCGGGGGCGTCGGCACGGGCGTCTGCGCCGCGAGCAGGGACACGAGGAGCGGAAGGGACGCGAAGGTCATGGTGTCGCGGACCCTACCAGCGCCGCCGTGCCGCCTGCCGAGCACGGGTGATGCGTGTTGAACACCGGATGGCGCGTGATCCGCGGCCAGGCCCGTGATGCCCGGGGGTTGCGACGTGCGCCGGTGCACAACGTCGCGGGCGGACAGTCCCGGACCGCGGGGGGGTAGCCCTTGCGCGGGGGGGTTCCCACCCTACAGCGGTCGACATCGGTGTCGCGCCGCGTTCGCGGCCCGCCGAGGAGGGGACTTCGACATGGCCTGGATGCGGGGGAAGACACTGCTCGTCGTCGCGCTCACTTCGTTGGGCGTGCTCGCGCCCGCGTGCGGCGGAGGCTGTCTCTTATACCCATCTGACGCTGCCGACGAAC
>NZ_RAWA01000692.1 GCF_003611675.1 Corallococcus sp. CA053C
GGGCGGGACGTAGCCCTTGGACGAGTCGTAGGCCTGGGGCGAGCGCACCGGGGTGCGCGGCACCGGCGGGGTGAAGGGCGACGGGTCCCTGCGGAAGCCGTTGGCCAGGAAGGACACCACGAGCTGGGTCAGCGGCGGACGGGTGGCGAGCGCCACGCCGCACACGTCGAGGCGATCCAGCTCGTGCACGCCGTCCATCTGGCGGTAGACGTTGCAGCCCTTCTCCGCCGCGGCCGTCCGGTCCCGCGTCAGCTTCCGCTCGAAGACGCCCCAGCGCATCACCAGCGAGTCCGCGCTGAGGCGGATGTTCACGTCGGACGTGCCCCACTGGCCTTCGATGATGGTGACCACCCCGCCCGCGCGCACCTTCACCGCCAGCGGGTAGCGCCGGTAGGTGCCGTTGACCTCGATGCCGTGCTCGAACAGCTCGTCACCGACGGAGCCCTGCCACAGCTGGCCCTTGCCGCGCACGAGCGGGTTCTCCGTCTTCACGCGCAGGGCGTCGAACCAGTAGTCGCCCACGCGGCCCAGCAACTCGCCCTCGTCCGCTTGCGCGGGCGGCGCGGCCTCCAGGCCCTGGGGTCCGGAGGCCAGCGGCTGCGGGGTGGCGAGCAGGTCCGTCGTCTTCACCGACGCGTCCACCGTCTCGAAGCGCACGCCGCCCAGCCACGCCTGGCCCGTGCCGCTCATGATGAGGCCCGCCATGATGGTGGTGGCCTCCTTCGGCACGTCCAGCACCACGTCGTAGCGCTTGCAGCCCTGGGTCCCCACGAGCGCGCGCGACTGCATGTTGTCGAAGGCGAGCGGCTGCTTGGAGTCGGCGCCTTCCACGCGCATCCACAGCCCGGCCCAGCCCTTCACGTCCTGGTGGCGCACGGCGGCGGAGAAGCGCAGGCGCTTGCCCTGGAAGTCCTTCGCGCTGAAGGCCTGCATGAACGTCCCGAAGCTGTCGGTGGCCTGGGTGCGCGAGCGCAGGAAGGCGCTGCGGCTGCCCTCGCACGGCGCGCTTTCGTCCACGCCGGCCTCGTAGTGCTGCGGCGCGCTCTCCGTGACGTACCAGCCCTGCGGCAGCTTCGCCTGCGTGGCGCTGGGCGCGGTGGCGGGAAGGCCCTGCGCCCCGGCGAGGGGGGCCCAGACGGACAGCAACAGACCGAGGAGGCGGGTTCGAGGCGTCATCGCGGAGGTCCTCACAGGGCCGCCGGCCGCGAGCGGAGCGCGACCTCGGACAGTCCATTGGATGCGTCGTAGCGGGGCACTTCGCCCATCCCGCCAGGGTGGTACACGAGCAGCCCGCGCGCGCTGGCGGACCGCAGGCAGTGCTCCTGCGTGGCCAGGTCCGGGCACGCCACCACGATGTCCTGGGGCGGCGCGTCTTCGTGGAGTGGGCCGCCCAGGTGCGTGGCCACCAGCGCGTCCGGCCCGGGCGTGGGTCCCTCGGTGGGGCGCAGCAGCAGGAACACGGAGGCGGCCACCGCCATCGCGACCGCTGCCGCGGCGGCCGGGCGGTGCCAGCGCGCGGGGCGGATCACCTCGGCCTCGCGCGGCACGGAGGCGGCGACCTCGTACAGCTGCTCGTCCAGGAGGGCCTCTTCCTGGAGCAGGCGCGCGCACGGCTCGCAGGTGAGGGTGTGGGCCTCCAGCTCCGCCGCGGCGTCAGGCGGCAGCGCGCCCAGCAGGTACTGCTCCGTGCGGTCGCGGGTGAGGTGGAGTGTGGGCCTAGACATGGTTTTCCTCAGCGAGCGCGGTGCGCAGCTGCTTGCGGACCTCGCACAGAATCTGTCGCACGCGCTGGACGGACAAGCCGACGCGCGAGGCGACCTCGGAGTGGGGAAGGCCCTGACCGTCACAGGCCAGGAGGAAGACGTTGCGTGCGCCCGGCGACACGCGGGCGAGCGCGTCCTTCGCGCGGGCGAGCTGCTCTTCGGACAGGAGCCGCCGCTCCGCGGACTGCGTGGGATCCACCGGCTGGTGCCGCTCCGGCAGGTCCTCCACCGTGCCGTCCACCGACTCGCGCCGCACGCGCCGGGCCTCGTCCGACGCGAGGAAGGACGCCTGGGTGAGCGCGAGGTGGGGCAGGCGCAGCTCCGTGAGCAAGCCGCGCTGCTGCTGCTGGATGAGGCGGGCCCACGTCTCCTGGGCCAGCTCCTGGGCCCGGTCCGCCCGCACGCCCCGTGCGAGCAGCGACACCACCACCCGCCGTTGATGCCGCGCGATGAGTGCGTCCCACGCGGCCCGCTCTCCGGCCAGGGCGCGGCGGGACAGGACCTCCTCGTCCGGTGCCGTGGGCCTTGCGGCCCCGCCTGTGTCCTGGCGCGACTGGAGCGTCATCATCCCAAGGCCCTGTACGGCTGCATCCATGCCGTCTTCCCGTTGCCCGCTGCGTTCTGCCTGGAGCGCTGTCCGCCCCGAGCCCCCCGGCAAACGCTCGGTTGGACCGGGCATATCGACGGAGGGTGGAGGCAAGGGTGGCGCGG
>NZ_RAWA01000693.1 GCF_003611675.1 Corallococcus sp. CA053C
GGGGGCGCTCCAGGGTGGGGACGAGGGAGACGTTCTCCACGCGGGTGCGGTAGCAGGCCGGGTCGCTGCTGTCGGCGATGGGCAGCGGGACGACGGAGTAGCCGTAACCGCGCTCGCGGTGGAAGTCGCGGTCGGCGCTCAGGGGGTCGCCGTGGGCTTCGACCTCGGCGACGTTGGTGAGGCCGTCGCGGTCGCTGTCGAGCAGGTCCTCGGGGACGAGCGGGTTGGTCTGCGACAGGGCCTCCACGAGGTCCGGCAGGCCATCGCCGTCGGTGTCGCCCACGCAAGCGTCGGTGCCGAGCACGCGCTCCTCGCAGTCGTTGAGGCGGTCGCCGTCGGTGTCCTGCACCACGCTGCAGCCGTTGATGACGTCCACGGCGAGCGGGTCCAGGCCCATGCGCAGCTCGACGCCGTCCATCAGGCCGTCCTGGTCGGTGTCGGGGATGACGGGGTCCAGGCCGAGCGCGCGCTCGTCGTCGTCACCGATGCCGTCGCCATCGCTGTCGGCGTACATCTGACCGTCGCGCACCTGGACGTTGCGGTTGAAGGCGACGAAGCGCTTGAGCTTGAGCGCGTTGTCGAGCGAGCCGTAGTCCAGCCGCGCGAGCGTGTTGGGCAGGCCGGCGAAGTCGGTCTCCACCGGCTCGCTGCCGCCCGCGTTGGCGATGGCGGCCACCTGGAGGCGGGTGACGGGGTCCGGCGTGGCGCCGCGCACGTAGACGGGCTGGATGCTGACCTCGCCCGCGCCGAACTGGTCCGCGAGCGCCTTGAGCTCCCCCGTCACGGCGGTCAATTCACACTGGCTGCAGGACGCGTTGCAGTTGGCCTGGGCCTCCGGGCTCGCGCCGCAACCGGCGGCCTCCGCCAGCGTGGTGCAGCGGTTGTCGATGCCGATGTTGTACGCCGGGTTGTCGCAGCTCACGTCCGAGCTGCGGATGACGGGCACCACGATGTAGCGCGTGCGCGCGACCTCGCCCCGGCAGGAGGCCTGCATGTCGCCGGACATCAGGCTCTTGGCCAGCCGCAGCGCGGAGCGGATGCTGATGGGGCCCTGCTGCTGGTAGCTGGCGTAGCGCGGAAGGACGGACTGGAAGGTGGCCGCGTCGGTGAAGCTGCCCTGCAGGCCAGTGGCCACCGAGTGGAAGGCCACGAGGCCGAAGCGCATCTGCGGGCCGGTGAAGCGCGAGGTGAGCGTGGTGAGCCCGTCCACCGCGTAGCCCACCAGCTCCGTCTCCACGCCGGTGCCGCCCTGGAGGGCGAAGACGACCTTCACGGGGAACGCGTCGCCAGTGGCCTCGGGGACGCAGAGGTCCCCCTCGAAGCTGGCGCGGTCCTTGGACCCGCCCGCGCGGCGGTCGAGCGCGTACAGCCCCGCGTCGGAGCAGGACAGCAACAGGGCTGGCAACAGGGCTGGCAGCAGGGCGGGGGCGAAGCGCCAGGCGACCCGGGGGGAGGAACGCATTCGTCGGATTGTAGACCCCAGCCACCCCATCCGACGCAAGCGACCCGAGGAATGAGGCGGCGCGAAGATGCGCAATCAGGACCGACATTTCGTTCGGGCGCGGAAACGTGGACGTGCATTCTCCTCAGAGCGTGAGCAGGTAGGCGACCAGGTCGTCACGCTCCTCCGGCGTGAGCGCCAGCGCGTCGCCGTGCTTCAGGCCGGGGGTCTCCAGCAGGGTGCGCAGCGGGAAGCGGGAGCCCACCACGAGCCGGTCCTCCTGCACCGCGTAGCCCGCGGTGGCGCTCGTGAGCAGCGGCCACACGTCCCAGGTTCCCACCAGCGAGGGCGGCGCCGCGCCCGTCACCAGATGCTGCTGCTCCAGGCGCAGCGGCAGCGCCACCGGCGTGCCCACGTCCTGGTACTGCCCGCGGGTGGAGGGGTCCTGATCCAGGGTGAACAACGGTGCGGGGTGGCAGGTCGCGCACCGGGCCCGGCCCTCGAACAGCGCCCGGCCCTTCGCGGGGTGCCCGCTCCGGCCCTCCGGCAGGGGCACCGTCTCCAGCGGTGCTCCGTCCGCGTCGCGGTAGGGGTTGGGCGGCGTGGGCAGCAGGGACGTGAAGAGCGCCAGGGCCTCCACCTCCGACGGGAGCGGATCCGGGTTGTGGTAGCGGTTGCGCCCGCCCACCGTCTCCGCCGTCTCCGCGAGGGTGCGCGTGCTCGCGGGCGTGAAGTAGGGCGGCGTGTCCCGGCTGCCCAGCGCCGTCGTGGAGCGGTAGATGCGCATGGGCCGCGTCTTTTCGAAGAAGACGCCGCCGGTGTGTCCTTCCAGGTGGCACGCATCGCAGCTCATGCCCGTGCGGCCCACGTCGGAGAAGTAGAGGACCTGGCCCAGCCGGCGCTGCTCGCGCGAGCGCACGTCCACCACCGGCCACTGCCGCAGCACCCGCGCCCTGCCCGTCCGCGCCTCGCGCACGTCCACCACCGCCACCGTGCCCGTGAAGCGGTTGAGCACGTAGAGCGTGCGTCCC
>NZ_RAWA01000694.1 GCF_003611675.1 Corallococcus sp. CA053C
GCCAGGTGGGCCTGTCGTGGACGGCGTCCGCGGGCGCCAGCCAGTACTGGGTGATGAAGACGGAGGGCTTCGCGGGCTGTGACTTCGGCAAGGCGCGCGTGGCCACCGTCACCGGCACCAGCTACACGGATCCGGAGGTCGCCAACGGCCGGCAGTACTGCTACTCGGTCGTCCCCGCGAGCAGCAACGCGTGCTTCGGCAAGGCCAGCACCTGCGCCTGCACCACCCCCGTCTGCGCGGCGCCCACGGCGCCCGCGCTGTCCACCCCCTCTTCCGGAGCCACCGACGTGGAGCTGCTGGCGGCGCTGGACTGGGCGGACGTGACGGGCGTGGCCGGCTACGAGGTGCAGGTCGCGACGGACAGCGCCTTCACCAACGTGGTGCGCAGCGCCAACTCGCTCGTCGCGAGCGCCTGGACGGTGTCCCCCGGCCTGACGGCCAGCACCGTCTACTACTGGCGCGTGCGCGCGCTCAACTCGTGCGGCGGCACCAGCTCCTGGACCGCGGCGAACAGCTTCACCACGCGTGGCTGCGTCAACCTGGCGGCCCCCACCCTGACGTCTCCCGCCAGCGGCGCCACCGGCGTCGCGCTCGCCCCGGCGCTGGACTGGACGGACGTGACGAGCGCGGCCGGCTACGACGTGCAGGTGGCGACGGACAGCGCCTTCACCAACGTGGTGCGCAGCGCCACGGGCCTGGGCGCGAGCGCCTGGAACGTGACCCCCGGCCTGTCCAACCTCACGTCGTACTACTGGCGCGCGCGGGCCACCGACAGCTGCGGCGCGAGCGCGTACAGCGCCGCGTCCAGCTTCACCACCACCAACATCTGCACGCCGGTGGTCGCGACGTACAACGCGAACGTGAAGGCCCCGGCCTGCGATTCGGTGTGCGGCTGTGACACCGGCCCCACGCTCGTCAACGGGCGCGGCACCCTGTCCGGCGGCGTGGAACCCAACCAGCCCAACACGCTGGGCGCGACGTGCACGGACGGCTCCACGGGCACCTACCACGTGGACGAGAGCATCGACCGCGTGGTGCTCAAGACGGTGGACCAGGGGCTCATCACCCCGGGCAAGCAGGTGACGGTGGACGTGACGGTGTACTGCTACGGCACCACGGACCAGCTGGACCTGTACTACGCGACGAACACCACCACGCCCACGTGGACCGCCCTCACCACCGCCCAGGCCTGCACCGCGGTGGGGCTGAAGACGTTCTCCACCACGTTCACCGTGGGCGCCGCCACCGGCCAGCACGCGGTGCGCGCGCAGTTCCGCTTCGGTGGCACCGCCGCCAGCGCCTGCGTGACGGGCTCGTACAACGATCACGACGACCTGGCCTTCAGCGTCGTGTCCGCGGTGGCCGCGTCCCCCGCCGCCCCGGGCTCGAAGCAGGCCCGGGGTCGCAGCACCGTGACGGCGCGCTAGCCATCGCGATGCGCGTGGTCCCGTAGCACTCCAGGGGCTCCCGGTTCATTCCGGGGGCCCCTGGCTTTTCACGGCGGTCCGTCCCAGTCGATGACGACCGACGGCGCCGAGCGACGCACCGGGCCGTGGAACACCAGCTCGATGTTGTTGCCGTCCGGATCCAACACGAAGGCCGCGTAGTAACCCGGGTGGTAGGAGCGCTCGCCGGGCGCGCCGTTGTCCCGGCCGCCGGCGGCCAGCGCCGCCTGGTGGAAGCGGTGCACCATCTCCCGGTCCTTCGCCTGGAAGGCCAGGTGCACGCGCGCCGTCGGCTCCGAGTCCGCGCTCACGAAGAACTCGTCCGCGGCGAAGTGCCGCGCGCTCTCGCTGAACAGCGGGATGCCCAGCACCCCCAGCACCGCCTTGTAGAAGCGCTTGCTCGCCTCCAGGTCCCGCACCTGAAGGTGGACGTGGTCGAACAATCGGCCAATGTGCAGCTGCATGGTCAGCCTCCTGTGGGTTCGTCACCCTTTTGCGTGTCCAACAACCGGCAGAGCGCCGACGTTCAGAGCAGCAAAACGCGCATGTCAAGCCGCTTGCGCCCGGGAAGTCCCGGAAGCGGCAAAGACCTTCATCAAAAGGCCGGGCACCGGGCGGCGGGACGATGCAGGTTCATGCGATAGTCCGCGCCACTTCGCTGTTCTTGCCTTCAGGAGGGTCTCGCGATGTTCCTCGAAATCGTCGTCATGCCCCGCGAAGCGCGGAAGAGCCCAGCCCGGCGTTCCCCCGAGCGGCGCGGCAGGGAAGCCCTGACCCAGGAATGGCGCGAGGAGGGCAAGGCCTTCCACGGCGCCGTCCTGGAGTTCATCAAGGCCCAGCACCTGCTGGGCGCCGTGAAGTGGATGAGCGAACCGGGAGTGCTGCCCCAGGTGACGCTCGTCGCCTCGGACCGCGTGCTGGAGAAGCTCCAGTCCGAGCCCCGCTTCGAAGCAGGCCGCGGCCTGTCGCTCCACCTGCAGACCTGATGTCCGGCGCGCCCCCGGCGCCCTCCCCTCACC
>NZ_RAWA01000695.1 GCF_003611675.1 Corallococcus sp. CA053C
CGGCCAGGCAGGGAACCGGGTAGGACGGCGGGACTGGCATCCGCCTTGCTGAAGGTTCACCCACGATGACGCTGCGTGCCCTTGCCCTTCTCGCGTGCCTGTTGCTGGGCGCCCCCGCCGGGGCCGCGTCCGGGCTGGAGCAGGCGCGCGTGAAGGCCCAGACCGCGCGCGTCGAGGTCCGCACCCTGCGCACCCAGCAGCAGGGGCTGCGCGACGAGCTCAACGGGCTGGCCGCGCGCATCGAAGCGCTCAAGGCCCAGCGCCAGGGGAAGCTCACGACGGGCGGGGAGCTGGAGTCGGCGCTGCGCCGCTCGCAGGAGCTGAGCGGGGAGCTCACCGGGCTGGCCCAGTCGGTGTCCGGCGCGGAGGGCGAGGTGGAGCGCGCGCACCTGGCGCTGCACGGCGCGCTGTCACAGGAGCTGACGCGGCTGCGCTCAGCGTGGGACGCGACGACGGACCGAACGGAGCGGGCGCGCCTGCTGGAGCAGATGCGGTCGGTGCGAACGGAGCGGGACGCCGTGCGCGCGGCGCTGCCCGCGTCCCAGGTGCCGGCGCTGGACGGGGCCGCGCGCGGGGATGATCCGGAGGACCTGCTGGCCCAGGCGGACGCGCTGCGCGACACCCAGGACAAGGTGCGCCAGCGGCTCCAGGCCCTGAAGGCGCGCATCAGCGAGGTGCGCGAGGAGCGCGACCTGGACCGGCGCATGAACGACTTCCTCGGCGAGGAGTCCATGTTCGACGACCAGGACCGGCGCCTGCGCCTGCGCTCGGTGGGGAGCGAGGGCGTGCAGGTGGCGCCCACGCAGCGCGGCTCCGGCCCCCGGCTGCCGTGGAGCGGGAACCCGTCGGCGGACTACGCCGGCCCTCCCCTGGCCGCGGACCCTCCCGGCGGCGGCGAGACGACGACCGGAGACGACTCTTCGAAGCCCGGGGGCATGGTGGCGCCGTCCATCACCGCGAGCGACCGGCGGCCCCAGGTGGATCCGGTGCGCGCGCAGGCGCTGGCCGCGGGGGGACCGGAGGACCTGCCCTCCCTGGAGCAGGAGGCCGCGAAGCTGGAGTCCCTCGCGCGCGAGCTGGACGGGCGCGCGGGCGCGCTGGAGCGCCGGGCGAAGACGCTGGCCCCATGACACGGAGGCGCGGAGGCGCGGGCCTTAGAGCAGGCCGCCCTCGACCTCCAGCACCACCGTGGCCTGCAGGCGCACCTCCCTCTCCGGCAGGCGCCCGTTGCCGCGCAGGATGATGGCCATGGTGGGCGCGGCGACGTAGGGCCGCAGGTCCACGTCCCCATCCGCCTTGAGGTTCAGCGTGGGGTTGGGCGGGTTCAATCCCAGCCCCGCGATGCCGTCCCGGCCGGCGAAGCGCGACTCCCGGTCCCCCGCGCGGGCCACGGCCTCCAGCGAGTCCAGGAAGTCGAAGCCCTGGTCATTGGGGCTGAGCACCTTGAGCGACAGCGACTTCACCTGCACGCGTGACACCTCGTCCTTGGTGACGTCGCGGTTCCTGAAGTCCTGGTTCTCGTTGAAGTCCAGCGCAGAGAAGCTGCTGATGGCGGGAAAGGCATTGAGGAGGGTGGGTGCGCCGGAGGGGTGCGCGGGCACCGTCGTCTCCCCCTGGACCTCCGTGGTGAAGGACGACGGGGAACAGGCGACGAGCCCCAGGGCGGCCACCACCGCGAACAAGGAAGCAGAAGCAGACGCAGAAGACATGGACCCAATGTACCGGGCGCCCGGGTGCGGCGTCACCGACCGCTGGCGCTGGCGGCTGTCACCCTGGGAACCGCCTGCTGGAGGGGCGTCGTGAGGATGGGGCATGCAGGCGGGCCGGAGTATGGTGCGCGCGTCTTGGACCGCCGCCTCCGCCCGCTCCTGCTGCTCCTCGCCACCCTGTGGGGCGGGGGTGCGCGCGCGGCCGAGTGGGAGGGCTCGCTCAAGGGCACCGGCCGGATGCTCGTGGACAGCAACGCCCCCCGGGACTTCTCCGACGGCGTCACCGGCGGGCCCGGCGCGGACCTGGCGCTGAGCCTGCTGGCCACGGCGGAGGGCCGGGGCACCGGCGAGCGCGCGCAGCTGGTGGGGCGCTACGAGTTGGGCGCTCGCAAGTACGTGGACTACGCCAACGAGGACACGCTGG
The DNA here is from genome assembly GCF_003611675.1 of Corallococcus sp. CA053C. GTDB lineage: Bacteria > Myxococcota > Myxococcia > Myxococcales > Myxococcaceae > Corallococcus. Next base: position 2,134 of record NZ_RAWA01000695.1, read on the forward strand.
TGCAGGCGGGCGCGCTGGAGGGCTCGCTCGCGCTGGGCACCGAGTGGGGCGCGGGCGTGGAGGGGCACGCCAAGGACCGGCGGGGCGGCAGCCGCGCGTACTCGGACCTGGGCACCAGCGTCTTCGCCGAGTACGCCCCGGACGTGCGACTCGCGCTGCGCGTGCGGCTGGGCGCGCGCCGCTTCGTGTACCGCCCGGACCCCACGGCCGACTTCGGCGGGCCGGAGGTGGGGGTGCTGGGGCGCTACCGGCTGGACCGGCACCATTCGCTGAGCGTGTTCGGCGAGTGGGGCTCCCGCGGCTACGGCACCCAGGCCCGGCCC
>NZ_RAWA01000696.1 GCF_003611675.1 Corallococcus sp. CA053C
GCGAAGACCCCGCCCAAGAAGCCCCGCCTGCGCGCCCTCCCCGGCCGCGCGTCCACCGCCTCCGCTGCTCCCGTCCGGGACGCGGACGCGGAGGCCACGCTCACCTACGCGCGCGGCGTGCTGGAGGCGGAGGCGCGCGCCATCCTCGGCGTGACGGAGCGACTGGGGGACGCGTTCCTCCACGCGCTGCACCTGGTGCGCGAGTGCACGGGCCAGGTGGTGGTGACGGGCATGGGGAAGGCGGGCCACATCGGCCAGAAGCTGTCCTCCACGCTGGCCTCCACCGGCGTGCGCTCCGTGTTCCTGCACCCCGCGGAGGCCGTGCACGGTGACCTGGGCCGCGTGGGCCCGGGCGACGTCATCCTCGCGCTGTCCAACAGCGGCAGCACGGAGGAGTTGCTGCGCCTGCTGCCCCTGTTCAAGCGCATGGGCGCGCCCGTGGTGGCGCTCACCGGCGACGCGGACAGTCAGCTCGCGAAGGGCGCGGACGTGGTGCTGGACATCGGCCGCATCGAGGAGGCGTGTCCCCTGGGGCTCGTGCCCACCGCGTCCACCGCCGCGCTGCATGCCGTGGGCGACGCGCTGGCGATGACGCTGCTGCGCTCGCGGCCCTTCGGCCGGGACGACTACGCGCTGCTGCACCCGGGTGGGAAGCTGGGGCGCTCCGTGCTGCGCGTCTTCGAGCTGATGCGCACCGGCCGCGCCAACCCGCTGGTGGTGGACACCGCGCGGCTGTCCGAAGCGGTGGTGGTGATGACCAACACGCCGGGCCGGCCGGGCGCCGCGTGCGTGGTGGACCGCGACGGGAAGCTGGAGGGCATCTTCACCGACGGAGACCTGCGCCGGCTGGTGGAGCGGGGGCACCAGGACTTCCATGTGCCGGTGCGCCAGGTGATGGGCAAGCGCCCGCGCTGCATCACCCCGGAGACGCTGGTGCTCACCGCCGCCGCGCAGATGCGCGAGCTGAAGGTGGACCAGCTGCCCGTGGTGGACGTCGAGGGCCGCGCGGTGGGCCTGCTCGACGTCCAGGACCTGCTGGCCGCGAAGTTCTTCTAAGGGAGCTCGGCGGAAGCCCGGCGTCGCCGAGGCCCGATTTCTCGGCCTCGGCGGTGGTCGCCCCTGACAGGACCCGCTTCAGCGAGGGCTGCTACTGCGACAGCTTCGCCTGGAGCCCGGCCTTGTTCGGGTAGTCCGGCACGTCCTGGGCCAGCTTCTCCCAGAGCGCCTTCGCGCCCTTCGCGTCGCCCTTGGCGAGCAGCGTGTCGCCCAGCTTCTCCACCGCGCCCGCGTCACCCTGGAGGGCCACGCTCCACACGCGCGCGCCCATGGGACGGCCCAGGCCGACGAGCGCCCAGGCCATGCCCGCCTTCGCGCGCCCGTTCTCCGGCTGGAAGGGCACCACGCGGGTGTAGTTGGCCAGGGCCTCCTGGTAGCGGCCGCGCGCCAGGTGCTCCTCGCCCTCCTCCACCAGCTTCGTGAGGCCCGCCTCCAGCTCCGGCGTGCGCTCCGTGTTCTTCACCGCGTCCACCATCTCCGGCGTCAGCGGGCGCGGCGCATCCGGCGGCAGCGCCGGGTTCTGCGCCGGGTTCTGCGCGGCGTTCTGCGACAGCCGGACGCGGCGGTCCGCGGCACGCGACGCGAGCCACTTCTTGCGGCCGCCGGCCTTCACCGTCTCCTCGATGCGCTGGCTCAACTGCCGGGCCATGGGCGCGCGCTGCGATTCGGGGTGCGCGGCCACCAGCAGGTCGAAGCCCTCGCGCGCGGTCTTGAGCGCCTGGAGGTTCTCCCCCTGCGTCTCGAACAGCAGCGACGCGCGGCCGAAGAGCGCCTCCTCCTGCTTCGGCTCCACCTCCAGCGCGCGCTCGTACGCCTTGAGGGCGCTGGCGGTGTCGCCGTGCAGGTAGAACGCGTTGCCGCGCAGCACGTCCACCTCCAGCGGGGCGGACAGCGCGGCGCGGGCACAGGCCGCGGCGCCCGCGGTGTCACCGGACTTCGCGCGCGCCTGGGCCACGGCCTCCATCGCGTCCAGCGCCTGGCCGGGCGTGAAGCCGCAGTTCGCCGCCTCCGCGGTGGCCACGGGCGTCTTGCCCAGCTTCTTGCGCGAGGCGAGGAACAGCGAGCGCACGCCGTCCGCCTTCGCCTGCGCCTGGGACAGGTACGCCAGCGCCTCCGCGTTGCGGCCGTTGGAGTAGTAGAGCCGGCCCAGCGACGAGGCGATCTCGAACGACTTCTCCCGCTCGCGCAGGCCCTCGGACGAGTCGAGCTGCTTCATCAGCTCCTCGGCCGACGGCGGCATCCGGTTGGCGTCCTTCACCGGCGGGTGGCCCTGCGGCAGCGGCGCGCCGGGGGCCACGGGGGCGCTGCCCGGCATCGCCGGGTGGCCTTCCGGCAGCGCGGCGGCGCCCGGGCTCGCGCCTGGGCTTGGAGACGACGCGGTGGGCGAGGCCTGGGT
>NZ_RAWA01000697.1 GCF_003611675.1 Corallococcus sp. CA053C
GAGGACGCGGGGGGCGCCGGTGTCGCCGGAGGCTCCGGAGGCGGCGTGCGCACCTCCTGGGCGGCGGCGGGCAGGGCGCCCGCGAGCGCGAACAGCAGCAGCCACCCGCTACAAATGGGGGCGGGCCTCACTTGCGCCGCCTCTCGCGCAGCCGCTCGCGTGCCTCCTGACGCTGCTCGGCGGACATCTGCCGCCAGCGGCGCATGTTCTCCATCATCTGCTCGCGGCGTTCGGGGTGCTCACGCAGGTACGCGCGCATCCGCTGGCGCAGCTCCGCGCGGCGCTCCGCGGACAGGCCCTTCAGGTCACGCACCTGTTCGCGCACCGCCTTGCGCTCCTGGGGCGTCAGGCGCTGGAAGTCGCGCAGGTTGGTGCGCAGCCGCTCGCGCTCCTCGGGGGGCAGCTGCCGCCAGCGCTGGAGGTTGCCGCGCACGCGCGCCTGCTCGTCGGGCGGCATCGCCTTGAACTCGCGCAGCTTCGCGCGCAACGCCTCCTTCTGCTCCGGGGGCAGCTTCTCGAAGCGCTCCGCGGGCGTGGGCGTGGGGGCGTTCGCCGCTCCAGCGGACGTGCCCGTGAGGAGGGCCACCGTCAACGTCACGGCGATGGCCGTCAGGGTCGTTCTTCCCAGCATCACGGCATCCCCAGTTCGTGGAGGTTCTCGACGACCTCCAGGTCATCGGAGCTGTCGAGCCCGAGCACTTCGTAGTCCTCGACCAGCTCCAGGTTCGTCGCCACTTCCAGCGCGCCTGGATCCCACTCGTCCAGCGCCGCTGTCTCCCCGCCGCCCCTGCCGACGACGAGCACCGCGAGCACCGCCGCGGCGGCCACGCCCAGGGAAGGCACCAGCACACCCGGCCGCAGCAGCGACGCGAGCCGTTCGCGCCAGGTGGGCGGCAGCGCGTCCAGCCGCGCCAGCACCTCGCGGCGCGAGGACGGCGAGGGCGTGAACGCGGGCAGCTCCGCCATCCGCGCCACGGTGACGCGCAGGAGCCGCTCCGTCTGCTGGCAGTCCGCGCAGGTGCCCAGGTGGGCCTCCACGCGGGCGCGGTGCGGGGGCGGAAGCTCCCCGTCCACGTAGGCCGTCAGGTCTTCTTCATACGCACAGCTCATGCCCGACTCCTCGCGGGCACGGTGCCCGCCTGCAACGCTTCAAGCCTGCGCGCCACCGCCAGGGTGGCCCGGTGGATGAGACTCTTCACGGCCGCCTCGCTCGCTTCCAGCGCCTCCGCGATGTCCCGGTACGCCATGCCCTCGAACCGGCACATGGTGAAGGCCGCGCGCTCGCGCTCGCTCAAGTCCCCCAGCGCCACGCCCACGGCGGCTTCCAGCTCCCGGCCGCTCAGCGCCTGGTCGGGCCGGTCTCCTTCGGGCCCTGGCATCTCCACGCCTCCCGCGTCGTCCGCCTCCGGGGCCTCCGTGGCGAGCCGGGCCACGCGGTACTCGCCGCGCCGCATCTCGTTGAGGCAGTGGTTGGTGGCCACCCGGAAGAGGAACGTCTTGAACTTCGCCGTGGGCTTGTAGGTGCCCGCATGGCGGTAGAGCTTCACGAAGATGTCCTGCGTGAGCTCCTCCGCCCGCGCCGGGTCGCCCACGAAGCGGAACGCGAAGCGCGCCACGCTCGCGTGGTGTCGGTCGAAGAGCCAGGCGAAGGCCTGCTTGTCGCCCGCCGCCACCTTCAGCATCGCCTGCGTGTCCGGGTCCAGGTCCATCCGTGAGGCATCAACCCCGTTGCCCGTTGGAAGTTGCGGGCCTTCCCACTTTGAACCCCGAGGGCGCCCCCGGTTACAGTTTCGCCACCGTGTCCGATGCCTCCCGCCCACGTTCGCGCACACCTGCCTCCCATTCGGGAGGGGAGGAGGGCTCCGTGGCGGACCTGGCGCCCTGGGAGCCCCTGGCGCAGGGCGGCACGCCCACCCCGCCCACGGACTCGCCGCTGCCCATGTTCCTGCTGGCGCAGCAGGCCCGGCGCGCGTCGGGGACGGAGCGGCAGCGGCTGGCGTCGGAGCTGAACGGGCTGCTGGAGGACGTGGTCGCCGAAGGGGGCGGGCGGCCGGAGGCGGACGCCTTCCACCGGCTGCTGGAGGGCGGCACCCTGGACGGGCTGGTGGACTCGGACGGGCGCTCCTGCCGCGCCGCGACGGTGGAGTCGCTCCTGGCGCTGGGCTTCCCCTATGCGCTGGAGGTCCGCCCGGAGGACCTGGAGTACCTGCACAAGGTCCCCGTGGCCGGCGCGCAGCTGTCGCCCCCCCGGGGCGGGCCCTTCCCGGCCCTGGCGGTGGGCCTGGGTGCGCTGGCCGTCCAGGTGCTGCTGCACGCGGCGGGGCTCATCCCGCTCGGCGGGCTGCTCATCCTGCAGGGGCTCCTGAGCCTCGTCGCCCTGGCGATGCTGACGGTTGCCTCCGTGGGTTCTCCCCTGTATCGCGGAGCCCTGGCGCTGCTGACGGTGGTGT
>NZ_RAWA01000698.1 GCF_003611675.1 Corallococcus sp. CA053C
GCCCCGCCCCCCATCCGCGTGCCGCCCGGCTGCGAGCGCAACCAGGCGGGCGACTACCACCACGCGCAGAACCCGGCCTTCCGCTACCTGGGCCAGGACGACGGCGGCACGCTGACACTGGCGGTGGTGCGCGCCTGGGCGGACGGCGGCGTGGAGTCTCCGGACGCGGGCTCGGTGGGCATCGTCCTGCGCCGCACCCCGGACGGCTTCGTGGGCGAGACGCACGCCACGGGCTTCACCGGTTCCGGAACGCCCTGCCCCGTGGCCTTCCCCACGGAGGCGGTGGCCTGCACCGACGCCGGCCTCACCCTGCGCGCCGCGTCCAGCACCGCCATCGACGAAGGCTGCCACGCCGCGCCCTCCGGCCCGGCCCCGGTGCGCCAGGAGCAGGTGCTGCTGCGCGGCGCGCCCGACGCGGGCCTCTAGGCTCCGGCCCCAAGCACCGCGCCGCCCCTCCGCCCCGGTAGGTCGGGGAGGAAGCGGCGGCGCGAGGCACTGCAGGGACCTGTCGGGGAGGGACTTCAGGCCGCCTGGCGCGGCTGCTCCTCGGTGGAACTCACGGCCGGCGTGGCCTCCGCCACCTTCACCCGGCCGACGAAGCCCTGCAGCAGGCTGGACACGCCCACGTACAGGAAGCCCGCCTGGAACAGGACGATGAAGGGCACCGACGTGTAGATGCGCGCGTCGATGGCGAACCACAGCGCCCCGGTGAAGTACGCGGCGAAGAGCAGCTCCACCACCGGCATCAGCGTCTTGCTGCCGCGGTAGCTCTTCTTCACCGGCGCCTTGACGCTCTTGCCCTCGGCGCCCGTCTTCGGCGTGCGCGCGAAGCCGGACTGCTGGTTGAGCAGCGCCTCGCCCACGGCCTTCGCGTTGTTGATGGCCAGGCCAATACCCAGGCTCATCAGGAAGGGCAGGTACTTGAAGCGCTCCCAGCCCGTGGCGCCGCGCTCGCGCTGGGCGGCCACGTAGAAGACGCAGACGCTGGCCGTCGCGGTGATGAAGAAGGGCAGGTCCAGGAACAGCGTGCCGTACAGGCCGTGCTGGAAGCGCACCACCATGCTGATGGGCATCAGCACGGACAGGAGCACCATCAGCAGGTACGCCATGTTGTTGGTGAGGTGGAAGAAGGCCTCGCGCTTCACCAGGAGCGGCAGGTCGCTCTTGAGGATGGTGGGGAGCAGCTTCTTCGCAGTCTGGATGGAGCCCTTGGCCCAGCGGTGCTGCTGGCTCTTGAAGGCGTTCATGTCCACCGGCACCTCGGCCGGGGAGATGACCTCGGGCAGGAACACGAACTGCCAGCCCTTCAACTGCGCGCGGTAGCTCAGGTCCAGGTCCTCCGTGAGCGTGTCGTGCTGCCAGCCGCCCGCGTCGGAGATGGTGCCGCGGCGCCAGATGCCCGCGGTGCCGTTGAAGTTGAAGAAGCAGCCGGCCCGGTTGCGCGCCGTGTGCTCGATGATGAAGTGGCCGTCCAGGAAGATGCTCTGGGCCTGCGTGAGGATGGAGTACTCACGGTTCAGGTGGCCCCAGCGCACCTGCACCATGCCCACCTTCGCGTCCGCGAAGAAGGGCACCGTGCGCATCAGGAAGTCGGGGCTCGGGACGAAGTCCGCGTCGAAGACGGCGACGTACTCGCCCGTGGCCAGCTTCAGGCCGTTCTCCAGCGCGCCCGCCTTGAAGCCCTGGCGGTTGACGCGGTGGATGTAGACGATGTCGTGACCCTTCTGCCGGTGGCGCTCCACGCACGCACGCGCGATGCCGCACGTCTCGTCCGTCGAGTCGTCCAGCACCTGGATCTCCAACAGCTCCCGCGGGTAGTCGATGCGACACACCGACTCCACCAGGCGCTCCACCACGTACATCTCGTTGAAGATGGGCAGCTGGATGGTCACCCGGGGCAACGCCTTGAGCGTGCCATTCGGAGTGGGCAGCTTGAACTTGTGGCGGTAGTACAGGAACGCCATGCGATACCGGTGGGATCCATAGACCCCCAGCACGCTCAGCAGGCTGAAGTAGACAGCCAGGAAGATGATCTCGACGGTGGTCATCGGTGACGCTCAGCCCCTCCCGCTGGCCCTGTCGCCAGCGGTCCTACCAGACGTGGCGGCATGCCGACCGACCGCTCACGCTGACCGCCGCCTCCTGGGTCCGCTGAGCCCCGCCCCGTATGTGCCCGAAATAACAGGGCTTTGACCATCCGACTACTGATCGCGGCCGGACAATAGGGAGGCACCCGGGTCGTGTCAAACTATTCCCCGGTTTCGGCAGGTTGAGAACGGCTGCTTTGACGCAATCCGCCATCCCCTCCTTCCCTGCGTCAGGGCGATCCCGGGAGGCGACAGGGCCTCCCGCCGGAAGACTTCCCGGGTGCGCCGTGAGACGCAGGACCTAGCGGGCGGCGCGCAGGGGGATGGGGGCCGCCCGCTAGGTCCTGCGT
>NZ_RAWA01000699.1 GCF_003611675.1 Corallococcus sp. CA053C
GGCGCGAGCACATCCTCATCACCGGGGGCGCGGGCTTCATCGGTTCGCAGCTGGACGCCCGGGGGCTCAGCGTATGAGCGGCGGGGTGAAGCAGGTCGTCATCTTCGGCGGGGCCGGCTTCATCGGCTCCAACGTGGCGGACCACTACCTGCGTGAAGGCCAACCGGTGCGCGTGTTCGACAACGTGTCGTGCCCCGGCGTGGAGCGCAACCTGCGCTGGCTCCGGGAGCGGCACGGCTCGCTCCTGAGCGTGGAGGTGGCGGACACCCGCGACCTGCTCGCGGTGCGGCGGGCGGTGCGCGACGCGCGCGAGGTGTTCCACTTCGCCGCGCAGGTGGCCGTCACGCACAGCCTCCGCTCCCCCCTGCACGACTTCGAGGTCAACGCGCGGGGCACGCTCCACATCCTCGAAGCCCTCCGGGCCCTGGAGACGCCGGCGCCGCTCGTCTTCACCTCCACCCACCAGGTCTATGGCGGGCTGCCGGGGTTGGAGCTTGAAGTCCAGGGACAGCGCTATGCCCCGTGCGACGCGGCCACGCGCGACCACGGCATCAGCGAGAAGCGCCCGCTCGACTTCGAGAGCCCCCATGGCTGCTCCAAGGGGGCCGCGGATCAGTACGTGCTGGACTACGCGCGCTCCTACGGCCTGCCGACGGTGGTGTTCCGGATGGGCTGCATCTACGGGCCCCGGCAGCTCGGCGCCGAGGACCAGGGCTGGGTCGCGCACTTCCTCCTGCGCGTGTTGGACGGCGAGCCCCTCACCCTGTACGGCGACGGGCTGCAGGTGCGCGACCTGCTCTACGTGGAGGACCTGGTGCGCGCCTTGCGGCTGGCCCAGCAGGCCATGCCGCGCATCCAGGGCCGGGCCTTCAACATCGGCGGGGGGCCGGCGCGGACGGTGAGCCCGCGGGAGCTCCTGGCGCTCATCGAGCGGCGCACCGGCCGCGCGCCGCGCCTCCACTTCGCGGACTGGCGCACGGGCGACCCGCGCTACTACGTCTCCGACAACCGCGCCTTCATGCGGGCCACCGGGTGGATGCCCCGCGTGGGAGTGGAGGAGGGCGTGGCGCGGTTGAGGAGATGGCTGGAGGAGCTGCGGGGCGAACGGACGCGGCCGTCCGTGGAGCGGGAGGAATCGCTTGAAGTCATCGCCAGCCAGCCCTGAGCCCCTGCTCCGTCGCGCCCGTCACGCGTCCTGAACCAAGGAGCCGTCCAAGTCATGCGTGTCATCCTCTTCTGTCACTCGCTGCTGTCGGACTGGAACCACGGCAACGCCCACTTCCTGCGCGGAGTGGTGACGGAGCTCGTCATGCGCGGCCACGACGTGCGCGTCTTCGAGCCCGAGGACGCATGGAGCCTCCAGAACCTGCGGGCCGAACCCCAGGGCGAGGCGGCGTTGGCGGAGGTGCGCGGCGTCTACCCGTTCGTGCGACCGGAGCGCTACGCGACCGCTTCGCTGGACGTGGATCGCGCGCTCGAAGGGGCGGACCTGGTGCTCGTGCACGAGTGGAGCCCGCCGGAGCTGGTGCGGCGCCTGGGCGAGCGCCGCGCCGCGGGCGGCACCTTCCGGCTGCTCTTCCACGACACCCACCACCGGGGCGTGAGCGCCCCCGAGGAGAGGGCCCGGTACGAGCTCACCCACTACGACGGGGTGCTCGCCTTCGGTGACATCCTCCGGCGCCTGTACCTGGAGGAGGGCTGGGCCCGCCGCGCGTGGACGTGGCACGAGGCCGCGGATGTGCGCGTGTTCCACCCACGCCCGCGCAACCGCGAGGTGCGGGACCTGGTGTGGATTGGCAACTGGGGCGACGACGAGCGCACCGCGGAGCTGCACGAGTTCCTGCTGGAGCCGGTGCGCACGCTGGGGCTGACGGCGCGGGTGCACGGCGTGCGCTACCCGGCCCCCGCGCTGCGGGCCTTGTCGGAGGCCGGCCTCGAGTACGCGGGCTGGCTGCCCAACCACCGGGTGCCCTCGGCCTTCGCGCAGGCGCGCGTCACCGTGCACGTGCCCCGCCGGCCCTACGCCACCGCGCTGCCCGGCATCCCCACCATCCGTCCCTTCGAGGCGCTGGCGTGCGGCATCCCGCTGGTGACGGCGCCCTGGGCGGACACGGAGAGCCTCTTCACCCCGGGCAGGGACTTCCTCGTCGCCCGCGATGGCGCGCAGATGCGGCGGCACCTGTCCGCGCTCCTCGCGGATCCGGAGATGCGCCGCGAGTTCGCGGACGCGGGCCTGTGCACGGTGCGGTCGCGCCACACCTGCGCGCACCGCGTGGAAGAGCTGCTGGGCATCTGCCAGGAGCTGGGCCTGCCCTCCGAGGTCCTCCACCCACTGTCTTCCGAAAGGGTCCACGCGATGGCGCCGGGGAGGATGTGATGCTGCCCGCGCGCATGCATTGCCACGCCACCACCTGCCGGGGGTGGGTGGGCGATCAG
>NZ_RAWA01000069.1 GCF_003611675.1 Corallococcus sp. CA053C
CGCTTGCGCAGATCCGCGTTCACCCTCCGCCGCATCTTCGGCAGCGCCCGCGCGAAGCCCACGATGCTCTTGAACTTCGCGTCCTGTTGCCGCTGCGTGTGCGCGTCGCTGTAGCGGTACTGCCAGCGGCCCGCTCCGTCCCTGCCCACCGCCTGCAGCCGCGCGGACGCCTTCGTCGCGATGGCCACCTCCGTCCAGGCCGGGGGCAGCCGCAGGGCCTCGATGCGCTCGCGCTCCGCCGCGGACACCGGGCGACCCGTCGCGTCCACGTAGCGGAAGCCCCGCTTCATCGTCCCCAACCGCCGGTGGCCGTCCCGGCGCAGGCGCTCCAGCTGCGTCAGGCCCCGGGTGCCCCGACGACCTGGAGGCGTGCTCGGCTCGGTTTCCGCTGTCGCGAGATGGGAGGTCATGGCTGTCATCCGGGGCCGGGGCCAGGACACCTGGACGCCAGGGCCCAGCCTGTAGTGCGCAGCCCACTGGCGGCCGGCAAGCCGCTCGGCACTCGCAGGCATGCACAGCAGGCAGGCGGAAAAGCCCCGGGTGGCATTTTCGGTTGGAGGTGCAGTCGTTTAGAGTCCAGTTCAACTCCCACCCGCAGAGTATTTCCGAGGCATGACGACCTTCCTTGACGCCCTCGTGGCGTTCCCGACCGCGATCTTCACCATCCTCCTGGGGGTGGTGCTGGCCTATTGGCTGTGCGTGATCATCGGCGCGGTGGGCATCGACGTGCTGGACGGCGACGTCCACCTGGATCTGGAAGGCGGCGCCAAGGCGGTGAGCGGCGCGTTCGAGGGCGGGGCCAAGGCCACCTCGGGGTTGCTGGAGGGCGGGGCGAAGGCCGTTTCGGGGCACGGGCATGGCGGGCACTCGCACGCGCATGACGCGGAGGCCGCCACCGGGATGATGTCGTTGCTGGGCTTCGGCGGCATCCCCATCACGGTGTCGGTGAGCCTGGTGGTGTTCCTGTCCTGGTCGCTGTCGCTCGTGAGCGGACTGCCGGTGCACACGGCGCTCTCCATGCTGCCTTCGTGGCTCGTCAGCACGGGCCTGGGCCTGGGCTGCTTCGCGGTGGGGACGGCGGTGGGCGGACTCGCGGTGCGACCCCTGCGCCCCATCTTCATCGCCAAGCGCGCCCCGGGCCGCGAGGCCCTGATGGGCCGCGTGTGCAACATCTCCAGTGGCAGCGTCACGGCGCGCGACGGCCACGCGACCTTCAACGATGGGGCCGCGGGCCTCATCCTCAACGTCGTCTGTGAGAAGCCCAACCAGCTCAAGCGGGGCGAGCCGGCGTTGATCCTCGGCTACGACGCAGAGCGCGGTGTGTACGAGGTGGAGCCGGTGGACTGGCTCCTGCCCCAGGAAATGGAGCAGCTTCGCGATCCGCTCAAGGCAGCGGCGGTCGCGAGGGCCCGCTCGCAGCGATGAACATTGGCGTCCTCCGGACCTTCCGGACGGGCGCGACAATCGGCACCGGGTGGCTTTCGCGGGGGACCCCGAGTGCTTGGAACAAGGCCCGCCCAACGGACTTCACAGGAAGGCCATGGATCCCATCAGCCTGGCAGCAATCATCGGCGGCGGCGTCATCATCCTCTTCGGCATCTTCGTCAGCGTGGCGAAGTTCTACCGCCAGGTGGATCAGGGCAAGGTGCTCATCGTCAACACGATGAAGACCGAGCCCACGGTGACGTTCACCGGCGCCGTCGTCCTCCCCATCGTCCACCGCGCGGAGGTGATGGACATCTCGCTGAAGACGGTTGAAATCGACCGCCGCGGCAAGGAAGGACTCATCTGCCAGGACAACATCCGGGCGGACATCAAGGTCACCTTCTTCGTGCGCGTGAACAAGACCCGCGAGGACGTGCTCAAGGTGGCCCAGTCCATCGGCTGCGTGCGCGCGAGCGACCAGGAGACACTGGAGAACCTCTTCGAGGCCAAGTTCTCCGAGGCCCTCAAGACGGTGGGCAAGAGCTTCGACTTCGAGCAGCTCTACACCAAGCGCGATGAGATCAAGGACAAGGTGGTCGGCACCATCGGCCGCGACCTCAACGGCTACATGCTGGAGGACTGCGCCATCGACTTCCTCGAGCAGACCCCGGTGGAGATGCTCGACAAGGACAACATCCTGGACGCCCAGGGCATCCGGAAGATCACCCAGCTCACCACCGAGCAGAACGTCTTCACCAACGAGCTGCGCCAGTCCGAGCGCATGGCCGTGACCAAGCGGGACGTGGAAGCCGACGAGGCCATCTTCGCCTTGCAGCGTCAGCGTGAAGAGGCCGCCGCCAAGCAGCGCCGGGAGATCGACAGCATCCAGGCGCGCGAGACGGCCGAGGCCGACCGCGTGAAGAGCGAGGAGTTCGCCAAGGCGCAGCTCGCGCGCATCAAGGCCGAGGAAGAGATCGCCATCAACGAGGAGAACAAGACGCGCCAGGTGCAGGTGGCGCAGAAGAACCGCGAGCGCGTGGTGGGCGTGGAGACCGAGCGCGTGGAGAAGGACCGCGCGCTGGAAGCCATCAACCGCGAGCGTGAGACGGAGCTGCAGCGCATCTCCAAGGAGAAGGCGCTGGAGGGAGAGAAGAAGGCCATCGCCGACGTGGTGCGCGCCCGCATCGCGGTGGAGAAGACCGTCGCCCAGGAAGAGGAGAACATCAAGGACCTGCGCGTGACGTCGGAGGCCCGCCGCAACAAGGACGCCCTCATCATCGCCGCCCAGGGTCACGCGGAGGAGTCGTCCGTCAAGGACATCCAGGCCGCGGACGCGAGCGCGAAGATCGCCGTCTTCCTCGCCAAGGAGAAGCTGACCCTGGCCGAGGCGGACCTGGAGGCCGCGGACAAGTCCGCGAAGGCGAAGATGCGGCTGGCCGAGGGCATCCAGGCCGAGTCCGCCGCCGCGGGGCTCGCCAACGTGCGCGTGCGGGAAGCGGACGCGGTCGCCACGGAGAAGCTGGGCATGGCGCAGGTGCGCGTGAAGGAGGCCGAGGCCTCCGTCATCCAGAAGCAGGGCCAGGCGCAGGCCTCCGCGACGCGCGAGAGGCTGCTCGCCGAGGCGTCCGGCCTGGAGGAGAAGGGCATGGCCCAGGCCCGCGTGCAGGAGGCGGAAGCCGGCGCCATCCACAAGCGCGGCGAGGCGGAGGCGTTCGCCATGCGCGAGAAGCTGCTCGCCGAGGCCGCCGCCATCCAGGAGAAGCTGATGGCCGAGGCGCGGGGCCTGTCGGAGAAGGCCACGGCGATGAAGGCCCTGGACGGCGTGGGTCGCGAGCACGAGGAGTACCGCCTGCGCCTCAACAAGGAGCGCGACGTGGAGCTGGCGGCCATCAACGTGCGCAAGGACATCGCGCAGGCCCAGGCCACCGTGCTGGCCCAGGCGTTCGGCAACGCGAAGTTCCAGATCGTCGGCGGCGACGGGAAGTTCTTCGAGAACTTCATCAAGGCCGTGTCCTTCGGCAGCTCGGTGGACGGCGCGCTGGATCACGGCGAGGCGCTGAAGAAGGCGCTCGGCGGCTACCTCAACGGTGAGAAGGACCTGCCGGCGGACCTGAAGGAGATCCTCTCCAAGCCGGGCCTCACCAACGACGCGCAGAACCTGGCCGTCGCCGCGCTGCTCAACCGGATGTCCGTCAACCCCACCGCCTCCACCGCCGCCGGCATCAAGGCGCTGGTGCAGACCGAGGCCGCGGCCCTCCTCGAAAAGCAGGGCTGAAAGCAGGGGGATGAACAGCCATGGCGACTGACGGTGGAAAGACTCCGGGCACCCCTGTGCCCGGAGGCGAGGCGACGCTGGAGGGCGGCAGCTACGAGGTCATCCGGGCGCGCCTGCACTCCCAGGCGGACGCGCTGGCGACCCGCGCGAACGACCTCAACGGGCGGCGCAAGGCGTTGTTCGGCGGCAGGGAGCTCACCGTCATCGGCAACGAGCGGGTGCGCACGGAGAACAACTGCGTCCCGCGCGACATCGTCAGCGTCGGGAAGTACCTCCTCTTCGGCTACAACGTCTTCATCGGTCTGAAGAAGGAGACCGTGGTTTCGGACGTCTTCTCGCTGCACCGCTTCGAGAAGACGGCCGAGGGCTTCGACTTGTCCGCCGTGCCTCCCACGGAGGCCGGCGGCTTCCTCGCGGACCCGCGGTTCGTGAAGGACTTCGGCGAGCTGTACAAGTACTACAAGGACGCGAAGCTCCTGCAGCTGCGCCGTCGTGACTCGCGCCTCCTGGCGGTGTTCCAGACGGGCCAGTCCGCGCGCGACCTCAAGGTCTTCCGCTTCAACGTGGACGTGGAGGGCCGCGCCACCTACGTCGACAACCAGGGCGAGCGCGACCACGTCTTCCCGCCGTCGCACGACTTCGAGTGGACGGTGGCCACGCGCGAGCAGTACGTGCTGGGCCAGCACCCCCACGTCAACGTGCTGGATCAGGTCTTCGTGGAGACGGTGAAGGGCGACCTCACCATCAAGGTCGAGGACAACACCACCACCGGCATGGGCATCTACAGCGAGCCGGTGGATGATCCGGATCAGTCGCTGGACGACGCGGAGTTCGCCTGGACGCAGGTGGGCGGCCTCATCCTGCTGCGCGTGCTCCCGTTCCGGGAGAAGGCGCACCGCTACCTCGTCTTCAACGCGCGCACGCAGCACGTGGTGCGCATCGACGCCATCGGCCAGTCGTGCGTGCGGCTGCCGGAGGACCAGGGCATCGTCTTCCCCGGCGGCTACTACCTGCAGACGGGCGACTACAAGGTCTTCGACGGCGCGTCGGACGGGATGGAGTTCCACCAGGCGGTGCGCTCGCCCAACGGGGAGGACGTGCTCTACGTCTTCCACCGCCGGGACGAGGGCAGCTACGTGCTGTTCCCGTACAACCTGGTGCGCAAGGAGGTGCAGACGCCGCTCGTGTCCAACGGCATGAGCCTCTTCGCGGACGGTGGGCTGGTGGTGTTCCGCGCCACGTCGCAGGAGCCCACGCGCGTGCACCCGATGCAGGTGTGGCAGACGCCGTTCGTCTCCGACGAGCACGCCGCGCAGCTACCCCCCGCGCCCGGGTACCTGGGCAAGGTGGGCAACGCGGAGCTGGTGCGCGGCATCAGCGACGCGCTGACGCTGCCGCGCGTGGCGAAGACGGACAAGCCCACCCGCCGCACCTACGAGGACCTGGTCTCCGCGGCCACGCGGGCCCTGGACGCGTACTACTGGCTGGGCCACGCGGAAGTGGGGCTCCAGGAGCCCATTGAACTCCTGCGGCGCACCTCCGAGCTCATCATCGATGAGTTCGAGAAGGTCCTCGCGATGCGCAAGCGCGCCGAGGAGTCGCTCGCGCAGGCGACGCAGACGCAGGAGACGCTGCTGCTCCAGGCGCAGCCGGAGGGGCTCACCGACGCCGAGGGCTTCATGCGGGCGCTGGCGGACCTGCGCCGGCACCGCGGGCACCTCATCACGCTGAAGGACGTCCGCTACATGGACCTGGGGCGTGTGGACGCCCTGGAGCAGGCCGTGGTGGCCTCGTCCGACGCCGTGAGCAGCGCGTGCGTGGACTTCCTCCAGAAGGGCGAAGCGCTGCAGCCGCTGGCCACCCGGCTGGATGGCCTGCTCACGCGGCTGGAGCCGGTGACGACGACGGCGGAGCTGGCGCCGCTGGCGGAGGACGTGGAGCGCACCGGCCAGGGCCTGGAGGTGCTGGGTGAGGTGGTGGGCGGGCTCCAGGTGGGCGACCCCCTGGCGCGCGCGCGCATCCTGGAGGGCATCTCCGAGCTGTTCAGCCGCTTGAACCGCGTGCGCGCGGGGCTCCAGGCGCGGCGCAAGGAGCTGAGCAGCAAGGAGAAGCGCGCGGAGTTCGGCGCGCAGTTCAAGCTGCTGGGCCAGAGCATCGAGAACGCGCTGTCCCAGGCGGACTCGCCGGAGAAGTGCGACGAGGGGCTGTCGCGCCTCACCGTGATGCTGGAGGAGCTGGAGGGCCGCTTCGGCGAGTTCGACGAGTTCCTCGGGCAGATCACCGTCAAGCGCGAGGAGCTGCTGGAGGCCTTTGGCGCGCGCAAGCAGTCGCTGGTGGACGAGCGCCAGCGCCGCGCGTCCGGCCTCTTCAGCGCCGCGGAGCGCATCCTCCAGGGCGTGCAGCGGCGGGCGAAGTCGTTCAAGGCGGACGACGAGCTCAACGCCTACTTCGCGTCCGACGCGATGATCCTCAAGCTGCGGCAGCTGGCCGAACAGCTGCTCGCGCTCCAGGACAGCGTGCGCGCGGACGAGGTGCTGTCGCGGGTGAAGTCCTCGAAGCAGGACGCCCTGCGCGCGCTGCGCGACCGGCAGGACCTGTTCGAGGGCGGCGAGGGGCTCATCAAGCTGGGGCCCTACCGCTTCCACGTCAACACCCAGCCCCTGGACCTGACGCTGGTGCCGCGCGATGGCGCGCTGTACCTCCAGCTCACCGGCTCCGACTACACGCAGAAGCTGGAGGACCCGGAGCTGCTCAAGTACCGCGAGCTCTGGGAGCAACACCTCGTCTCCGAGACGCGCGACGTGTACCGCGCGGAGTACCTCGCCGCCGGCCTGCTGATGGACGCGGAGGAGGGCAAGGGGGGCCTGACGCTGACGGCGCTGTACGAAGCCGGCGCGCAGGGCCAGCTGCTGGAGCGCGTGCGTGCGTACGCGGCGGAGCGCTTCGACGAAGGCTACGAGCGCGGCGTGCACGACGCGGACGCGGCGGCCCTCCTGGAGAAGCTGCTCGCGCTGCACCAGGGCGCGGGCCTGCTGCGCTTCGCCCCGGTGCCTCGCGCCTGGGCCGCGCTGTACTGGGCGTTTGATCCGGACGAGACGCTCCGGGGCGTGTTCCACCGGCGCGCACGCAGCCTCGCGCGGCTGCGTGAGGCGTTCGACACCACGTCGGACCTGGTGGCGCTGGGAGACGAGCTGGGCGGGAGGGTGCTCGCGTTCCTTGAGGGCCACGGGCTCCAGGCGTCGCCGTCGGAGGGTCGGCAGGCGGGCCGCTACCTCGTGGAGGAGCTGGCGGCGGAGCGTCCGCGCTTCACCACCAGCCGCGAGGCCCTCGCGGTGAAGGACGCGTTCCTGGCGCACCTGGACCGGCACGGCTCACGCACCGCGTTCGACGAGGACCTGCGGGGCCTGGAGAAGAACCTGCCCGAGCGCCTGCGCATCGCCCGGGCGTGGGTGGAGGCGTTCCTCGCGAGGCGCGAGGGCGGCGCGGGCGAGGCGGCCTACGTCGCGCTGGAGACGGCGGTGGTGCTCGTCACCGAGCGCAAGCTGGACCGCGAGACGGCGGGCGCCATCACCTCCACGGAGGCCACGGGCCTGCTGGGCAGCCACCCGCGCGTGCAGGACCGGAAGCTGGCGCTGCGGCTGGATGAGTTCCTGTCCCGCCTGGGCGAGTTCCGCCAGGTGCGCGTGCCCGCGTACATGGCCTACCGCGCGCACCTGCGGGACCTGTTGGACAAGGAGCGGCGCAAGCTGCGGCTGGAGGAGCTGACGCCCAAGGTGCTCACGAGCTTCGTGCGCAACCGGCTCATCGACGAGGTGTACCTGCCGCTCATCGGCGCCAACCTGGCCAAGCAGCTGGGCGCGGCGGGCGAGGGCAAGCGCACGGACCGCATGGGCATGCTGCTGCTCATGTCGCCGCCGGGCTACGGCAAGACGACGCTGATGGAGTACGTGGCGAGCCGCCTGGGCCTCACCTTCGTGAAGGTGAACGGGCCGGCGCTGGGCCATGCCGTGAAGTCGTTGGATCCGGCGGAGGCCCCCAACGCCACCGCGCGGCAGGAGGTGGAGCGCATCAACCTGTCCTTCGAGATGGGCAACAACGTGATGCTCTACCTCGACGACATCCAGCACACGGATCCGGAGCTGCTCCAGAAGTTCATCTCCCTCTGCGACGGCCAGCGCCGCGTGGAGGGTGTCTGGAATGGCCAGACGCGCACGTATGACCTGCGCGGCAAGAAGTTCTGCGTGGTGATGGCGGGCAACCCGTACACGGAGACGGGTGAGCGCTTCCGCATCCCGGACATGCTCGCCAACCGCGCGGACACGTACAACCTGGGCGACATCCTGGACGGCAAGGAGGAGCTCTTCTCGCTCAGCTACCTGGAGAACGCGCTCACCTCCAACCCGGTGCTGGCGCCGCTGGCCACGAGGGATCCGCAGGACGTGCACCGGCTCATCCGGATGGCGAAGGGCGAGGAGGTGCCCGCGGGCGAGCTGAAGCATGGCTACGCGGCGGCGGAGCTCCAGGAGATCGTCGCCGTCTTCCAGCGGCTGTTCCGCGTACAGCAGGTGCTGCTGAAGGTGAATCTCCAGTACATCGCGTCCGCCGCGCAGGACGAGCGCTTCCGCGTGGAGCCCCCGTTCAAGTTGCAGGGCAGCTACCGCAACATGAACAAGATGGCGGAGAAGGTCGTCTCCGCGATGACGGACGACGAGCTGGAGCGGCGCATCGATGACCACTACCAGGGCGAGTCCCAGACGCTCACCACCGCTGCGGAGCAGAACCTGCTCAAGCTCCAGGAGATGCGCGGGCGCCTGACGCCGGAGAAGGCGAAGCGCTGGGAGGAGATCAAGCAGGGCTTCGCCCGCGTGAAGCGCATGGGGGGCAAGGAGGACGACCCCGTGGCCCGTGTCACCGGACAGCTGGGCGCCATCGAGGAGCAGCTGGGCGCGGTGCGCGACGCCGTGGTCCAGGCCGCGGCCCAGGCCGGCAGCGCTCCCGACGTGGATCCGATGGCGGAGGTGGCCCCGCACCTGGAGGCCCTGCGCGAAGCCGTGCTGGAGGTGGCCCGCGTGGGCCGCGAGACGGCCGCCGCGAAGCCCGCGCCCGCACCGGCGCAGGTGGTGGCCCCGGCGGCTCCGGCCACGGACCTGGCGCCGTACCTCAAGCACCTGTCCCAGCTGCTCAAGGCCCTCACGGAGCGGGTGGCGGCCCAGGCCGAAGCGCCCACGTTGAGGAATGTCCCCCTGCCGGCCCCGGCCCCCGACTTCGGGCCGTACCTGGCGCAGCTCTCCCACGCCATCACCGCGCTGGCGGACCGGCCGGTGTCGGTGTCCATGCCCTCGCAGGTGGAGTCCCTCCAGCGCGCGGCGAGCGGCCCGTCTCCGGCGGAGCTGAGCCGGCAGATCGAGCTGGTGGAGGGCGCGCTCTTGCCCCTGGAGCGCGCCGCCCGCCGCAACGTGCAGGGCGAAGGGGAGGGCATCAAGGCCCTCCAGGTCTGGCAGGGCATCACCGAGGCGCTGGAGCTGCTGCGCGGCATGCTGCGGCGGTAGCGCTTCGCCCGGAGCGGTTCGCGCCTACTTCGGGGGCGCGAACTGCTCCGCCCCGTCCACCGTCTTGCCGTCCAGCACCTGCGCCAGCGTGTCGGTGAGCTGCTGGCCGTCGCTGGCGGTGACGCGCACCTGGAAGCTGCCTTCGCCCACGCCGTCCCCTGTGACGAAGTAGTTGTAGCTCTCGCGCTTCAGGGCCTTCCAGTCGCCGCCGCCGCGCTTCCATTCGAGCTTCTGGATGGGCAGCCGGTGGTTGCGCACCTGGATGGCGGTCCACCACGGATTGCTGTCCTCCTTGAAGCGGTACTGCACGGGTCCGGCGACGTCGCAGGACACCGGTGTCCAGGTGATGTCCACCCGGCCGTCCTTCATCTCCGCCACCTTGGCGAAGGCCTCGCGGCTCAGGTCCAGGTGGTCCTTCTCGCAGTC
Source organism: Corallococcus sp. CA053C (assembly GCF_003611675.1). GTDB lineage: Bacteria > Myxococcota > Myxococcia > Myxococcales > Myxococcaceae > Corallococcus. The sequence continues at coordinate 9,676 of NZ_RAWA01000069.1, forward strand.
GGGACAGGAGTCGACGATGCGAACGCGCACGGTGCCCTTGGGGCCCACGATGTCCACGCACGCCCCGCAGGCGGCGCTGTCGTCGTAGTGGTCGGGGCTCATCGCCGCCACCATCAGGTCGCCGCCCCGGTCGAAGCTGCAATTGCCGTCCCCCTTGGCGTCGTAATAGGTCGCAATCCCTTTCTGCTCCAAGCCCAGCGTCACGCCCCCACCGGAGGCGGAGTCACCGCAGCCTCCACAGGCGAACGAGGCCACGGCCAGCAGCAGCGAGGACTTCCACGAGGAGGGTCGGTTCATACCGCGCAGCATACACGCGCTGCCTTGCGTCAAGGACAGACACGCGCTGGGTCCTGTCCACGCCAGACAGACTTGTTAGGGTACGGCTCTTCCTCGAAAGGAAAGGTATCCCCAAGATGAACAAGTTTGCACGCGTGGTGTGTCTGGGTTCGGCCCTCGTGGTGTCCGCCTGTGGTGGCCCGGAGCAGATGGAGGGCGAGGCGATTGCGCAGCAGGAGGCGGCCTTCGTGATTCCCTCGACGGCGTCTTCGCAGGGCTGCAGCTTCACGCTCAACGCGACGCAGATCACCACCGCGCCTCCCAGCTGGAACATCACGCTCACGCGCACCGGAGGCGCGAGCTGCGCCTACCCGACGGGCGACTCGGTGGTGCTCGGGACGTCCAACGGCTCGGAGCCCAAGGTGTCGCTGGCGGGCAACGCGCTGGGGCTCGCGGCCGCGTTCACGATGAAGGGGACCTTCAGCGGCTCGTCGCCCATCGCCCTGGGCCTCAGGCACGTGGACCCGACGAACCTGACCACGGTGCGCAGCGCGGACATCCGTGGTGACTACCCCTACGGACAGATCACCTCGGGGGGTGTCTCCATCCAGGCGGACGGCACGACGCTGAAGGTGTCCGGTTCGAAGTCGGGCACCCTCCAGGGCATGGGAGGCACCTACTACACCGCGACGTTCCTGGACTTCTTCACCAGCACCACGGCGCCGACCTACCAGACGTTCTGATGCAGGGCTGATGCTGAAAAAGACCCCGCCCGTCACCGGGGCATTCCGGTGACGGGCGGGGACCCCCTTGCTGCATGCCCTGGGTGTCTCCCCGGGGGATTACCGACCGCGGGCGGACGCGCTGGTGAGCGCGCGGGCCTGGGTGATGAGCTTCACGAACTCGGTGCGGTCGCTGTCCGTGCCCACGGCGCTCTCCGCGAGCTTCTGCGCGGTGGCGAGGCTCCAGCCCTCGGCGGCGGGAGCGGCGCGGAGGATGTCCGCGGTGGCGCCCACGGCCACGGCGAAGCGGAAGTCGGGCGACGCGGCCTCCAGGGAGGCCTTCAGCTGGGAGCGCGTGAGGGGGAAGGCCTGCTCCTTGGCCTCGGTGCCGTTGGGGGCCTTGGCGCGGATGCGCACCGTGGCCAGCTCCTGCGCCTCGCCCGTCAGCTCCACCTCGTACAGCGCCGTCACGGTGTGGCCCGCGCCAATCTCACCCGCGTCCACCTTGTCGTCGCGGAAGTCCTTGTCCGCGATGTCGCGGTTCTCGTAGCCCATCAGGCGGTAGCGGCTCACGGCCTTGGGGTTGAACTCCACCTGGAACTTCACGTCCTTCGCGATGACTTCCAGCGTGCCGGTGAGCTGGGTCTCGAAGACCTTGCGCGCCTCCTTCATGCTGTCCACGTAGAAGCTGTTGCCGTTGCCCTTGTCGGCCAGCTGCTCCATCAGCGAGTCGTGGTAGTTGCCCATGCCGAAGCCCACCGTGGTGAGGGTGACGCCCTCGGACACGTACTTCTGCACGCTGGCGAGCATGTCCTTCGCGCTCAGGTTGGGGCCGATGTTGGCGTCGCCGTCCGTGAGCACCACCACGCGGGACACCACGCTGCCGGAGGCCTTCTTCACCGCGTGCTTGTAGGCCGTCTCCATGCCGGAGCCCATCGCCGTGCCGCCGCCCGCGGCCAGCGTGTCCAGCGCCGCGTGGATCTTCTTCACGTCCGTGGCGGGCGTGGGCGCCAGCACGTCCCGCGTGGACCCCGCGTAGGTGACGAGCGCGACGGTGTCGTTCTCGTTGAGGTTCTTCACCGCGATCTTGATGGACTCCAGCGCCAGCGGCAGCTTGTCCGACGACGCCATGGAGCCGCTGGTGTCCACCAGGAACACCAGGTGCGCGGGCTTGCGCTGCGAGCGCGAGACGACCTTGCCCTGCACGCCCACGCGCACGAAGTGGCGGCGCGCGTTGAACGGCGAGGGCGCGCCCTCCAGGTGCACCGTGAAGGCGCCCTCTTCCGGCGGGGCGTAGCGGTACTTGAAGTAGTTGACGAACTCCTCCACGCGCACCGCCGTGGCGGGCGGCAGCTGGCCCTGCTGCAGGTAGCGCCGCGCCATGGAGTAGGAGGCCGTGTCCACGTCCGCCGCGAAGGTGGACAGCGCGTCCTTCGTCGTCTCGGTGAAGGCGTTGGGCTTGTACGCCTCGAAGGTGTTGCCGCCCTCGTTCAGGGACTTGTCCTCGTCCTGGTCCTTCTTGGCCTTCTCCTTCGGCGGGGCGGTGTTCGCGGCTCCCAGGGAGCCCGCGGCCACCGAGCCCACGACCCCGCCGCTCACGCCCTGGGCCATCGCCATGGGCTTCGCCGGCATGGCCTTCATGGCCGGCCCCGTCGACGCGCGGCGCATCGCCGCCGGCTCCGGGGTCGACGGGCTCGGAGGCGGTGGGGCCATGAGGGCCTCCTCGCCGAGGCTCTCGGCGGAATCGCGCGCCTCGGTCGGGGCCACCGCGGCCACGGGGGAAGGCTTGGGGGCGGCATCGTCCCAGGGTGCGGCCTTGTAGCGCTTGGACGACACTTCCTGATTCGCCTGCGGCCCCGAGGGGCTCGAGGTGGAGCACGCGGCCACGAGGCCCGCCGACAGGAGGGCACCACTGAGGAAGGACACGCGGCGCTTCGAGAAGAACGGGGACATTCGGGCTCCCAGACAGGCAGTTGAAGGCGTGGGCTTCAAAACGGCCGACTTCCGGAATGGGTTTATCCGATGAATTTTTCCCGCCGCCGGGCGTGGCCCGCGCTTGCGTGGGGAAACCCCTTTTGCGACGGTGCCCGCCCATGGAGACGACACGACCGTTCCGGATTCTGGGCATCCAGCAGATCGCCGTCGGAGGGCTGGACAAGGGCGCGCTGCGCAGGCTGTGGGTGGACACGCTGGGCCTTCAGGCCCACGGCACCTACCGCAGCGAACGTGAGAACGTGGACGAGGACATCGTCATCGCGGGCGCCGGCCCCTTCAAGGTGGAGGTGGACTTGATGCAGCCCGTCAACCCGGACGGCCGCCCGAAGGTGCACGACCCGGCGCTGAACCACGTGGGGCTGTGGGTGGACGACCTGGCCACGGCCGTGAAGTGGCTGGAGGGGCAGGGGATGCGCTTCACCCCCGGCGGCATCCGCAAGGGCGCGGCGGGCTTCGACGTGTGCTTCATCCACCCGAAGCCGAGTGATCAGTTCCCGCTGAGCGGCGAGGGCGTGCTCATCGAACTGGTGCAGGCCCCGCCGGACGTCATCCGCGCCTTCGAGCAGGCGGCATCCACGGGCCACTGAGCACGAACTGGCGGGCGCGCGCGAAGCCCTTCTTCAGCGCGCGCTCCACCGGATCCACTGCGATGCACAGGACGTACGTGCACGCGATGAGCAGCACCACGAGCCCCGCGTACTGGAGCCACCCGCTGGAGTCGCCCCAGACGCGCTGGAAGGAGAAGACGCCTCCCAGCCGGTAGAACAGCAGCATCTCGTGGAAGAAGTACGCGGACAGCGACGCCGTCCCGAACACCTCCAGGAAGCGGCGTGCGCGCGAGGGCTTCGCGTCCGCCGCCATCCGTCCCTCCACTTTCAGCAACACGAGCAGCACCGCGCAGACCCACATGAACCGGGTGGCGGAGTTGGACGGGTTGGTGACGAAGAAGCGGTGCGGGGGGTAGAGGCCGCCCAGGACGTGGGGCATCAGCGTCCCCACGAGCCCCAGCGCGATGAGGAAGACCAGGGCCCGCGCCAGCCCCGCGCGGCCCCACGCGCCCGCGATGGTGCCCGCGAAGGCGCCCAGCCAGGCGAAGCCCACCCACGGCAGCAGGGGGAAGGTGGCCCAGGAGGACTTGCGCAGGAACGACGCCCAGGGCTCGCCGGCGTTGTCGAAGAGGGGCGCGATCGCGAACGCGACCATCGCGAGCACGAACGCCGTGGCCGCGAGGGCGCGAGGCCGCGAGGCCAGCAGCGCCGCCAGGGGCAGGGTGATCAGCAGGCACAGGGCGACGCAGTGGAGGATGTCCAGGCGCAGGAGCCACACCGGCTCGCGCAGCACGGGGAACCAGGCCGCGTTGACGAGCGCGGCGACCGCGAACACCTCCGCGATGCGGCGCAGGTTGCGGGGCACGCGCTCGCGAAGCACGCCTGCCGCGGCGCTGCGCACCATCAGCAGGCAGAGCGCGAACCCGGCGGAGAAGATGAAGGCAGGGGCCACCAGCCCGTCGAGCCTCAACAGCCAGCCCGTCCACACGCTCTTGCGCAGCTCGGGGGTGAGCAGCGCGAGCGCGTGGGTCTGGATCATGAAGAGGACGGAGAGTCCGCGCAGCCAGTCGATGGCGCGGATGCGCTCGCGGGAGGCGGGGGTCGGAAGGGGCAGGGCGCTCAAGGCGGCGCTACCCTATGTCGGTCCCGCGGGCGGTTGCACGCGCCCGCGGGGCCAGGGCTCCGTCCGCTACCAGGTGACGGCGTCGAGGTACGCCGTCCCCTTCCAGGTGCCGCCCGTCTGGAACTCCACGCCCAGTTGATACAGCGGCGTGGTGGATCCGGAGGGCAGCGTCACGGTGAGGGTGTTCCACGCCCCGGCCTGGAGGCTGCCCACGGCGAACCACTTTCCCGTCCAGCGCCAGTTGGCCGCCGCGCCTTCCAGGGCGTAGGGCTGCACGCCGGTGATGCTGCTGCCGGTGGGGAGCCACAGCCGGAACGTCACCGTCCTCCCAGCCGCCACGGCCGCGTTGGACACGGCCACGGTGCCGCTGCCGGACGCGCCGTTGAAGGGCACGGCCAGCGAACGGAGGCCCGCGGAGGCCCTCGCGGTGCTGGTGCTGACGGCCGACACCGCGGCGCCGCCGGCGGTCCACCCCTGCGTGCTGGACTCGAAGCCATACTTCGACGGATCCGTGGGAGTGCCCGCATCGGACGAACCGCTGCCACCGTCGGTGCCGCCATCGGGAAGCGTGCCGCCGTCCACGCCACCGTCGGTGCCACCATCGGGACGCGTGCCGCCATCGGTCGGCGCGGTGCCACCGTCGACCGGGGGCGTGCCCGCGTCGGACGAACCGCTGCCCGGAAGCGGCAGCGTGGTGCCGAGCGCGGGCAGCAGCAGCCCTCCGGCCTGGAGGAACGTCTTCGCGCGCTGCTTCAGGTACGGCTGCCCGTCGGTGGCGAGGTCGTTCTGGTAGGAACTCTGTCCGCCCGCGCCCGCGCCGTACAGCAGGGCCACGACGCCCACGTTGGCGAACTTGCGGCGGTGCAGGTCACCGAGCGCGCCGAAGAAGTACTCGGTGCGGTTGTCCTTGTAGCCCTGCCGCGCGCCGCCCGCGTTGTTGACGTTGAGGTGGTTGGAGTTGCCCAGGGGGATCTGCCACAGCACCCAGCGCTTGCCGGCGGTCTGGTTGAAGAGGCGCAGCCACTCCGCGTAGCGGTTGAACGATTTGGACGTGATGGACGCCGTGTCGCTCATGTCCCAGGTGTGGTCCTGGCCCTGTGTGAGCCGGTAGAAGTCCGCGTCGCGGTCCAGCGGATCCCCGAAGAGCACGTCGTAGGTGGCGCCCGTGACGTTGGTGGCGAGCCCCAGCGGCTTGAGGAAGTTGACGACCTTGTCGACCTCCGGCTGGAGCGGATCCGTGAGGGAGTTGAAGGCGATGTCCTTGCCGCTGGCCCACGCGGAGATGTGCAGGCCGAGCGTGACGTTGTTCGCGCCCACGGCCTTGCGCAGCTGGAGGAACGCCAGGCTCCAACCGGCCACGGTGTTGGGCAGGCCCGCGAGCTCCGGCATGCCGGAGGCGGCGATCGCCGCGTACGCATTCGGGTTGGAGGCCGTCTGGAATTGGAGGAAGCCGACGGCGTCCGGCTCCACGTGCACGACGACGGGACCGCCGAAGGTCTTCGCGCGCTGGAGGAGCAGCTTCACGTCCTCGAAGTAGGCGCGCATGGTGCTGGCGTTCTTCAGCTTCGCCAGCGTCTCCTGCTCGCCGCCGCCGGGCTCACCGAAGAGCTGGTAGTAGGTGACGACGGGGACGTAGCCCTGCGCCTTCGTCTCGGTGAAGAAGCTGGCGGCCCAGCTGCCATCGTGGGCGCCGTAGCCCCAGTTGTCCGCCCAGCCCTTGGTGAAGTAGCGGTAGCGCGCATCCCAGGGGACGTCGCTGTCACGCATCCAGGTCTGGCCGGCCTCTTCGAAGAGGCCCACCATGAAGCGGTTCTGGAAGGCCGGGGGCACGGGGCCCTGCACACCCGCGGCATGGGCCGACATCGCCCCGAGACACGTCAGCGTCAGCAGCGCCGCGAGGGCGCGTCGAATGGGCTTGGTCATGGAGGCGCTAGTACGCTTCGGCGCCCTCATGCCTTCCGCGTTTGACGACTGCGCCCCCCCGGCCGACAGCCCACCGGGCCGTGGCGCGAGCCTCCGCTCTGCTCAGGGCGCGCAGCCCAGCTCAGGCTCCGGCGCGTCCTTGTCCTGGAGCGCGAGCAGGCACGCGAGCGCTTCCGGATCCACGGTGTCCATCAGGTATGTGCGGCGCCACAGGAGCGCGGCGAAGCGCTTGGGGAGCTGCGCGTCGGGAGCGACGAGGGCGCGGCGCACGCCGTTGCTGCCCTCGGCGGCCTGGGCCCGCGCGGCCTCCAGCTTCGCGACCTCGTCCGGGCAGCCGCCTTCCTCCGGGCAATTGTAGAGAAACACCGCGTGCCCGTGCTCCAGGTTGTGCAGCCACGAGCAGCGCGGCTGCTCCGCGGTGAAGCTCCGGCACGACAGCCAGGTGGTGCAGTGCGGGCCGGAGTTGGGCGGGTTCTCACCGTTGCCGCACCCGGTGCTGCTGCACGAGCTCACGTGGCTTGCGGACGGTGTGTCGGACAGTGGGAACGCGAATCGCTCGCAGCCTTCTCCACCGGGAGTGGGCGGATCCTCGGACGTCGAACCGCAGGCGAGGCACAGCGAGAGCAGGAGGGCGGGCAGGGCGCGAAGCATCCGCCCCGTCATATCGCAATCAACTCCGGGTCATCCGGGCGCGACGCCGCGTCGCTCCACATCGAGGCCGCTCAGCCCCCGGAAGCCCATGCCTTCGAGCAGGCGCAGGAAGTCCGCGGGAGGCAGGCTGCCGCTCGTGACATGGCGCGAGGAGCCGTCCTCGGAGACCTCCTCCTGGGACGCCGGTTCACCGCTCCGCATCAGGCCGCCCAGGTCCACGGGCGCGCGGCTCCTCAGCGTGAAGTCCACGCGGTCCGGCTGATAGCCCGTGTTGGCGGCGATGACGACGTGGTCCGGCATGCGTTGCGACCAGCGCACCGCGACCAGCGGATGCACCTGGGCGTCGGAGCTGAACAGCAGGAGCACGCGGTTGCCCACGAAGCGCGGCGGCGTCTTCGCGCACCGGGCCACCTCGCGCTGGACCTCCAGGCGGCAGTCGCGCAGTGCATCCACGCCCAGCACGCGGCTCTCCAGGATGTCCGACGCGCTGCCCGCGCGCAGCAGCACCTGCATCGCCAGCGGCGTCGCGACGCGGTGGGAGCGGCACGCCGCGTTCAAGAGCGACACGGCCTCCAGCGTCGCCGTGCGCTTCGCCCGCCGCAGCGCATCCTTGAGGTACGGCATCGGCGCATCCACCCCCAGGGCCGCCACCGTTCCCAACACGGCCAGCCACTCCAGCGGACCGGGCACGATGAAGGGCGACGTGAGCACGTACGTCAGCAGGCTGGCGTTGGCGACGGGCTCATGGCCGCGCGTCGTCACGACCCGCGCCTCGGGTGGGTACCCGTCCGAGGCGTAACGGTCGCCGCGCTCCACGACGAGCGTGGGGACGCCCTTGAGCAGCGGCCCTCCGCCCCGGCTGCCCGTGTTGAGCACCACCAGTCGCTCCGCCGGGAACGTGCCCAGCCGCTCCAGGAAGGACGGGGTGTGCAGGTCCTCGCCCTTGCCCGGAAGCCGCGCCGTCGGGCGTGCTCCCAGCGACTGGAGCGCGCGCAGCATCAGCACCCCGGAGGCCAGCCCATCCACGTCCGGGTGCGGCACGACGAGGACGGGGCGGCCCCGGCACCCCTCCAGGAACCCCCGTGCTTCCGTCAACGCCACCTCCGGCACGGGCCAAAGCGGGTCCCTGGTGTGTCCCAGCAGCATGGGTGAAAACTGTGACTCCCTGTAGCTGCGCGGCAGGGAGCGGCCGTCGTGGCTGCCTGCTCTCCTTTCAGCCCCCCGGGAATGGGGCGCGCTCGACGGGCCGGCGGACTTCATGCTGGAGGCGAAGGAGAAGGACCGCGCCGTTTTTGCGCTGCGTCAGAACGCGGGGCCCCGCCGTTCACCCAGGGATCAGGGTGCGCGGACCGTTTGACTTCGCGGGTGCGAGGGCGGGGCGCTTCCCATAGTGTCCGCGCCCATGACCCGCACCCCCTTCCTGCAGCCCCTGATGCGCGCGGCCCTGGCCGCCCTGTCGCTCGCGGCCACCACCGCGGGCGCGCAAGCGACGCCCGCCCCCGCCACCAAGGCCCCGGTGACTCCCGCCGCCAAGGCCACGCCCGCCGAAGCGAAGCAGTTCGCCGCCAAGCTGAACGCGGACCTGAAGCAGCTCTGGACCCGGCAGGCCACCGCCGAGTGGATCAAGAGCACGTACATCACCGACGACACGGAGCGGAACGCCGCGTCCGTCAACGAAGAGGTGATGGCCTACGTCAACGGCGCCATCAAGGACTCGCGCCGCTTCGACGGGCTGAAGCTGGACGCGGACACCGCGCGCATGCTGCACCTGCTGCGCGTCTCCCAGACGCTGCCCGCCCCGGCCAACGCCACCCAGCGCGCGGAGCTGGCCGCCACCGCCGCGAAGCTGGAGGGCCTGTACGGCAAGGGCAAGTACTGCGGCAAGGACGGCAAGGGGAAGTGCCGCGACCTGGAGGAGCTGTCGGACGTGATGGCGGAGAGCCGCAACGCGGACGAGCTGCTCGACGCGTGGCAGGGCTGGCACGCCATCAGCCGCCCCATGCGGCCGCTGTACTCGCAGCTCGTCACCCTCTCCAACGCGGGCGCGAAGGACATCGGCTTCAGCGACCTGGGCACGCTCTGGCGCTCGTCGTACGACATGCAGCCGGCGGAGTTCGAGCAGGAGGCGCAGCGGCTCTGGGGCCAGGTCAAGCCCATGTACGACGAGCTGCACTGCTACGTGCGCGGCCGGCTCGCGAAGCAGTACGGCGAGGCGAAGGTGCCCGCTGGCAAGCCCATCCCCGCGCACCTGCTGGGCAATATGTGGGCGCAGGAGTGGAACAACATCTACCCGCTGGTGGAGCCGTTCCCCGGCCAGGCCAACCTGGACGTCGGCGCCACGCTGGCGAAGCAGGGCTATGACGCGCAGAAGATGGTCAAGCTGGGGGAGAAGTTCTTCACCTCGCTGGGCCTCAAGCCGCTGCCGCAGACCTTCTGGGAGCGCTCGCAGTTCACCAAGCCGAAGGACCGCGACGTCGTCTGCCACGCCAGCGCCTGGGACGTGACGTACGACAACGACCTGCGCATCAAGATGTGCATCAAGCCCACCGAGGAGGACCTGGTCACCATCCACCACGAGCTGGGCCACGACTACTACTACACGTACTACTACAAGCTCCCCGTGCTCTTTCAGGCGGGCGCCAACGACGGCTTCCACGAGGCCATTGGCGACGCGCTCACGCTCTCCATCACCCCGGGCTACCTCCAGCAGGCGGGCCTGTTGAGCGCGGTGGAGAAGAACGACAAGAACGTCATCAACCTGCAGCTCAAGGACGCGCTGGAGAAGGTGGCCTTCCTGCCCTTCGGCCTGCTCGTGGATCAGTGGCGCTGGGACGTCTTCAGCGGGAAGGTGAAGCCGGCGGACTACAACAAGAGCTGGTGGGAGCTGCGCCAGAAGTACCAGGGCGTGGCCGCGCCGGTGGCCCGCACGGAGCAGGACTTCGACCCGGGCGCCAAGTACCACGTCCCCGCGAACGTCCCGTACACGCGCTACTTCCTCGCGCGGATCCTCCAGTTCCAGTTCCACAAGGCGCTGTGCGAGGCCGCCGGCATCAAGGGCCCGCTCAACGAGTGCTCCATCTACGGCAACAAGGCCGCGGGCCAGCGGCTCCAGGCGATGCTGGAACTGGGCGCGAGCAAGCCGTGGCCGGAGGCGCTCGCCGCGATGACGGGCGGCAAGCAGATGGATGCCACGCCGATGCTCGAGTACTTCGCCCCGCTGCGTCGTTGGCTGCAGGAGCAGAACAAGGGGCAGAAGTGCGGTTGGTAGCCTGCCCGGGGAGTAGACAGGTTCAGCGACGGGCGTCTAGGCTTCCGCCCGTCTTGTAGGGACGACTCTCTGTGGGACCGGACGGCGACTCTTCCTGTCCGCGATGGAAAGAAGAACAAGGCAATGGCGACCGGTACCGTGAAGTGGTTCAACGATGCGAAGGGCTTCGGCTTCATCACCCAGGACGGCGGCGGCGAAGACGTGTTCTGCCACCACACCGCCATCAACATGGACGGCTTCCGCTCGCTGGCCGAGGGCCAGAAGGTGGAGTTCGAAGTCACCAAGGGCCCCAAGGGCCTGCAGGCGCAGAACGTTCGCGGCGTCTGAACCCGTCGTCATCCTGACGACTTCCTGATTCGCCAGAAGGTCCGATCCCCACCGGGTTCGGGCCTTCTGTGTTTTCCGGCGCACGCTCGGCCTACCTGCAAGGGTCCGAAGGATGACGGAAAGCGAAAGAGGGGAGTGGACTTCTCCCAGAGCGGGTGCCTAGTGTGCGCCCGTCTTGTAGGGTTGACTCTCTGTAGGGCCGGACGGCGACTTTTCCTGTCCGCGATGGAAAGAAGAACAAGCAAATGGCTACCGGTACCGTGAAGTGGTTCAACGATGCGAAGGGCTTCGGCTTCATCACCCAGGACGGCGGGGGCGAGGACCTCTTCTGCCACCACACGTCCATCCAGGCGGATGGCTTCCGCTCGCTGGCCGAAGGCCAGAAGGTGGAGTTCGACGTCGCCAAGGGCCCCAAGGGCCTGCAGGCGCAGAACGTTCGCCCCATCTGAGCCCGTCGTCGTCAGCCTGACGACTTCGTGACTCACCAGAAGGTCCGATCCATTCAAGGGTCGGGCCTTCTGTATTTTCCGGAGCCCCCCATGCCCGCCCGTCCCTCGCGCTTCTCGCGCCTGCGCCTCCTCCCGCTCGTGGCCGGTCTCGGCTGCGCCACCGCCTCCACGCCCACGGCGCCCGCTCCGTCGGCCGCCCGCACCGCCGGAGTCGCCCCGTCCGCGCCCGTGTCCAAGGAGGCCCTCGCCGCGCTGAAGCTGGAGCTGGTGGCGAAGCATGGAGAAGCGCAGAAGGCCCGCATCGACCGCGGCGTGGAGCAGGTGGCCGCGCTCTGGCGCCCGGAGGACGGGGACCTGGCGGCCTTCGCGCGCGAGCAGTTCCTGCCGGAGGGCCCACAGCTGGACGCGACGTTTCGGCGCCTGGAGGGCCTGTTCGAACAGCTGGATGGCCACATGAACGAGCTGGGGCGCGAGCTCCAGTGGTTCACGGACCTGGACCTGGGGCCGCTGTTGCCGGTGGAGTCGCTGCTCGCGGCGTACGACCCGTCCTCCAACGTCACGTCGGACCTGTTCCAGGCGAAGCCGGGCTTCGTCGTGCTGCTCAACTTCCCGCTCACCACGCTGGCCGAGCGCGCGAAGGCGGGCCCGACGTGGACGCGGCGGCAGTGGGCGGAGGCGAAGCTCGCGTCGCGCTTCAACCGGCGCGTGCCCGCGGAGGTGGAGCAGCAGGTGTCCAAGGCCATCGCGGAGGCGAACCTCTACATCGCCGAGTACAACATCTGGATGCACCACCTGGTGGACGCGAAGGGCCAGCGGCTGTTTCCGCAGGGCCTGCGGCTCATCAGCCACTGGAACCTGCGCGACGAGCTGAAGGCGGACTACACCGACGCGAAGGGGCTGGCGAAGCAGCGGATGATCGTCCAGGTGATGGAGCGCATCGTCACCCAGACCATCCCCGCCGCCGTCATCGACAACCCGCGCGTGGACTGGGATCCGTTCACCAACGCCGTGACGGTGGCCCCACCGGACTCGGTGGAGCCGAACGCGCCGGAGCGCGTGGCCGGCACCAGCGTGAAGGCGGACGTCGCGCCGGAGCCGGACACGCGCTACGCGCGGCTGCTCGCCACCTTCCAGGCATCGCGGCGCGCGGATCCGTACTCGCCCGTGGCCCCCACGCGCATCGCGCGCAGCTTCGAGCTGGACCGGGGCCTGCCGGAGGAGAGGGTGCGCGCTCTCTTGACGGAGCTGCTCGCCTCGCCGCTGGTGCCGCGCGTGGCGAAGCTTATTGAATCCCGGCTGGGCCGCCCGCTGGAGCCGCAGGACCTCTGGTACCCGGGCTTCCGTCCGGGCGCGAAGGTGCCCGAGGCGCAGCTGGATGCCCTCACGCGCAAGCGCTACCCCACGGCGGACGCGTTCGCGCGCGACATCCCCCGCATCCTCCAGGGCCTGGGCTTCACGAAGGAGAAGGCGGACACGCTCGCCTCGTACATCCGCGTGGACGCGTCACGCGGTGCGGGACATGCCCAGCAGGCGCTGCGCCGGGGCGACTTCCCCCGCCTGCGCACGCGCGTGGAGAAGGGGGGCATGGACTACAAGGGCTACAACATCGCGGTGCACGAGCTGGGGCACAACGTGGAGCAGGTCTTCAGCCTGTACCAGGTGGACCACACGCTCCTGTCCGGCGTCCCCAACAACGCGTTCACGGAGGCGCTGGCCTTCGTCTTCCAGGCGCGCGACCTGGAGCTCCTGGGCCTGGGCCAGCCCGACGCGGCCAGCGAGCGCGAGCGCGTGCTCAACGACTTCTGGCAGTCCTGGGAGATCGCCGGCGTGGCGCTGGTGGACATGGCCACGTGGCACTGGATGTACGACCACCCGGACGCCACGCCCGCGCAGCTCCGCGAGGCGGTGGGCCAGGTGTCGCGGGACGTGTGGAACCAGTACTACGCGCCGGTGCTGGGCCGGAAGGACAGCCCGCTGCTCGGCATCTACAGCCACATGATCAGCTACCCGCTGTACCTGCCGGACTACCCGCTCGGGCACCTCATCGCGTTCCAGATTGAAGAGCACCTGAAGCAGCACGGCCCGTTGGGCGCGGAGTTCGAACGCATGGCCATCTTCGGCTCCGTCACCCCGGATGAATGGATGCGCCACGCCACCGGGGCCCCCGTCAGCGCGGAGTCTTTGTTGAGGGCCACCGCCAAGGCGCTGTGATATCCGGACATTTCTTCTTTGACGCTTACTGGAGGAATGACCGTGAATCCTATTTTCCGTGCGCTGTTGCTGGGCTCGTTGTCCACCGTGGTTGGCTGTGCCTCGATGAGGGGCGGGACGAAGCCGACGCCTCCGCCGCCCGCGTCGCTGGTGGACAACTGTGACGACACGCAGAAGGCCGTCTCGAAGGAGGCGGACGCGCTGGCGAGCCCGTACGGCATTGATCAGCACGTGGAGAAGAACTTCGCGGACCGCAAGGTGTCGTGGCTGATGACGGACAGCGCGTACCAGAAGTTCGTGGTGCAGACGGGCGCGAAGAACTTCGGCCGCTGCAACGACGTGGCCTGCTACCTGTTCGCGGCGCCCGCGGGGACCATCCAGGGCGCGGTGGAGAAGGCGAAGACGGCGGACGGGAAGCACGACCCCGCGGTGCTGGGCCAGGCGCTGGGCCTGCCGGCGAAGAACTTCGAAGGCCCGCTGCGGATGATGACGCTGGACCTGGCGGCGCAGAAGGTCTGCACGCGGCTGCCGGTGGACGCGGATCCGGGCGTGTGGAAGTGCACCACGCCCGAGGACAAGGACTGCTTCAAGTTCGGCGGCTACACGTCCGGCGGGGTGCCGGAGGTGATGGTCATCAACGCGCCGGTGGCTGACACGCAGGTGGCGGAAATCCCATGAGCGACGAAGAGGTGGTGCTCCAGAGCCCGCTCCTGTACCGCGTGCTGCGTGGCAGGGACGGGGCGCTGTCCATCGAGGTGCTGGTGGGTGGCATCGTCCAGTTCGAGGTGCGCGTGCTCCTCAACGACGAGGAGACCGCCTCCTTCGCGAAGGAGGGGCGCGCCTTCGCGGACCGGATGGCCCAGGCCATCATGGCCGACCCGCCGTTCGACGGTCGGTCGGTGCGCTCGCCGGTGCTGTGACGTTCGCATCGGGGGCCCGTGTCGCGCGGGCCCCCGATGTTGCATCCGGGCCTACGGGCTGGCAGCGGTGTTGCCGGGCACGTCCACCAGTTCGACGTCGAATTGGAGCACGGCGTTGGGCGGGATGCGCGAGCCTTGGGGCGGACGCTCGCCGTAGGCGGTGCTGGCGGGGCAGGTGAGCTTCGCCTTGGCGCCCACCTTCATCTTCTGCACGCCCTGGGTCCAGCAGGGGATGACGCCGTTGAGCGGGAACTCCACCGGCATGCCGCGCGAGTAGGAGCTGTCGAACTCCGTGCCGTCGACGAGGGTGCCCTTGTAGTGCACCTTCACGGTGTCGATGGCGCGAGGCGTCTTTCCGGTGCCGGCCTTGAGCTCACGGTAGATGACGCCGGAGGGCAGCCGCGTGGCGCCGGGCTCCTTGGAAGCACGGTCCAGGATGGCGACGTTCACCTGGGCCTGACGCGACTTCGCCAGGGTCTGGATCTTCGGGGTGTACTCCTTGGGGTCCACGAGGGGCGCCGCTCCGGAGAGCGAGTCCTGGAGGCCGCGCTGGAGGAGCTGGATCTCCTCGGGCGTCAGGGCGAGCGCCGTCACGCTCTGGCCCAGCGTCAGCCCGAGCGAATAGATGGTCTTCTGATCATCCGTCTTGAGCTCCACGGGGGGCGCGGGCGCCTTCGCGGCGGCCTCGGGCGCGGCGGCCGGCTTGGAGGTCTTCGTCGGGGCCTGGGCCTGGGCGAAGCCCGGAACACCGAGCGCGAACACCAGGGCCGCCATCCACTGCATACGCATGCTTCCGCCTTTCACGAGAACGGGGCGACTATAGGGCCGCTCATGCGCTGCCGGTCATCCCTCGCACGCACAAGCCAATGCGAAGAATCCAGCGAGCGGAAAAACGCGGCGCATGAAGCCCAGCCTATCGCGGTGGGAGAGCGTCGTTTTCTTGCGCGCATGACGACTGACCGTACTGTGCCTCCAGGTCGCTTCACCCCCGAAGCGACCTGTTGCACCAGCCGGAGGTCATGAGCCAATGAGCGAGAAGCGGAAGGCCAATCGGGCGCCCCTGGACATCTACCTCAACAAGTACATGGGCGGCGTGCCGTACATGACCCGCGCCGCGGACATCAGCCAGGAAGGTGTCAGCCTCTCCCGCCTCATTGAGCCCCAGAACGACGCACGTCGCGTGGGCCTCCAGTTCCAGCTCCCCGGCTCCGAGGAGATCATCTACGCCGAGGGTGAAGTCGTACGTGAGTGGAAGGAGTTGGGCCGCCGCGAGCAGTCGGGCGTGCGCTTCACGCTCCTCACCGAGCGGCACCGCAAGATGATCGACGCCTACGTCGACCGTCACGCGAACGAGAACTGACGCGAGGTGTTACCCCGCGCGTGTGCCACCGTGATTGCGCGGTGCCACCAGCGGTTCGCAGTGCGCGCGAGCGGCGTCGGCCCATCCCCCGGGTCGCCTTGACTTCGCGCGGAGTGGCCCCCTTGAATGACCGGAGAAGTTTTCCTGTGCGCTCGCCGGATCCACGGCGACAGCGGGAGGAGTGCTCCGTGAGGCGTTCGCTGTGGGGATTGTTGCTGGCCGTGCCGCTGACGGCGCTGGGCCAGGGCAAGGACGCGAAGGCCGCCGCACCCACGACACCCCCCGCTGCTGAAGCCCCGCGCGCCACCTCCGCGCCGGGCATCAACTGGGAAGGCCAGGTCCTGCGCGCCACGGGCTCCGGTGCGCCGGACCTCAAGGCCGCCAATCCCGCGCAGGCCCGTCTGGGCGCCGAGCGCGCCGCGAAGCTGGACGCGTTCCGCAACCTGCTGGAGCAGGCCAAGGGCATCCAGGTGAGCGCGGGCCGCACCGTGGGCGACGAGTGGGCGCGCGACGAGGTGAAGGGCCGCGTCGAAGGCGCCATCCGCGGCTACAAGGTCGTGGCCCGGCGCTACTTCTCCGACAGCGGCGTGGAGCTGGACGTGGAGGTGCCGCTCGCGGCGCTCTCCGCGGCGCTGATCCCCGCGCAGGACGTGGCCATCGTGCTCAACGCCGAGGGCGCGAAGAAGTACACGGGCCTCGTGGTGGACGCGCGGGGGCTGGGCCTGAAGCCGGTGCTCTCGCCCCGACTGGTGGACGCGGCTGGCAAGCCGCTCTACGCGGCGACGGTGCTCACGGACGAGGCGCGCGGCGCGACGGGCGTGGCGGCCTGGTACGAAAGTCTGGAGGCCGCCCGGAAGGCCGCGCTGGTGGGTGACAAGCCGCTGGTGGTGAAGGCCGCGCAGGTGCAGGGCTCCGACCTGGTCCTCAACGCGGAAGGCGCCCGCGCGCTCACCGAGGCGGACATGCGCTTCCTGGCCGAAGGTCGGGTCGCCATCGTCACGCAGTAGCGCCGAGGTCCGAGGAACGACCATGCCCCTGAAGCTCTCCGCGCTCTGCCTGTTCCTCGCGACCACGGCGCTCGCGGCCGCGCCCAGGTCGACTCCCGGCGTGGTGGTGAAGGAAGCCACCGGTGAGGCCGCCATCGTGGGCGGCAACGTGGACAAGGCGTTCAACGAGGCGAAGGCCGCCGCGCTGCGCGAAGCCGTGGAGCAGGTGGCCGGGGTGATGGTGTCCGCGGACACGCTCACCGCGAACAGCCAGTTGATCAGCGACCGCGTCTTCACGAACAGCGCCGGCTACGTGCGCCGCTACGATGTGCTGGGCCGCGAGGTGCTGGCCGACGTCGCGAAGGTGACCGTGCGCGCGGAGGTGGGCACGGAGCAGCTCGACAAGGACCTCCAGGCCGTGCAGGCGCTGATCCGCCGGCTGGGCAGCCCGAAGCTCGTCATCCTGACGCAGGAGCAGACGGTGGATCCGAAGGGGCTCGTCACGAATGGCGGCCTGTTCGCCACGGTGTTGACGGACGCCTTCAAGCAGGACCAATGGACGATCATCGACCCGCACTTCGCCGCGGGCAAGGTGAAGCTCCAGCCGGGCGTGGCGCTGTCGGCCACGGAGGCGAAGGAGATCGGCGACCTGAGCCGCGCGGACTACATCCTCTACGGCACGGTGGTGTTCCGGCAGCAGCCGCCCACGGGCAACGGCATCATCCCGGAGGTGGATGACAAGGGCCGGCAGCTCGTCTTCTCCGTGTCCGGCGAGTACGACCTGGCGGTGTTCGCCACCGACAACGGCAGCCAGCTCGCGAAGGTGGCGGGGAAGTTCGCCTCCGGGCCAGACGACCTGGGCGGGCCGTCGAAGGCGGTCATCTCGTATGACAGGACGGCGTATGAGATCGCGCGTCGGCGCGGCCAGCGCATCATCACCGAGGTCCGCGCCCCCGTCATCGAGTACGTGCGCGCGTCCCAGCAGGACGGCAACCGCGTGTCGGTGACCGTGCTGGGGCTGAAGGACTACGCGGCGGTGCAGGCGTTCCGCAAGGTGCTGGCGGAGTCGCTCACGGGCCTCCGGGGCGAGCCGGGCAAGGCGACCTTCGGCAAGGACGCGACGCGCTTCGACCTCACGTTCCTGGGAGGCACGGACGAACTGGCCGGGCAGCTCGGGGGCAAGACGTTCCAGAAGCGCAAGGTGCTGGTGACGGGCGTGACGGCGAACACCGTCGAGCTGACCGTGGCGCCGTGATGCACTTCCGGTGGACGGCGCTGCTCGCGCTGGTGTCCGCGCTGGGCGGCTGCGCGGCGAAGCAGGAGCAGCCGGCGACGATGGCCCGGGCCCGCGAGTTGATGGCCTCCGCCGAGGGCAAGCGCGGCGACCTCGTGCTCCGGTGCGAGCCCGAGGACGCCGAGGTCCTGCTGGACGGCGTGCAGCAGGGCACGTGCAGTGATTTCTCCGGCGTGTCCCGCAGCCTGCGCCTGGGCGAGGCGGGCTTCCACCAGGTGGAAGTGAAGAAGCGCGGGTTCTGGCCCTACACGACCTACTACGAGCCCAGCGGGGCGCGGGTGACGCTGAAGGTGAAGCTTCGTCCCGTGACGCCCGAGGCCAGCGGAGGTGCTCCGTGAAGCGACAGCGCAGGACGTGGGCGGTGCTCCTCGCAGGCCTGTTGCCGGGGCTGGCGTTCGGGGCCATTGGCCGGGTGGATGTGCTGGAGGGCACCGCGTCGCGGCTGCCGGAGGGCGGTGCGTCTCAACCGCTGGCGGTGGGCGCGGACGTGGAGGTGAAGGACACGCTGGAGGTCGGGCCGAAGTCCAACCTCAAGCTGACCCTCAACGACGGCAGCGTGCTGATGCTGGGCGAGGGCAGCCGGCTGTTCATCAGCGAGGCGGACTTCGAGGGCCAGGAGCGCAAGGGCTTCGTCGCGAAGCTGGGCCTGGGCAAGGTCTGGGCGAGCGTGAAGAAGGCGCTCGCGGGCTCGCAGGCGAAGTTCGACGTGGAGACGGACCGCGCGGTCGCGGGCGTCCGGGGCACGCGCTTCCGGGTGGACGCCGCCGCACCCACGGTGATGGGCGCCCTCTCGCCGCGCACGCTGGTGCAGGTGTCGGAGGGCAACGTGCGGGTGACGGCGCGGCTGCCGGTGAAGCCCGGCGAGGCGAAGAAGACGAAGCCCGGCGAGCGCACCCAGGTGCCGGGGCCCCACGAAGTGACGCTGGAGCAGTGGACGGAGAAGTTCATCCAGCTCCAGGCGAACCGGCAGGTGGTGGTGGACGCGGAGCTGGGCCGGACCAAGGTCGGCGCCCTGGACCGCAAGGTGGCGGACGACGCCTTTGGCCAGTTCGTCAACCGCAATCAGGGCCCCCAGACGCCGTAGGATGGGCGGGGACAGGGAGGCGGTCATCGGACGTCGCAAGAGAGGCAGTGAGCGCGCGGTGAAGGCTCCGGAACCCGCCGCGTCCCCGGACGTGCTCCCGGTGCTGCATGTCGTGCACCCGGAGCCCGTACCCCCGGCCGGTGATCCCGGGGCCCTGGACGAGGCCGAGGCCCGCCGGGTCGACTTCGTGTGGTCCGGCGTGATGGTGGGCTCGCTCGCGCTGGTGTTCGCGCTCCTGTCGGTGTTCGGCGGGGTGGCGGTGCCGGTGCTGCTGGCGCTGACGGGCGCGTACGCGTTCAACCCGCTGGTGACGCTGCTGGAGAAGCGCGGCCTGGACCGCACGCTGGGCACGTCCGTGCTGTTCTTCGCGGGCACGCTGTTGCTGGTGGGCGCGGGCCTGTACCTGGTGCCGGTGTTCCGCGACGAGGCTGCCAAGCTGCCCGGCTTCTTCCAGCGCGCCAGCACGCAGGTGGTGCCGCAGGTGGAGTCGCTCTTGGGCGTGTCGCTGCCGGAGCTCGTGAGCCAGCGCACCGCGGAGCTGGGCGAGAAGGCCTCCGAGCTGCTCCAGAGCGCGGGCCCCACGGCGGCGCGGCTGGTGGCGAGCTTCGCCGGCAACACCGCGCGCTTCGCGGCCACGCTGCTGGGACTGTCGGTGGTGCCGGTGCTGGCGTTCTTCTTCCTGCAGGACTACCCGCGCCTCATGGGGCGCATCCAGGACCTGCTGCCGCGCCGCTCGGTGGCGCTGTTGACCCAGCGCTTCCGCGAGGTGGACGAGGTGCTCTCCGCCTTCGTGCAGGGTCAGCTCACCGTGGGCGCCATCCTGTCGGTCATCTACGCGGTGGGGCTGTCCCTGGCGCGCATCGACCTGGCCATCGCCATCGGCCTCATCGCGGGCTTCGGCAACATGGTGCCCTACCTGGGCACGGGCATCGGCGTGGTGCTTGCGGTGCTGGGCGTGCTGCTGTCGTGGCAGGGGCCGTGGCAGCTGGCGGTGGTGGTGACGACCTTCGTGGTGGGGCAGCTCCTGGAGGGCTTCGTCATCACCCCGCGCGTCGTGGGTGAGAAGGTGGGCCTGGCGCCGGTGGCGGTCATCATCGCCGTGCTCGCGTTCGGGGAGCTGTTCGGCTTCGTGGGCATCCTGCTCGCGGTGCCGGCCAGCGCCATCCTCAAGGTCGTCCTCAGCGTGGTCATCCAACGCTACCGCCGCACCGACCTCTACAAGGGGGGAGCGCGCGCGCCGTGACGAAGCTGGAAGCACTGCACCGCGAGATCACCGCGTGCCGGGCCTGCCCCCGGCTCGTGGAATGGCGCGAAGAGGTGGCCCGGGTGAAGCGCCGGGCCTACCGCGACTGGGACTACTGGGGGAAGCCCGTGCCCGGCTTCGGCGACCCCGGGGCCCGGCTGATCATCGTGGGGCTCGCGCCCGCCGCGCACGGTGCCAACCGGACGGGGCGGATGTTCACGGGGGACCGCTCCGGCGACTTCCTCTTCGCGGGCCTCCACCGGGCGGGCTTCGCCTCCCAGGCCCGTAGCGAACGCCGCGACGACGGGCTCCAGTTGAAGGACGCCTTCATCGTCGCCGCCGCCCGGTGTGCGCCGCCGGACAACAAGCCCCTGCCGGAGGAGGTGGCCCGGTGCGCGCCCTTCCTCGACCGGGAGATGGCCTTGTTGCCCGGCCGGGTGCTGCTCGCCCTGGGGGCCATCGGGTGGAACGCCGCGCTGGCGTCGGCGGTGCGGGTGGGCAACGTCCTGCCTTCGCCAAGGCCCGCGTTCGGCCACGGGGCCGAGTTCCGGCTGCCGGACGGCCGGTGGCTCGTGGGCAGCTACCACGTCAGCCAGCAGAACACCCAGACGGGGAGGCTCACCCCCGCCATGTTCGATGCGGTGATGAAACGCATCCGGGCGTTGTTGGAGGGAGCGGGGTAGGTGGG
>NZ_RAWA01000006.1 GCF_003611675.1 Corallococcus sp. CA053C
CCCTCCCCCTCAACGGGGCCCCCATCCCTCTGATGCGTTCGCAGCCTGGTCGATCGGCGGCGCGGCGCTGCTCTTCGTGGGGCTGTTCGCGGCGCTGCGCACGCGCGTGCGGCGGGCCTGAGCGAAATCGTTCGCCCCAGCGTAACGCATGGACGCATCGCAACCGGAAGGCCCCACGTTGAGCCGAGCACGCCGCGTGGTCCTGCACCCGTGTGGAATACGGCCTCTGTGGAGGTGAGGCCGGGTCAGGCGCCTGCGCGTCTCTCGGTGCGCCGCGCGCGAAGCACGCGGCGCACCGATTCTCCTACCGAGACCGCGCTGAAATCAGGGCACACCGCCCATCGCGGTATCGCGGACAGCTACTCAGAGTCCGTTGGGGACCACGGTCACGGTGCCGGAGCCCCTGTTGGTCAGGATGAGGTCGGGGTACCCGTCCGCGTCCATGTCCGCGGTGGCGATGGCGTTGAGGCCAGGCGAGGCGCCGGTCGTGACGACAGGGCCCGAGGTGAAGCCTCCGTTGCCGTTGCCGGTCATCGGGCGGACGCCGCCCGAGGCCGTTGTAACGAGGATGTAGGCGTCGAGCTTGCCATCGCCGTTGAAGTCATCGGCCACGACGCCCAGCGCCGAGTTGGTGGCCGTCGTGGCCGCGGCGGTGGACTGAACGCCGCTCGCGAAGGTGCCGT
Source organism: Corallococcus sp. CA053C (assembly GCF_003611675.1). Lineage (GTDB taxonomy): Bacteria > Myxococcota > Myxococcia > Myxococcales > Myxococcaceae > Corallococcus. The sequence continues at coordinate 684 of NZ_RAWA01000006.1, forward strand.
TGCCGTTCCCCTTGAAGAAGAGGAGAAACCGGCCGGCCGCGCCGTTCGAGAGGATGTCGAGCCTGCCGTCGCCGTTGGCGTCGCCGAAGGCGATGCCCGCCGTCTGGCCGCTGGGGGCGTTGCTGTAGGAGACGGGTGCGGCGAACGAGCCGTTGCCCTGGTTGATGAGGACCGACAGGCGTGCGCTGGCGGGGCTCGTCACCACGAGATCGGAGAAGCCATCGCTGTTCAGGTCACGGCAGGCGATCGTCGACTGCGCGCCGCCGGTGTTCGGGATGCCGATGAACGTGGGCGCGCCGAAGCTGCCCGCGCCGGTGCCGAAGAGCACGCTCACCTGGCTCAGGGTCACGCTTGTCGTGGCGATGTCAGCCACCCCGTCGTGATTGAAGTCCCCGGTGCAGAGGTGGACGGAGCCCGGGGTGCCGGTGGTGAAGCTCGTCGGCGCGCCGAAGGTCCCGGGCGCGCTCGGGCCCAGGTTCTTGTAGACGCTGATGTTTCCGTTGATGAGGAGCAGGTTGGTCTGGCCGTTGACGGTGACGGCGTCGAGCCACCCGTCGCCGTCCACGTCCACGGCCACGACCGCGTTGCTGGAGAGCGAGGCGCTCCCGTAGTTGACCTCCGGCTGGACGCTGGCGTCGCCGTTCCCCAGGAAAACGGAGAGCGAGCCAGAGGGGAGCAGGATCGACCCGGATTCGGCGTTGGCCACCAGGATGTCGAGCTTGCCGTCGCCATTCACATCGGCGACCGCCGGGGCCAGCGGGTTGTGGTTCGCGGGGGAGCTGATCGGCGTGCCGGGGAGCTGGCCGGTGGGGCCGGCCTTGCAGGTGCCGTCCGAGCAGATCTGGCCCGTCGAGCACACGATGCCGCAGGCGCCGCAGCTATCGGCGTCGCTCTGGAGGTTCACCTCGCAGCCGTCGGACGAGTTCCCGTTGCAGTCCCCGAGGGTGCCGGAGCAATCCTGGCAGTTGGTCCCCTCGTAGGTGGGCGCGCACTCGCAGGTGTAGCTACCCACGCCGTCGATGCAGGTGCCGCCGTTCAGGCACGGGCTTGCGGCGCACTCGTCGGTGCTGGTGCAGGTCACGCCGTCGCCCTCGTACCCCGCGTTGCAGGCACAGGTGAAGGAGCCCGCGGTGTTGGTGCAGGTGGCGTTATCGTTGCAGTTGTCGGTACCGGCGGCGCACTCGTTGACGTCGGCGCAGGTCACGCCGTCGCCCTCGTACCCCGCGTTGCAGGCGCAGGTGAAGGAGCCCGCGGTGTTGGTGCAGGTGGCGTTATCGTTGCAGTTGTCGGTACCGGCGGCGCACTCGTTGACGTCGGCGCAGGTCACGCCGTCGCCCTCGTACCCCGCGTTGCAGGCGCAGGTGAAGGAGCCCGCGGTGTTGGTGCAGGTGGCGTTATCGTTGCAGTTGTCGGTACCGGCGGCGCACTCGTTGACGTCGGCGCAGGTCACGCCGTCGCCCTCGTACCCCGCGTTGCAGGCGCAGGTGAAGGAGCCCACGGTGTTGGTGCAGGTGGCGTTATCGTTGCAGTTGTCGGTACCGGCGGCGCACTCGTTGACGTCGCCGCAGGTGCCGCTCTGGCACGTGAGGCCGTCGCAACAGGGGACCGTGGCGTCGCACGGCGCGTTCACGGACAGGCAGCCCTGGCCGCTGCACGTCGGGTCGTAGAGCGACGAGGTCGGGTCGAGGCTGGTGACGTAGTCGCCGTTGTGAGCGCTGTGCGCGTTGATACACGCCTGCTCGCTCACACGGACGATCGTGTAGGGATGACTCGTCGAGCTGGTCTTGTGGCAGAGCTGGACCTTGCCGTTGACATCGAAGTAATCGCACTGCTCGGCGGTGAGGGCGGAGTCGGCCGAACCGACGTACGCGTCATTGTCTCCGACGGAGATCGGGCTGCAACCGCCGATGAGGCCGAGCAAACCGGCCCCCGTGATCATGACGAGGAGCGAAATTGATTTGTGTTTCATTGAGTTCCCCCTGAAAGGACGCACCACGGCCTCGCGACGGCTTGCGCGGAGCTCGCGGGCACCCAAGCTGGACTGTCGTTCGGTGAACGCGGGCTGTCTTTATTCACCCGCAGTGGAAACGAATAGCGTCCCGTTGGGTGACCTGTCAATTGCCAATTCATGACCGCGGGCGGATTCCTGCCGATTCGGCACAATGCCCGTCGTTCTCGCACAGCTAAAGCCATGCATGAGTCAGCGAAAACCCATCACATTCGGCGTGGGTCGAACGCGCGCCAGCCGGACTTCCTCCTCCAGACGTGCTCGGGTGCGCTGGACCTTCTCGGTCAATTCCGCCACTTGCGGCAGGGGGGACGCACTTGAGCACCACGCAGGCTCCGAGGCCCTGCGGCATTGGACATGGACGGGAAGCTCCTGGTGCCTGTGCGAGAGGGATTCGCACAAAGGCAGACGCAAGGTACTGCCAGCCCACGCCGGGCGGAGCGACGTGACAGGTTGAAGTAGGTTTATATTTATCAACACTCTGAGTGAATGAGTGGATCCCTGAATTGCAAAGCAGCTTTACATTGTCCGAGAGCTACGGCCAGCGCTGACGGCGTAGGCCCCAATAGACCTGTTGAGCTGCGCTGCCCCCGGTGTAACGGGCCGGGGTAATGGATCGCAGTCGGGTCGGCCAAGTGGATCGCGCGCCGGAGCAATGGGCGCGGCGGTCGGAAGAAACGTGGCCAGTGGGTGGGCTGAGTGCCTGCCTGGGCGGTCATCCCATGCATCCTCGCGCACCACCGAGCACCACCGGAGCGGTGTGCGGAGGGACGCGCGCGGATGAGTTACCGGAGAGTCGACATGGGCAGGTTGAGAGAGCTGGTGCGGCTGCACCGGATGGGGACGGGTGCGCGCGAAGTGGCCCGGCTGCTGGGGATGGGCCCGAATACGGAGCGGGCGTACCGCGCGGCGCTCACGACGTCGGGGATGCTGGAGGGGCGGCCGGAGGAAGTGCCCGAACTGGAGACGCTCAAGGCGTTGGTACTGCAGCACCTGCCGCCGAGGGTGCCCGCGCAGCAGACCTCGTCGCTGGTGGCGTGGACTCACGACGTGGCGCCGAGGCCGCGGAGGCCGTGCTGCGTGCCGTCCAGGACGCCGGGGCCGACGTGGAACGCGAGGAGACCTGGCGCGATGTGCTGGCGCGGTGCGACGTGGAGCGGGTGGCCTCGGGACAGGGCGGTGAAACCACCGCCCTGGTCGCCTGTGTCACCAGGCGGCGCGTGGTGGGGGCCAGCGCGGGGGACTCGGAGCTGTGGCTGTTCCAGGGAGGCGAATCGACCGCGCTGACGGAGCATCAACACCGCAAGCCCCTGCTCGGCAGCGGGCAGGCGCGGCCCGTCACCTTCGAGCTCGCGTGGCGAGGCGGTGTCCTCCTCGGCGCGTCAGACGGATTGTTCAAGTACGTCGACCTCCGTCGCATCCAGGAGCATGTGAGCCTTGCCGACGCAAACGCCGCAGTGCTCGCGCTGGCCGCGCTGCCTCGGCTTGCGAGCGGCGCGCTCCCGGATGACGTGGGACTCGTCCTGTGCCGCCCGAGCGCTCCATGCCCCTGACTCCGTCCTGGCACTCCCGGGGTTGTTCGCCATGAGCGAGGCCCTCCAGGTGCGGCGCACAAGGCATCCTAGGGCGCCGTAGCGGCGAGCGTGGACGGGTCCCCGCCCTCGGCCGGAAGGGGCGCCGCGGGCGCGGGCATCACCTCTTCCAGCGTCGTCGCCAGCTGCGCGACGAATACGTGGAGCTCCCGCGCGCCTGGGTTGCCCCTGAGCGCCGCGACGATTGCCCCAGGCACGAACGAGCGGCGGGGAACGCCTCACGCCCTCCGGGCCTCGTGGGGATAGATGAAGTGCCGCACGACGTCGCCCCGGTGCCGGACGAACAGCGGCCCCCAGGAGGGGTTCCGGTCATGCATCTGTTTGAGCATGCGGACCATCCGGTCGAAGATCTTGCGCACGTCGGCCTGCTCGGTCAGGCCGGCGACGACGCCGGCCGCCACGACGTGCGCGGCGTAGGTCCCGGTCTCGAGTTCCTCCGTGAGGTTGCCCACGCCCGTCGCGAGCCGGCGCCTCAGTTGCTGCACCCGCTGCTCGTCCTGGTTCCGCCAGTTCTGGGTCGACGCGAGCGACTGCCCTTCGAGCGCCTTCGCGCGGTGGGTCATGATGGCGTCCGCGACCAGGTCCGCCGACATGCGTGCCTGCTCGGGCGTCACGCGCTGGGTGCCCAGCTGGAGCTCCGCGGGGTTCAGGTCCTGGTCCACCTCGTCGAAGATGACCTGGGCCCAGGCCTCCGCCTGGCTGAAGCGCAGGCGCTTCACGACACTCCCGGCGAGGTAGCCCCGGACGATTTTGGCCGGGTGTGGAGACGACGAGGCTCCCACGTTCTTCAGGCGCCCGGGCCCGCCGAACGCGGCGTCCAGCCCCCGGAAGTACCCGATGACGCCGATGCCCGCCGCGGGCCCCATGTTGAGGATGCCGAGCACGTCCGAGGCCGTCTCGTCGATGCGCCGGGCCCAGTAGTTCGCCAGGGAGGAGAGGCCCTGCTTCTGGAGGCGATCGTAGACCGCGGTGGACAGCTCCTCCGCGAGCCCGGTGTCGGCGTGGAGGATGTCGTGCCCACCGACTTCGTGTCCGAGCGTGGCCCACGAGAGCAGGCCCGCGCGGCCCTGCGAGGGCGGGAGGTTGACGATGCCGCACTCCAGTCCCAGGCCGAGGAAGGCCATGTCCACCGGCCACGTGTACGGCCCGAAGTTCGGGTTCCCCCACTTCACCCGCGGCGCGAGGGTGCCCTGGTCCGGTGGATGAACGCCCCGGCGATCCTCCGCGCTGAGGAAGCCGTCGTACAGGTCGCTGACCACCTCCTCGAACGCATCGGTGGCGCCGCGCTACTGGCCGGGACTTCGGGCCGGGACAGGTAGGCCAGGGAGCGCCCCGCGCCATCAGGGGAAGGGCGTCGGCTGATACTCCTCCACGGTGGGCGGGTATGCGGTCCAGAAGCGCAACACCCCCGCGTTGCCCATGAGCGTCTCCTGCGTTCCTGCCTCGTCCGCGTCCGACACGCTCACGGTGAAGCCCGCGTCAAGAGGCGACCCGGCTTCCTGGGGGGACGGATGCGGTCACGAAGACACGGGTGTGGGCGGCGTGACGCGGCAGTCCGGAGCGTTTGATCTGTGACGTGGCAGGTCAGCTCGCCGCGTATCGGAAGAGACCCGTGACGATGGCCGCGAGGGAACCGGGAGGACCGGCGTTACGGCCGTTCTCACTGCTCGACCCAAGGTCGACTACAGTCCGAAAGTCATGGCGCCAGAGGCTCGATCCTGGGTTCCCTACGACGAAGGCCACCAATGGCAGGCCCATGCCGCCTACTTCGAGACTCGGGGCATCCAGGCCTGGACCGAAGGAGACATCCCCCATCGCGCGACCAACAACCACGCCTTCGCCCGTCAACACTCCGTCCTGCTCCTGGAGCTCATCCAATCCCTCCAGGCAGAGGGCCGAGCCGACCCGGCCACGCGCATCCAGGTGCTCGAATTGGGCGGCGGGCTGGGAGACTTCGCCGTCGGGCTGCTGCTCGCGCTGAGGGATGAGCTGGGTGAGGCGGGGCGCGCCCTGTTCAACCGCGTGAGCTACGTCTTCACGGACGTCTCCCGCCTGTCACTCGAGCAGGCCGCCCAGCGGACCGCGCTGGCCGAGTTCATCGCCTCCGGCCACGTGCTCCCAGCCCTGATGGATGCCCGCGCCCCCACCGTGGCTCGCACGCTCGAAGGCGAGGCCGTGGCGCTGGCCCCCTGGGCGGTCGTGGCGAACTACCTGTGCTGCGTCCTACCCACCAAGGTGTTTCGCAAGCAGGCCGAGTCGTGGCTCGAGTTGCATTCGCAGCGCCGCCCTCCTCCCACCGATGCATCCCCATCCCCAGAGCCCGAAGGGAACGAGGAGGCAGCGCCGTGGCGGCGGCTCGTGGGCGAGCACGCGTGGTTGCCCGTCAACCTGCGAGAGACCTTCCGCGGCCCGCTCCACCCCTCCCTGCTCGAACAGGTGCTCGCCCACTGCGCTGAAGCGGAGTTGGCCTACCCCTACGCGTTCGTGGAGTTGCTGGACTCCCTCCTCGAGCGGATACCGTCGGGCGGCGCGTTCCTGTTCAGTGACTTCGAGGACGGCTCCTCCGAAGGGCACATCCCCCCGGGCAGCCGCATCCCCGTCCTCTACGGGGACAGCCTCAACCACCCTGTCTGCTTTCCTCTCTTCGAGCCGTTGGCCCGCATGAGGGCGGACGAACTGCTCGTGAGCCCGGGGTGGCACGGCTCGACGCGCACGGCGCTGTGGCGCCGGGGGGCTCCCCTCTCTTCTGCGCTGCGCGAGGCTTTCGCGACAGGCTTCTGCCGGCCGCAGGCAGGTCAGGACCGGCTCGACTTCGAGGTCGCGGCACAGAAGCTCTCCGAAGCGGGAGAGCACAGGCGCGCCCTGCGCTTCTACGATCGGTGCCTCGCCCTGGATCCCCATGCGCTCACGCTCTACGAACAGGCTGGAGCAACAGCGCTGGCGCTCGGAGATCTCGAGACGGCCCTCCGCTACCTGCGCGAAGGCGCTGCCCGGGATCGCTTCCGGCAGCGGGACTTCGCGCTGCGGATGAGCGAGGTGTATTGCCGCAAGGGAGAGCTCCGCCAGGCCAGCGAGCTGCTCGAACGCTCGCTCCAGGCGCATGAGGCGCCGATGACCTGCGTCGCCCTGGGACAGGTGTACCTGGAGCTGGGAGAGCATGCGCGCGCCTTCCAAAACGGCACACGCGCCCTGGAACTGGCCCCGGGCCTCCAGGAGGCCGAGCAGCTCCTCTCCGCGGTGCAGGGAGCCTGGTGCGAGGCGGAGCTGGGGCTGGGCGCCCTGGCGAATCGGTGGTGGCAGGACAAGCTGCTGGCGCTCACCCAGACAACGAGGAAGGACTCACCATGAGCAGGCACGGTGGAGGAACCCGCGACGTTCAAGTGACACCCGAGGCCGGTGCGCCACTGCCAGCGCGCCTGCGCACCCGGATGGAGGCGTTCTGGGGCCAGGACCTCTCGCAGGTGCGCATCCATGTCCACCCCGGGCTGGGCGTGGCCGCGGTGACCGTGGGCTCGGACATCTGGTTCGCGCCAGGCCAGTACGATCCCGTCAGCCGCCGAGGCCTCCAACTCCTGGCACATGAGTTGACACACGTGCTGCAACAGCGCGCTGGCCGCGTCCTGCCCCCTCCGGGCCGCCAGCGCGCCATCGTCCAGGAAGCCTCCCTGGAGGCGGAGGCGGACAGGATGGGGGCTCACGCGGCAGCCTTCGCGCTCCGTGAGCTGGATGGCCTCGCGGCACCACCCCCACCCCGTGCGCGCGCGGCGCCAGGCGGGCCGAGGGTGGGGCAGTGCATGCCCTTCGGAGTGGAGTTCGAGTGCGGGAGCATCGACATCCTGAGCCCCCGGAAGAAGTCCAAGGGCACGGTGATCTGGCGGGACGGCAGGACCTTCAAAGCCGTCTACGAGCCGACCAGCGCGAAGCTGCCGGTCGTCGAGTTCGTCAGCGACCCTCCGGCGGATTCGCTGGAGCAACTGATCGCGACCGCGAGCCGCATGGCGACGCTGGCCAGAACATGGGACGAACAGTTCATCAAGAACGCCAAAGGCGAGAAGAACTCCAGCCTTGTCTTCCAGGGCTTGAAAGAGCGGTGGGAGCTCGAGAAAAAGGGGCCCATCGATGGGGCAGTCCAGGTCACCGTCGGTGTCCCCCTGGAATGCGTGCCGCAGATCTATGGCATCCGCTGCTTCGACAACTACGGCGACGCCAAGCTTCATGACAAGATGAGCACGCACTGGAACACGCTCAGGACGAGGGTGCGTGCAGGCAACGAGCCGTTCACGGATGGCCAGCCAGTTCCCGGGCTCCCGGCTGAGACCTGGGGCTTCATCTGGATCGTGATCGACTATCTGATCCGGGCAGGCGATGACGCGAAGAAGCCCTTCATCAAGGCAAAGTTCGACACCCTGTCACGCACCGACTTCCGAACCCTCTTCAGCCTGCTCCCCCAAGCCGAGCAGGACCGGCTGAGCTGCCGGGAGGGCGGAAAGCAGGTCATGAAGAAGGAGTGGAGAGCCTGGCTCATGAAGCAGGCGCTGCTGGCGGCAACGCCAGCCGCCAGGCTGGCGCATCATGAGATCTTGATTGAGCTCAGCAAGCAGATGATCCCCTGGCACAAGGTCGCCCACGTCACTCCGACCTTCAACGACTGGCTGAAGAACATCCCCAACAAGGATCTCTTCACCGCGGAGCGGAACGACCTCTTGATCGGGCTCGGCGCGATGGGGAACAGGGTCGACCTCGTGCAGTTTCGAGGCGCCCAGGTGGCCTCGCCCATCTTCGAGGTGCGGGCCCCGCTTGGCTCCAGCATCCATTACAGCCTGTGGAAGGAGCGGATGGGCGAGCTCTGGGAGAAGTACCAGCGGGTGCTCGCGGTCCCGGCACAGCGTCCGGCGGTGCAGGCGGTGCAGGCAGCTATCCGGGCCCGTGAGGAGCGTGAGGCGCAGGAGGCCGTGAGGCAGAGGGCACGGGCGCAGGCCAAGGCCCACGAGGCGCTGCTGGCGGCGCGGAATCGTCCGGCGCCTCCCGTGCCGCCCAGGCCTCCCAGCCATGCCCGGCCTCCCGTGGCTTCCGCGGCACCGGCAGGGCACGTCGTTGCCCCCGAGCCCGCCAGGCCCCCCATCGCCGCGGCCCGGGAGCAGGCGCCCTTCAAACCCAAACGCAGCATCCACGATGCGAAGAACCGTGATTTCGATTGAGCAAGGTTTCCCATTCGCCATGCGCTCCCAGACACTCACCTGCGCCCTCGCCGCCTGCCTGCTGCACTCCACCCCCGCCGTTGCCGCGCCGCCGGCGCTGCCACAGCTGCCGCAGTTGCAGGCCTATACCGTTGAAGCGTCCTGGTTGCAGCCCATCCAGCCGCTGCGCATCGCCGACCACACCTGGCAGATTGGCACCGAGGGGCTGACCGCCCTGCTGGTGGAAACCCAGGACGGCCTCGTGCTGCTCGATGGTGGCATGCCGCAGATGGCCGACCCTCTGCTGGCCAACCTGCGGCGGCGCGGCTTCGCTCCGCATGACCTGCGCCTGATTCTGAGCAGCCACGCACACGCCGACCACGCCGGCTCCTTCGCGGCACTGAAGCGCCGCACCGGCGCGCGGATCGTGGCCAGCGCCGAGTCGGCGGTTCAACTGGCGCGCGGGGGCAGCGATGACCTGCACTTCGGCGATGACATCACCTTCCCGCCAGTCGTGGCGGATCGCGTGGTCATGGACGGTGAGGTCGTCGCTCAAGGCGGCGTCGAGTTCACCGCGCATTTCATGCCGGGGCATACCCCGGGCAGCATCGGCTGGACGTGGAACGACACCCGTGATGGCAAGCCGGTACGCCTTGCCTACGCCGACAGCCTCAGCGCCCCCGGCTATCAGCTGCTGGCCAACCCGCGTTATCCGAACATCGTCGCGGACTACCGGCGCAGCTTCGCCACCGTGCGCGCCTTCAACACGCAACTGGCCGAGGAGCGCCGCAAGGTCCGTTGAAGCACGCATGGCGTGGTGCGACATGAAGAAGCGAAGACAAAGAAAAAGCCTGGCACCCCATACCGGATTGCCAGGCTCTTCACTGTGGAGGCGGAGGGAATCGAACCCTCCACCTGGGCTCGGAGAATCGCGCACTTCCCTTCGCGTCCCCTCTGGGGGCGGCGCCAGCAGCAGCGCAAGAGCGCTGGACGATGCCAAGCAGCGTAACAACGTAACGCCCATCTCCCCTGGCGCGCCTGAGGTCGCCGCCTACCGTGGAACATAGGAAGGACAGGAGCCCTCTTGGGCGTAGCGGGCGGGAGCAGAGCGGCAGGTGAGGGACGCTGACGGGGAGCCCATGAGCCGCACGCCGAGCCGGCGCAGAAGCCTTTCATCTCCAGCAGACACACGCCAGCCTGGCCCAGCTGCTGGCGCGGTGCGACGCGGAGCGGGTGGCCTCGGGACAGGGCGGTGAAACCACCGCCCTGGTCGCCTGTGTCACCAGGCGGCGCGTGGTGGGGGCCAGCGCGGGGGACTCGGAGCTGTGGCTGTTCCAGGGAGGCGAATCGACCGCGCTGACGGAGCATCAACACCGCAAGCCCCTGCTCGGCAGCGGGCAGGCGCGGCCCGTCACCTTCGAGCTCGCGTGGCGAGGCGGTGTCCTCCTCGGCGCGTCAGACGGATTGTTCAAGTACGTCGACCTCCGTCGCATCCGGGAGCATGTGAGCCTTGCCGACGCAAACGCCGCAGTGCTCGCGCTGACCGCGCTGCCTCGGCTTGCGAGATGCGCTCTCCCGGATGACGTGGGACTGGTCCTGTGCCGCCCGAGCGCTCCAGGCCCCTGACTCCGTCCTGGCACTCCCGGGGTTGTTCGCCATGAGCGAGGCCCTCCAGGTGCAGCGCACAAGGCATCCTAGGGAGCCGTAGCGGCGAGCGTGGACGGGTCCCCGCCCGCGGGCATCACCTCTTCCAGCGTCGTCGCCATGGTGAAGCCATCATGGTAGAGCGAGGCTGTCTGCGCGATGGTCGCATCCCGGTAGTAGCCGAGCTGGATGTAGCCCGCCGTGTCCGGGTAGCGCGTGGCGATGTTGCGCTTCGGCACCACCAGATTGCCATTGTAGTACAGCTCGACGAAGCCGACATTCGGGTCGGGCGACCACTTCACGTGCATCACGAAGTCGTTCCACTGGTCCCGCTGCACCGGCGCCTGCCATAGAACCTCGCCCGAGCTTCCTCCGACGCGCATGTTCATCGTGTCGTTGATGACGAAGAACTCGAGCGGCGGGGAACCACAGCAGCCGTCATGGTGCCATTGCGTGAACACCTGCCACCGGGGTGAGCTGGGGAAGTCCTGGGGAAACAGGGTGCTCCACTTGTAGTAGTACTCGGAGTCGACCGGCTCATAGGTGCCGCGGAACAGCTCGTTGCGGTTGCCGCTGGCGTTGACGGGGTTGTCTCCCTGCTGGACGGTCACCTTCAGCGCCTTGTTCCCGTCACGGACAAGGTCGCCCACCACCTGCATGCGGTCCGGGGCAACAAACCAGGCTTCGGTGTACTGGGACAGGTCGCCGGTCTCGAAGTCTCCCTTCCAGACGACGGAGGCCTGGGCCACCCAGGGCACGAGCAGCGCCAGGGGCGCAAGTTTCAGGAGTCGAAGCATCTGGGTCCTTTTGTCCGGGGGTTGAGGAGGCCAGACACAGGAGACCCGCCCGTACTTCCCGCCGGCTTGCACGCGTGGCGGCATGAACGCACGCGCGCACACTGCCGGAGGAAGCGGGCGGGCCGTGCACCGCATGCCACGGCAAGGGGATGGCACCGTGACGTCATCCCCAGGCATGGGCCCCAGCGCTCGTGCCGCCGGCGCCCCGAGTCATGCAAGCGGGCATCGAAAAACAGGAGTCACCCACTGCGCGGTCGTGAGGCCACCGAACAGGCCGGGGGTCGTGTTCACGCTCGCCGGAGTTCCCGATGTACCGTGTGACCACTCCCGTGTCGGGGACGCAGTCTTACGCCGTCAGAGATTGCTCTCGTCGCTATCCGAGCGCCGCTTTCCCGTCCGGCTTGCGCTGGAACCGGTAGAGTACGAAGCCCACCGCGAGCGCGATGGCCCCGGCGATGAGGTTCTCTCGCTCCGCACTCAGCGCGAAGACGACGCACAGTGCGGCGGCGGCGAAGGGAATCACGGGCCCACCCGGGATGCGGAACGCGTTCGCAGGCGCCTGGAGCTTGCGGCGCAGCACGGGCACCGCCAGGGCCGTGCCGAAGTACGTGGCGAGCCGGGCCACCACGGAGAGCGTGGCGAGCACCTCGAACGAGCCGGAGAACGCCAGGGGCAGCGCGATGGCCGTCTGCGTGAGGATGGCGACCGTCGGCGTGCGGTAGCGCGGATGCAGCGTGGCGAGCGCAGCGGGGCCAAAGCCGTCCTGAGCCAGCGCGTACAGGTAGCGCGGCCCGGCGAGCACGGTGTTGCTGTTGGTCCCCAGGATGGACAGCACCCCGCCCACCGTCATGAGGAGCCCACCCCAACCCCCGAGGAACCGCGCGGCGGCGTTGGCGAGCGGCGTCTGCGCGTCCGCGACCCCGGGCAACGTGCCCAGCGCCACCCACTGCACCGCCGTGTAGATGAGCGTGACAACGCCTATCTGCACGATGAGCGCGAAGGGCACGTCACGGCGTGGGTTCTTGAACTCACCCGCCGGAGCCGCCGTGTTCTCGAAGCCGGCATAGGCGAACAGCAGCAGCAGCACCGCGGCCCCCAGGTTGCCTCCTTCCCTGGGAGCCACCGACGTCGCCAGCGGCACTGACACGGAGAAGAGGCCCACGGCGATGAACACCAGCAGTGGCACCGTCTTGGTGACGGCGAGGAACACCGCGGTGCGCGCGCCGCCCTTCACGCCCACGATGTTGATGGCCGTGAGCGCGAGCAGGGGCACGGCGATGGCCAATCCCTGGCCCAGGCCCGAGTTCGCCGCGGGCCACAGGAAGCCCAGCGCGCGGGAGAAGCCGACGGACAACGAGGCCACGGACGAGACGCGCGCCAGCCACGTCATCCAGCCGACCTGGAACCCCACCCGTTCTCCAAAGGCTTCACGCGTGTAGAGATAGGCGCTGCCGGGCTTGTCGAAGTAGCTGGCCGCCTCCGCGAAGCAGAGCACGAGCAGCAGCACCGCCAGCCCCGCGAGCACGACGGCGCCTGTGCTGGCCGAGCCCAGGTTCGCGGCGGCCGCCGCGGGCAGCAGGTAGACACCGCTGCCGATGACGTCGTTGATGGAGAACCCGACGATTTCCCAGCGCGATACCGCGCGCTGCATGCCCAGCTCAGGAGGAGGCGAATGGGTTCCGGTGGTCATGGACGCTCGGGAGGGGAACCCACTGGAGCACAGATGCGGAGAATCCGCGAATTCGGGAGAAGCCGAGCTCCTTCCCTGGACGAGCGCCGGCCTTGCTTGGAGCCCTGCGCGAGGACGACCTTCGGCTGGAGCGCCTCTCCGCTCGGGCCATCGCGGCCCGCATCGCCACTACAGCACGCTGTCCGTGCCCGAGGGCTTCTTCCCGCCCCCACCCTTCACCGACGCTCTCAGGTAGAGGTCGCCCAGGCCCGCGCCAATGCCTTCCCACGCGAAGGACTCCGCCATGCGGCGCGCGTTCTGCGCGAGCTTGCGGCACAGGTCCGGATCATTGCGCAGCCGGCGCAGCGCGTTCGCGAACTCCTGGGGGGACTCGGCGAGGAGGACGTTCTGTCCCTCCACCACGGGCAGGCCCTCCACCGCGAGGCGCGTGGCCACCACGGGCACGCCCGCCGCCGCGGCCTCCAGCACCTTGAGGCGCGTCCCGCTGCCCGCGCGCAGGGGGATGGCCGTCGCCAGCGCACGCGCCAGGTGCGGCGCCACGGACGGCACCGCGCCCGTCACCAGCAGCCGGTTGTTCTCGCTCTCCAGGGCGCGCACGGAGGCGGACGGGTTGCGGCCCACCACCATCAGCCGGCCCGGCGCCAGCTCCGACGACACCAGCGGCCACACCTCGCGCGCGAGCCGCAGCACCGCGTCCTCGTTGGGCCACCAGTCCATGGAGCCCACGAAGACCAGGTCGTTGCCCGCCTTCTCCGGCGGCACGAAGTCCGGCAGCTTCACGCCGTTGGGCACCACGTGCACCTGCTTCGCCCCCAGGGCGCGCAGCTGCTCGGCGTCCACCTCCGAGCACGCGAGCACCGAGTCCGCCTGGCTCACGCACTCGCGCTCCAGCCGCTCCACGCGGCTGAACTGCCAGCGCAGGAAGGGGCGCAGGGGCAGCGCGCTCAAGGGCGCCATGCGCGCGAGCAGCTGGCTCTCCACGTTGTGCTCGTCGATGACCAGGTGCGCGGCCGGGTTCAGCTCCCGCGCCAGGGGCAGCAGCTGCGCCATGTGCAGGTGGTCGAAGTGGATGATGTCGAAGGCGCCCCGCTCGCTCAGCACGCGGCGGAAGGCCTCCTGCAGGCGCTGGCGGGTGTAGCGGATGTAGGTGAGCGGCGTGCCCCGCAGGAGGGCCCGGGCGCTGCTGAGCGTCTCGTCGGGCGCGATGCGCGGCATGTCCACCAGGTGGAGGCGCGAGGCGGGGACGCCCAGCTCACCCAGCCAGCGCGTGAACCCCGCCGCGTCGTTGCCCGGGCGGTGCAGCGCGAGCACGTCGATGGAGAAGCGGGAGGCGAGCGCGCGCACCAACTCAAGGGTGCGCAGGGTGCCGCCCGTATCCGAGGGAAACGGAACATAGGGAAGGATGGCAAGGACGCGTCGCACGGTGGAGGTCAGGCCCGGTTCAGGAGTCAGGTGAAGGTGGCCTCGCGCTCCCCACCGAGGCCACCGGCTTGGTAAGCACCCGAACGCGGAGCGCCCAGGGGCACTTGGCGCTTTCTCTCCAGTGGCCAACACAATCCCGCCCCCCCGAGGCGACCCCACCGCGGCGCGTCGTCCGCCCGCGCTGGCGCGGGAGTCCTCGAAAAGCGCCCCTGTTTCCGGCATGACGGGTGCGAGCCGGTACGACGGAGGAAGTCATGAGCCTTCAAGAGAGCCAGGGCGCCCAGACGCGCGAGCGCATCACGCGGCTGCGGCAGGTGATGCGGGCCCACGACGTGGCGGCGGTGTGGGTGCCGTCGAACGACCCGCACCTGTCCCCGTCCCCCCCGCGCCGGTGGAAGGGGCGGGAGTGGCTGTCGGGGTTCACCGGCTCGCTGGGGACGCTGGTGGTGACCGAGGACTTCGCCGGCTTGTGGGTGGACAGTCGCTACTGGGATCAGGCGGACGCACAGCTGGCGAGCAGCGGCATCGTCACGGTGCGGATGACGAGCGCACCCGGGCAGTCGCACCTGGACTGGCTGGCCGCGAACGTACAGGCGGGGCAGACGGTGGCGGTGGACGGCGCGGTGCTGGCGTTGGGGCAGGGCAGGGCGGTGGCCTCGCTGTTCAAGGCGAAGGGCGTGAAGCTGCGCACGGACCTGGACCTGGTGGCGGAGGCCTGGACGGATAGGCCGGGGATGCCGACCGCGCCGGTGTATGCGCATGAGCTGTCGCCCGGCCCGCGCGCGGAGAAGTTCCGGACGCTGCGCGCGGAGATGGGTCGGCTGGGCGCGACGCACCACCTCATCTCCACGCTGGACGACATCGCGTGGCTGACGAACCTGCGCGGCGCCGACGTGGACTACCTCCCGGTGTTCCTCGCGCACCTGCTGATGGCGCCGGAAGGCGCCCGACTGTTCATCACCGAGGGCAAGGTGCCGGACGCACTGCGCGTGGCGCTGGAGCAGGACGGCATCACGCTGGTCCCCTATGCGCAGGCGGCCCAGGCGTTGGGCGCGTTGCCGGAAGGAACGAAGCTGCTCCTCGACCCCCGGAGCGTCTCGCACGGCCTGCGGCAGGCCGTGGCGCAGGGCGTGTCCGTGCTGGAGGCGCTCAACCCGTCGACCGTGGCCAAGTCCCGGAAGACGCCCGGGGAGCTCGCGCACATCCGCACGGCGATGGAGCAGGACGGTGCGGCGCTGTGTGACTTCTTCGCGTGGTTCGAAGCCGCGCTCGGCCGCGAGCCCATCACGGAGCTGACCATCGACGAGCGCCTGTCCGCGGCGAGGGCGCGTCGTCCGGGCTTCGTGTCGCTGAGCTTCAGCACCATCGCCGCGTTCAACGCGAACGGCGCGATGCCGCACTACCGCGCGACGAAGGACTCGCACGCGACGGTGTGTATTCCGGGCCAGCCCGCGCGGGGCCTGCTGCTCATCGACTCCGGCGGGCAGTACACGACGGGCACCACGGACATCACCCGCGTCGTCCCGGTGGGCGAACCCACGGTGGAGCAGCGGCGCGACTTCACGCTCGTGCTGCGGGGCAACATCAACCTGTCCAACGCCCGGTTCCCCCGGGGCACGCGCTCACCGGCCCTGGATGCGCTGGCGCGAGCGCCGCTGTGGGCGGAGGGGTTGGACTACGGCCACGGCACGGGCCACGGCGTGGGCTACTTCCTCAACGTCCACGAGGGCCCGCACGGCATCTCCCCGACGATGCCCAATGAACCGCACACGGCGCTGGAGCCGGGCATGGTCACCTCCAACGAGCCCGGCCTCTACCGCCCGGGCCACTGGGGCATCCGCATCGAGAACATCCTCGCCGCCGTCCCGGCGGAGACGACTGCCTTTGGCGAGTTCCTCCGCTTCGAGACGCTGAGCCTGTGCCCCATCGACACGCGGCTCGTGGACCGCAACCTGCTGTCCAGGACCGAGCTTGACTGGCTCAATGCCTATCACGCCACGGTGCGCGAGCGGCTGCTGCCCCACGTCGAAGGCGCCGCGCGTGACTGGTTGCTGCAGCGGACCGAAGCCCTCTGACGAAGCTTCAACAGGGGCGCTGGACGGCCCATGCCCGTGTGGACATGCTGGGCGCCGCGGGGGGCCGGCCCTGCATGTCCTTGACGTGGATGCACATGCGCTCGACCTGGTGGCTCCTGGCTTCCCTCGCGGTCCTCCCCCTGCTGGCCTGTGACAGCAGCGATGCCGTGGGTGACTCCTGCGGCGAAGGCACCTGCACCGACAACCTGGAGTGCCGTCAGGAGTTTCCCGGCGGCTTCTGCGCCCAGGCGTGTGAGCAGGAAGGCGTGCGGGGCGGTTGCCCCGAGGACACCGTGTGCGCGACCCAGCTCGGAACGCTGCTGTGCTCGCCTGTCTGTGATTCCCAGGACGACTGCCGCGACGGCTATGCCTGCAACGGCGTCAGCGGCACGGACATCAAGGCCTGTCGCATCAAGATATAAACAGGCAGGCTCCGGGGCATGAACCCTCCCTCCTGGTCGCTCCGCAGGTGTCTGCCCCGACGCCTGATGACGTTCGCGCTGCTCACGGCTTCCTTTGGTGCCTGTGCTCCGGAGGAGGCCCTCCCGGATGACACGCAACCCGTGGCGCAGGTGGAATCCCCGCTCCCGGCGGGAGGCTGGAGGGTGCTGATGCCGAGCGGCGGCGCTCCCATCCGGGGCATCACCCGCCGCGCGGATGGCGTGCTCATCGGCGGGTCGAGCTGGGGGCACGGCATCGACGTGTGGACGAGCACCAACGGGGGCGCGAGCTGGGCGCTGCACGGCTCCGTCGCCAACAACCCGAACGTGGAGTTCGGCGACGTGACGATGCGCGCCATCCCGGGCACGCACACCGTCTTCTGCGCCTTCCGCGAGTACGCCAACGGCCAGTTCCGCGTCACCATCACCCGCAGCGACAACGACGGCGACGGCTGGGTCTACGACAGCACCGTCGTCGGACCGACGTCGCGCTTCGTGGGCGCGCCCTTCCTCTTCCAGCGCGGCAACGGCGACCTGCAGGTCTACTACGACTCTGAATTGCTGGCCGCGCAGGGCGGCTTCCCCGGCCACCAGTGGATCGCCATGCAGGGCCGCCAGGGCACCGCCGGGGCGTGGACCGCGTACGGCACCGTCACCGTGTCGCGCGACAAGCGGGCGGGCGCGCTCAGCCGCGAGGGCATGCCCACGGTGGTGCAGCTCGCCGGGGACCGCATCATGGCCGTCGTGGAGGGCGTGGAGGCGTTCCCCACCGGCGGGGCCCGCGCCAACGTCATCAACGCCGTGCAGTCGTGGGATGGCGGACGCACGTGGGACGACTCCCTGCGCCGCACCGTATACAGCTCGCGAATCGATGCAGGCTCCGGCCGCCGCTACAACGCCTACGTCCCCTACGCCATCCGCGTGGGCAACGGCCCGGTGGGCGTCGCGTTCTGCACGGACGAGGACAAGGCCGGCCCGCCCGACCTGTCCAGCGCCCCGGTGGACCAGCGCAACTGCCACGTCGGCTTCGTCACCACCACGAGCAACTTCGAGACCTGGTCCGCCCCCAGCCCCGTGTGGACGGGGACCTCGCGCAACTACACCCCCGGCCTCTTCGAGCGCGCCCCCAATGACGTCATCGCCGTCATCGATGGCCTGGGCACCAACCGCGTCCTCCAGCGCTGACCGCAGCGCCTTGACGCACCCGGGCAGAAGCCACGGCGCTCCCCGTGGCTTCCATTGCGCCCGCAATGTCCTGCCGCGTCATCCGGAAGGTCAGCGCGGGCTGTAACCCGCAGAGGGGCCAGGGCGTAACGCATGGGTCCGGGGGGACTTGTGCGCAGGAGGTCTCCGCCAGCAACATTTGTCTCGATATGTAGAGAATCCTCGGAACCGTTCTCGGTTTCTGAAGGTAGGAGAGTTCCCCATGTCCCGCCCTGTTGATGGAGGCTCGGCCGCCGCCGCTGCCGCTGCCGCCGCCGCTCGCGCCGCCGCCGAAGCCGCTGCCCGTGCCGCCGCCGCCGCCGCGAAGGCCGCTGCTGAAGCCGCTGCCAAGGCGGCCGCCGCTGCCGCCGCCAAGGAGCAGGCGAAGCCGCAGGTGCAGCTCTTCCAGCGCGACGAGTTCACTCCTGGCAACAACTCCCGCGCCCTGAACAAGCTGACGGGCGAGTCCCCAGCGCCGTTCGCTCCGCTCGACGCGGGGAAGCCGGCCGCCGCGCCCGTGGGTGCGCAGGGCCCGCAGGGTACGAAGCCCGAACCCCACGCCGAGGCGCTGCCCGACAAGCCGGAGGACCTTCCCAAGCTCTTCCCGGAGCTGAAGGACAAGAAGAAGGAGGACCTCCAGAAGGCGTACGACTCGCTCAACAAGCTGGGCACCGGCAGCTTCTCCGAGCGGGCCACGGCCCTGGGCGAACTGGCGTCGCAGTTCCCGGAGACGGTCCCCAACGCGCTGGAGCGCCTGGGTGTCCAGGACAGCAAGCTGGCGAAGCTGGCCACCAACTCCGAGGCCCTGACGTCGCTGGGCACGCTGACCGACCCGAAGAAGAGCGTGCTGGAGAAGGCCCAGGCGAGCCTCACGCTGGCGAAGTCCGCGGGTGACATCTTCAAGCCGGAGGACCTGAAGGGCGTGCTGGACACGACGCTCAAGGGCCTGCCCTCGGCGGAGAAGCTCATCGGCGCCATTGGCAAGTGGACGGATCCCAACGCGTCCGCCGCGGACAAGGCGAAGGCCACGCTGGAGCTGGGCTCGGCGCTCAAGGGCTTTGTCGGGGACAAGTTCCCGGACCTCGCCAATGATCTGCGCAAGCTGGACGGCCCGCTGCGCGCCGCGGGCGCCGCCATCACGCTGTTGGATCCGAACGCGAAGCCGCAGGACAAGGCGCTCGCCGCCGCGCAGCTGCTCGCGGAGGTGCCCGACCTCAAGAAGAACCTCACCGGCTTCGCCGACCTGCTGAAGGGCGCGGGCGTCACGAACGCCACGGACGTCGCGCAGCAGGGCGCGCGGCTGGCGGACGTGAAGGTGAAGGGGCTGGACCCTTCGCTCGCGTCGAAGCTGACGCCCCAGCAGTTGCAGAAGCTGGACGCCGCCGCCACGAAGCTGGGCGGCCCCGAGTCCATGGAGTCCGTCCTCAAGGGCATCACCGATCCGAAGTCGCTGGACACGCTGGTGGGCCAGCTGGACACGCTGGACGCCGCCGCGGGCAAGCGGCTGGTGAGCACCCTGGGCGGCCTGGAGCACAAGGTCCTCAACGAGGCGCTCTCCGACCCCAAGACGGCCGAGCAGCTCACGAAGCTCGCGTCGAAGCTGGATGACGACGCGGGCAAGGTGCTGGCCAAGGCCGTGACGGAGATGGACTCCGGCGCGCTCAAGGCGCTGCTCAAGTTCACCGACGGCGTGGGCGCGGACGCGCTCAACACGACGGTGAAGGGCCTGGGGCCGCTGTTGGACAAGGCGGGCAGCAAGCTCGTGGGCCAGGGCCTCAAGGTGATGGAGAAGGTGCTGGGCAAGGTCGGCGTGGAGATCACCGCCGACGTGGCCGGCAAGGTCTTCAAGAACCTGGCGAAGGTCGTCCCGGTGGCGGGCGCGCTGCCCAACGCCATCGACGCGGTGAAGTACGAGAAGGAAGCCGCGGAGCTGCACGGCAAGAACAACGACCTGGGCTACTTCGCGCACACCATCGCGACCCTCAACGTCGCGGACGCGGGCCTGGGCATCGCGCTGGACCTCACGGGCGTGGGCGTGGCCGCGGACGTGGGTGCCAGCGTGCTGCTGGGCGCGGCCGAGCTCGCGCTGGACATCGGCTTCAGCCAGGAGAAGGCGAAGTTCGAGGCGGATCCGGAGGGCTACAAGGCCCCGGGCTGGATGAAGGCCGTGAACCTGGCTGGCGCCGCGGCGCAGGGCCCGGCGGGTCTGGTGCAGCTGGCCACGTACTACGGCCCGGAAGGCGCCGCGCAGCTCGCGCAGTGGGGCGTGGAGACCGCCGCCAAGGGCGCCGTGAAGCTCGCCGAGTTCGCGGGCGTGTCCCAGGCGGAGGCCGCGGGTGAGGGCCTGAAGACGACCGCGGCCTTCATCCACAAGATGGCGGACGTGGTGCGCAATCCCTCCAAGTACGGCGAGGCCATCGCGAAGCAGGCGGCGGAGACGTTCGACGCCGTCATCGCCAAGGGCGGGGAGATCGCCAAGGAGGCCAAGAAGGTCCTGGGCAACGTCGTCGACGAGGCCAAGAAGCTGGGTGAGAAGGGCCTGGACACGCTGAAGTTCATTGCCCAGAACCCGGGCGAGTCCGCGAAGCTGGCGTTCGAGGGCATCAAGAGCATCGTCAACTCCGGCGTGGACCTGGCCACCGACGCGGGCAAGGCCGTCTACAAGAAGGCCGTCGAGACGCTGAACGACCTGCAGGCCGGCTGGGACAAGCTCACGGGCGCCGCGAAGGAGAAGGCGAAGGAGCTCATCGACGGGGCGAAGAACCTCGTCTCCTCCACGGTGAACAAGGCGAAGGAGCTGGGCGAGAAGGGCCTGGACCTGCTGGCCTGGACGGCCACGCACCCGGGCGAGGCCGCCACCAAGGCGAAGGAGGCCATCACCGACGCCATGGCCAAGGGCGGAGAGCTGGCGAAGAAGGCCTGGGACTCCGTGAAGGCGCTGGGCTCGAAGGGCGCCGAGGTGGCGGAGAGCGTCGTGCGCGGGCTCGCCAACGCGGGCGAGAAGGCCGTGGAGACGCTGCGCTACGTGGCGGAGAACCCGGGCGAGGCCGCCGAGGCGGTGCGCGACTGGGCGGGCAAGACGCTGTCGGACATGGCGCGCAAGGGAGGCGCGGCGGCCAAGGCCGCGGCCACGGCCATCAAGGACTTCGTCGACAAGCGCCTGGACTGGGCCAAGGGCTTCGCCAAGGACCTGCTCAAGGACGGCGTGGACGCCTTCAAGGAGGTCGCCAAGGCCTGGAAGGACAACCTCACCGAGGGCGGCAAGGAGCTGCTCGTCGCCGTCGCGGACCTGGGCGACGCGGGCGTGGACGCGCTCAAGGACCTGGCCGGCGCGGGCGGGCAGCTCGCGGAGGCCGCGGTGGGCCACCTGGACGACCTGGCGCGCAAGGGCGTGGAGACGGCGAAGGACGCGCTCGAGGGACTCGCGAACCTCCCCGGCGAGGTGGGCAAGCTCGCGGGCGACGCGTTCGACTCGGTGACGGACTTCCTCGACGACCTCATCCCGGACGTCGACATCCCCTTCGTCGGTTAGTCGCCCCCGCCGTCAGTGGGCCGCGTCCACGGGCCCGGCCGGTGAGGGGCCGGGCTTCTTCATGAAGACGATGAGGACGGACGCGGCCAGGAAGGTGAGGGCCAGCATCAGGAAGCCGCTGTTGAAGGCCTTCACCAACGCCTGCTCGCTGATGCGGTGTTGGAGCACCGCGAGCGCGGCGGAGTCAGGCGCGAACAGCCGGCTGCCCGGGCCCGCGCGCAGCGTCGCGAGCTGCTCCTGGACCCACGGATCATAAGCGTCCACGTGCTGCGTGATGGCGGCGTAGGCGCGGTGCGACTCGCGGTCCAGGATGGTGCTCATCCACGCGGTGCCGATGGAGGCGCCCAGCTCGCGCGTGAGGCTGAAGAGCGCCGTGCCCGCCGGCCGCTGGGAGGCGGGCAGGGCGGTGACGGCGAGGAAGGTGAGTGGGACGAAGCCGAACCCTGTTCCCACCGCGCGGATGAACAGCGGCGTCACCAGCGTGGACAGGTCCGCCTGCGCCGTCAGGTGGGCGTTGAGCCACAGGCTGGTGAAGATGCCCACGTTGGCCACCACCAGCAGCAGGCGCGGATCCACCCGCGTCACCAGCCGACCGGCCAGCGGGAAGATGAGCAATTGGATCCACGTGCCGAAGAGGAACACCCGGCCGATGTCGAGCGCCCGGTAGTGCATCACCGTGCCGCAGTAGAGTGACAAGAGCAGCGACCCGGCGAAGATGGCCGTGCCGATGAGGAAGTTGAGCCCCGTCGCCGCGGAGTAGGCCCGGTTGAGGAAGATGCGCAGCTCCACCACCGGGTGGCGCGTCTCCAGCTCGTGGCTGATGAACCCCACCAGCGAGATGCCCGCCACCACCGCGAGCACCGCGATGGTGGCGCTCTCGAACCAGCCCTCGCGGTTGCCCTCCTCCAGCACGTATTGCAGGGACACCATGCCCACCGCGAGCAGCACGATGCCGAAGCGGTCCACCGGCTTGCGCTCCGCCACGAAGCCGGGCTGGGCCAGGTGCTTCCACGCCACCCACGCGGAGAAGAGGCCGAACGGGACGTTGATGAGGAAGATCCAGTGCCACGACGACAGGTCGATGAGGTAGCCGCCCAGGCTGGGGCCCAGCAGCGGCCCGGTGATGGCGCCCATGCCGAACAGCGCGCCCGCCATGCCGTGCTGCCGCTCCGGGTAGCGGGAGAACAGCACGCTCTGGGACGTGGGGATGATGGCGCCGCCGCCCAGGCCCTGGAGCACGCGGAACACCACCAGCGACAGCAGGTTCCACGACAGGCCGCACAGCACGCTCGCGGCGGTGAAGATGAGGATGGACGCGGTGTAGTAGCGCCGGAAGCCGAAGCGCTTCAGCAGCCAGCCCGACAGCGGGATGATGGTGATGTTCGCCATCGCGTAGGCGGTGGACACCCAGGCGATCTGATCCAACGGCGTGCCGAAGCTCGCGCGGATGTCATTGAGCGCCACGTTGACGATGGAGATGTCCAGGAACGCCATCAGCCCGGCGAACATCGCGCCCATCGTGATGAGCGTCTTGTTGCCCTGGAGCTGCGTGTTCTCTTCGGCGGCGGCGCTCATGGCGCGTCCGTGTAGACGGTGGCCTCGGCGCTCATGCCCGGACGCAGCTCCACGTCGGGCCGGCCGTCCAGGCGGATGAGCACCGGCACGCGCTGCACGACCTTCACGAAGTTGCCGCTCGCGTTGTCCGGCGGCAGGAGCGCGAAGCGGGAGCCGGTACCGTGCGACAGGCTCTCCACGCGCCCCTCGAACTCGCGCCGCCCGAACATATCGAAGCGCACCCGCGCGCGCTGGCCGGGCCGCACGCGCTCCAACTGGTCCTCCTTGAAGTTCGCCACCACCCAGACGTCATCGCGCGGAACGATGGCCATCAGCGACCGCTCCGGGCCCACCGTCTGCCCCTCCTCGACCGAGCGGCGTGACACCACCCCGGCCCTCGCCGCGCGCACCGTGGTGTAGGAGAGGTTCAGCTCCGCGAGCCGGACGGCCGCTTCCGCCTGCTGCACCCGGGCCTCCGCCAGCGCGAGCACCGCACGTGCCGCGGCGAGCTGCTCGGTGGTTGTCTGCGCGGCCGTCAGGCGTCCGCGCGCCAGCGTCACGCCGCCGTTGGAGCCGGCCACGGCGGCGCCCGCGGACATGCGCCGGGCCCGCGCCTGCTCCAGCTGCGCGTCCGCCGCGTCGAGCTCCGTCTGGCGCAGGTCCACGTCCGCCTGGGCGAGGGCCTTCTGCTCGAAGAGCGTCCGGGCGCGGCGCAGGTTGGTGGCCGCGAAGAGCTGGCGCGACTGCGCGGCGGTGATCTCCGCGTCCGCCTGCGCGATGGCGGCCTTCGCGGACTCCAGCGAGGAGGTCGCGGAGGTGAGCCCGCCCTCCGCCTGCGTGAGGGACGCGGGCGCGGTGCGTTCAGTGAGGGCCAGCGCCGCCTTCGCGCTGTCGGAGGCGGCGCGTGCGGCGGCGAGGTCCGCGCGCGCCGCGGCCAGCCGGGCGGCGAAGTCCTCCGGATCCAGCTCCACCAGCACCTCGCCCGCCTCCACGCGCTGGTTGTCCACCACGGGCACGCGGCGCACCTGGCCCGCCACGCGCGAGGCGACGTTCATCACCCGCCCTTCCGCCTGGGCGTCGTCCGTCGTCTGCTGGCCCAGGTGCAGCAGGGACCAGCCCCCGGCGAGCAACCCCGCGCCCACCGCCAGGGCGCCCATCAGGAGCGGGGTGCGGCGGCGCTCCTTCACGGCGGGAGTGGAGGACTCCGGCGCGGAGGGGAGGGCGGCCACGGCGCTCATGCGCCCTCCTTCGTCAGCAGCTCCGCGCCCCACTTCTTCGCCGCGTCCAGGAACTCGTCACCCAGCTTCGTGCCGCGCATGGCGCGGGCCAGGGACAGGGCGCCGTACATCATGGCGATGACCGCCACGGCCTTCTCGCGGTGGCGCGCTCCCGGGCCGATGAGCTGCGCGAACGACTGGATGAACCCCTCCAGCTCCGACTCCAGCGCGCCCCGGTAGGGCTCGCCCGTGCGCGCCAATTCGGCGGTGATGTTGGGCAGCGGGCAGGTGGGCGTGGCGGCGTCGCGGTGCTTGGGCGACAGGTAGCGCTCCAGCACGCGGCGCGCGGGGTTCCTGGGCGCCTCCTCCTTCGCCTTCTTCAGGAGCGTGTCCCAGACCGAGTGCGCGGTGCTCCGGAGGGTCTCCGTGAACAGGTGCTCCTTCGACTCGAAGTGTCCGTAGAAGCCCCCCACCGTGAGCCCGGCCCCCTTCATCACATCCATGATGGAGCTGGCCTGGATGCCCCGCTCCAAGAGCAACGCGGCGGCGGACGCGAGGATGGCGTCGTGCGACTTCTGCTTCTGCTCCGTCTTCTGGGTCATGATGGATGATAGTCGTAATATTTCGACCATCATCCGTCAAGGCGATGTGGGGAGGCGGGCTCAGGGCTTCTTCTTGCGGGAGCCGTCCTCGTAGAAGGCCTCGTCCTCCACGAGGCCTCCGTCCGGGTTCCAGCGCTTGCGCTCGGTGACGCGGCCCTGCTTCCACTGTGAGTCCTCCACGAGGACGCCGTTCTCGGCCCACACCTGGCGCTGGCCCTCGGCGTCGCCCTGGACGAAGTGCTCGCGCAACTCGGGGCCTCCGTCGGGGAGGAAGGACTCGCTCAGGCCCTCGCGCACCCATCCGCCGTAGCCTTTGCCCCGGAGCTGGTTCTGCCGCTCGCGCAGCGCGCCGGTGTCGTCGAAGATGGACTCCACCGCGCGGTCGCCCTTCACGACGAGCTCGCGCTTGCGCTCCCCGTTCTGGAAGAACTCCACGCGCTTGAGCTGTTCGCGGCCCTTCCAGGTGATGACCTGCTTCTTCGCGCCGTCGTCGAAGAACTCCGTCTCATCGCCGTCCTTCTCGCCCCGAGCGTAGGTCGTGGAGCGGCGAGGCTTCCCCGCGCGGAACTCCGTGCTGACGCCGTCGCGCAGGCCGGCGGCGAACGCGGTGGAGGCGGTGCGCTCACCCTTGGCGTCGAACGTCTCCGTCGCCCCTTCGCGCAGCCCGTTCTTCAGCGGGATGACGGCGCGCTTCTGGCCCGTGGGGTGGAAGAACACGAGCGGCGAGGGGCCCTTCCAGACGCAGTCCTTGATGCCCGCCTCGCGCGAGGACTGGAGGCCGCACCCGGCTTCGGTCAGCCGCCCGCTCTCGTCGTAGTCCGCGTAGGTGCTCTTCGCGTCCTCGGGCTGTTCATCCGTGCGCCGGGACACCTTGCCGTTGCGGTGGTAGCGCAGCGACTCGCCGCGAGGATTGTCGTCGGCGTACTGCGTGCTCTCCACCAGCTTGCCGTCCTCGAAGCGCTTGAAGCCGCCGTGCCGCTTGCCGGCGCGGTACTCCTGCTCCACGGCCCGGCCGCCGGGCCAGCGGCGGATCTCCCAGCCGTCCTGCTTGCCGTCGCGGAACGAGACGGTGTGCGTCTCCTGCTTCGTGTCCTCGTCCACGCAGCGCACGGTGCCGGTGAGCTTCGCGGTGGAGCTGCCATTGTCCAGGTTGATGGGCTGGCCCTTGAACTGGCAGTGCTCCACGGCCCAGGACGGGGCCCCGAGCAGGGACACGGACAGCACGACAAGACGCATCACGGATGGCGCGCGCATGGGCATTCCACGGGAGGGGTGCGGAGGTTCCGGGCCACCCTAGCCTTGAGGCCGGGGCCCTGGAACCGCGTGCTTCCGGGCCCACACCCGCCACGTGCGCGGCGGGGGACCCGGAAGGTGCTTCAAACGGACTGCGTCACTCGAAAGTGAAGCCGAGCCGGCCGGTGCCGGGGCCGAAGTTCGTGTTGCCAGCGGCGATGTCGCTGCCGCGCAGCCAGCTCGTGCGGCCCTGCATCGGGTCGGTGACGAGGTACTCGCGGTTGGCGCCCTGGCCGCGCACGTCGGAGAGCATCAGCGCGTGTCCGCCGCCGCCGTTCCACAGCACCGCGATGGGCACGTCGATGCCGTCGCGAAGCAGCCGGTCGGAGCGATCCAACGCGGCCTGTCGGGACTGGGGGTTGTCCGCCACCGTGTGGGTCGTGTAGCGGTGGTTGTTGGAGGGCGCCACGCCCGCGTTGAGGATGTCGCGCATGGCGGTGTCGGTGACGCCCAGGCTGGGGCCCGTGCCCCCGTTGCGAGGCCGCGCGACGCCGCCGTTGGCCTCCAGCGTGGCGCGCTGTTCGCGGCCGATGGCAGTGGACGCATTGAGGCTGTGGATGGGCTCCCCGTGGAGCTGGCGCGCGTAGATGGGGTCCGCGTCCGCGCGGGCGATCTGCTGCGCTGTGGGGACGCACGAGTCGTCGAAGCGCTGCTGGAGCGCACCGGCGCCGCCGTTGGGGGCGATGACGGTGGACGTGCGGGCCAGCTCCGCGCGCGGCGTGCCGGCGATCTGCCCGGCGAAGCGGGCCACGTCGTCTATCTCCCGCGTCGTGTCGCCGAAGGTGTTGCGGATCCGGTCGAAGAGGCCGGGCGACTCCAGCTCCCCGCGCCGTGCGCCCACGGCCTTGAGGGTGAGCGCCCGCTCCATCTGCGGATCCGCGCCGGGGACGGCCTGGCCATTGCGCGTGCCCGCGTTCTGGAGGGCGCCCTGCAGGGTGTTGAAGTCCCGGCCCGTCATGCCGATGACGGCGCGAGCGGCATCGCGGGCCTGGGACGGGCCCATGACGCCTTCCTGGCCGGCGGCACCGGTGCCGCGAGGCTCCGCGACGGCGCGCGTCAGGGTCTCCACGGTGTCGCGGCTGAGCCGGTCCGGCCGCGTGGCCTGCATCGCGGTGAGGTCCAGATAGGTGCGCGTGGCGCGGTCCGCGTTGGGCGTGTTGAGCACGTTCTGGCGCAGGAACTCCGTCGCGTGGGTGCGGTCGGCCGGGGACATCGTGGCCAGCCGGCCCTGGAGGGCGGTGTTCGTCTCCAGCGTCAGCGGTTCGGCGCGAGAACCGGCGGCGGGCGCCGCGGGCCGGGCGGCCTGGGTGGCCTGCGTGGGACGAGCCCGGCGGCCGATCTCGGTGCTGTCGGCCTGGAAGGTGTCCTGGGTGTTGAAGCCCCGGGTGACAGGCGCGCGCGGTGCGACGGGCGGCTGCGATTCCGGCAGGCGCGTCTGGGTGACACCGGTGGATTGGATGCGGACGGACACGGACTTCCCCCTCTGCATGAGGCAGCAGCCCTGGGATTGTCTCCCAGGAGAGGGGGAAGTTGCGTCCTAACCGGAAAAAACCTCTTTCCCTGTGTGGTGAGGTCCTACCCGGCGGACGGGCCTACGGCTTCGCGACCCCGCTGCCCACCGTGGTTGCCTTATTCCGCAGGGCCTCCCACAGCCCCGCGTGGTTGAGCAGGATGTCCTTGATGCCGCTCCGGACGGTTTCGGAGTTCAACGCCTGCTTGCTCATCTCGAGCTGCATGGACGCCCTGCAGGCTCAGTCGGTTGAGGTCGAGACGAACTCGATGCACGAGGTGGGCAGTCCGGAGTCGGGCCGAGGGGCGATCAGCCTTGTAGGAAGCTGTTCGGTCGTGCAGCAGCGTTCGAGATAGGCGACCACCCGCCTGCCTTCGTCGCTGTCCGCGGACACGTGTATCGGCTCGTTGGCCGGATTGATGATCGCGGGCAGGAAGCCGGCGGAGATGCGCCCGGACGGCGCGATGTGGATCACCGCCGCGCCGGTCAGCCTGGAATCCTGGTGAAACGGCAGCAGTGGGTAGCCCTGCCGCGGGCGAATCATGAACTCGCCGAACTTGCGGGCCCATGCCGCCATCTCTTCCGGCCGTCCCACGCCCAGGTAACCGTCTCTCGCAAGGCGCTCAGCAAGGTTCGGCAGGTCGAACACATAGTGTCCCAGACCGTAGAAGATGGGTTTTCCGGAATGGAACTCGACACCGCGGAGCATGTGATGATGGTGGCCCACGACGATGTCGGCCCCGTTGTCGATGGCGAGCCTGGCCGTCCGTCGTTCGTGGTCGGTCAGCGAGAACGGCACGGTGGAGTCACCCCAGTGGAAGCTGACGACGACGATGTCTGCCTTCGCGCGTGCTTCGGTGATGCTGTTGTCGTCGCGGTCCACGAAGACATCGCCCACAGCGAGGATTGACAACCCGGGTCCATCGGGATGAGCGATGTTGTTTGAGGCCACGGCTCACTCCTACATCCTGCTCGGATGCGTTCCTCGTGCCTTCTACCATTGCTTCCAGGAGCTCCCTTGCCCCCCACGCCCCCGTCCGCCCTGGTGACAGGAACCGAGTACGAACGCCTGCTCTCCAGCCTCCGTCTGAAGAGTCCCTGGGCGCTCGAGGGTCACACCCCGGAGGAGGTGCGCAGGGTGCTGGATGGCGGAGCGCAGGCTGCCCGCGTGCAGGGCGGAAGGGTCGACCATGGACCGTGGCGTTCGGTGGTGGACGTCATCGCCGCGCAGTGCAGGCGGCATGCCGACCGCGTCGCGCTCTCGGAGGGTGCCTCTGAAACCACCTATGCGCGGCTGGAGGAGCGGACCTGTGCCCTGGCCGCCAGCCTGCGGGCCCGGGGCATCGGGCGCGGAGACGTGGTCGCGGTGGTGCTGGAGCGGGGCCCTGCCTTCGTCGAACTCGCCATCGCCGTCTGGCGCGTGGGTGCGGCCTATCTGCCCCTGGCGCCGTCACATCCCCAGGCGTGGCGCGAGGACATCCTTCGCAGGGTCGGCGCGGCGCTCGTGGTGGGCTCGCCAGCCAGCGAGGTGCCGGGGGTGCCCTTCCTGGAGTCGGGTGCCGACGTGGGCTCCGGCGTGGCGGCCGTGGAGGACACGGCGCTTGTCCCGGAGGATCTCGCATACATCATCTGCACGTCGGGTTCGACGGGCGAGCCCAAGCTGGTGATGACCGAGCATCGCGGCGTCGCCAACCTCCTCCATGCGCAGCGGGACTTCCTGGGGGCGTTGGGGCCGGACACACGGGTGCTGCAGTTCTTCCACCCGTCGTTCGATGCCTCCCTGTTCGATCTGCTGATGGCGCTGCCCAACGGAGGCCGGCTGGAGACACTGGATGCGTCGCCGCTCTCCGGAGCGCCGCTGGCCCACGTGCTGGTAGACCGGCGCATCACCCACGCGGTGCTGCCCGCGACGGTCCTGCGCACGCTGCAACCGGGCGGCTTCCCCGACCTCCAGGTGGTGATGAGCACCGGGGACGTGTGCCTTCCGGAGACGGCCCGGCAGTGGGGCGCGCACCACCGCTTCGTCAACGGCTATGGCCCGACGGAGGTGACGGTGGCCAGCACGCTCCATGCGGTGCACGCCGTGGAGGGGGAGCGCGTGCCCATTGGCCGCCCCCTCTCCAACGACCACGTGGTCATCCTCGATGAGCACCTCCGCCTCGTCCCCGACGGGGTGCCGGGCGAGCTGTGCATTGGCGGGGAAGGTGTCGGGCGCGGGTATCTGGGGCGGCCCGCCCTTACCGCCGAGCGGTTCATTCCGGATGCGTTCGGTCCGGTGCCGGGAGGGCGGCTGTACCGCAGCGGCGACCTGGGCCGGTGGTTGCCGGACGGCACGCTGGAGTTCCTGGGCCGGCGCGACGACCAGGTGAAGATTCGCGGCGCGCGCATCGAGCTGGGCCAGGTGGAAGCGGCCCTGGCCGCGCTACCGGACGTGCGGGACGCGGTCGCCCTCATCGACGACACGCGGGAGCGCCTGCTGGGCTACGTGATGCCCGTCACCGGAGCGGCGCTGTCCGGCGACGCGGTGCGCGCGGAGCTTCGACGCAGTCTGCCCGGCTACCTGGTGCCGGATGTCGTGGTCGTGGTGGAGCTCTGGCCCCTGAACACCAGCGGCAAGGTGGACCGGGCGCGGCTGCCCCGCCCCCCACGCGCGGAGCGGACGGACTACCAGCCGCCGGAGTCGCCCGGCGAAGTGGCGCTGGCGGCAATCGCCGCGGCGCTGCTCGGGATGGAGCGGGTGGGGCGCGATGACAACCTGTTCGAGCTGGGAGGGCACTCGCTGTTCGCCACCCAGCTCGTGGCCCGGGTGCGACGTGTGCTGGGCGCGCAGTTGGAATTGAGCGCGGTGCTCCAGACCCCCACGGTGGCCCGGCTCGCGGCGCGCTTGAAGGAGGCGCAGGGTGGGGTGGACCTGGGCCCTCGGGGCGGCGCCGCGGGAATGGCGCTCACGCCTTCGTTTGGCCAGGAGCGGGTGTGGCTGATGCACAAGCTCAACCCGGACGCGCGGGCCTACCACACGCAGGCGGTGTTCCGTCTCGCGGGCGCGCTGGACCTCGCCGCGCTGCACGCGAGCCTCACCGACATCGTGCGTCGCCACGACGTGATGCGCTCCCGCTTCCCCGAAGTGGATGGAGAGCTGCGGTGTGAGCTGGAAGCCCCGTGGGAGGTGGAGCTCCCCCTCCAGGACTTCAGCGGCGTGGACGAAGCGCTGCTGGCCACCCGGGTGGCGGAGGCTGTCCGGGACGCGGTGCAGGCCCCGTTCGCGCTCGCCGAAGGCCGGCCCTTCCGCTGGCGGCTGCTGCGACTGGGCGCGCAGGAGCACCTCTTCGTGCACGTCGAACACCACATCGTGCACGACGGCTGGTCCTTCAACGTCTTCGTGCGCGAGCTGCTCAACGGCTACGCCGAACATGTTCGCCACGGCCAGGTGCGACGCCCCGCGCTGGCGGTGCAGTACTCTGATTATGCGCGCTGGCAGCGGGAGTGGGTGGGGACCGAGGCCGCAGCGGCGCAGCGCCGCTTCTGGCGTCAGGAATTGGAGGGCGCGGAGACCCGGCTCCAGCTCCCCCGCCGCGCGGCTCCCGGCGGAAGACGGTTTCGTGGGGTGGCGCCCCGGGTGGAGCTGGACGGCGACCTCGCGCGCCGCCTCCAGGCCCTGGCGGACCGCAACCACGCGTCCCTCTTCACCACGCTCCTCTCCGCGTTCTTCGTCCTCCTGCACCGGTACACCGGCTCCCAGGATCTGCTCGTCGGCTCCTCGGTCGCCAACCGGCGCTGGCAGGACACCGAGGGCATGCTGGGCATGTTCATCAACACGGTCGTACTGCGGGGCCGGCTGGACGGGGACCCTTCGTTCGAGGAGTTCCTGGCGCGGATGCGGCGCACCACGCTGGAGGTCTATGACCACCAGGAGCTGCCCTATGAGCAGATCTTCGCGCAGTCGCCCGCGCGGCATCAGGGTGGCTTCAATCCGTTGATCCAGACGATGTTCAACTTCCACGACTCGTCGGTGGGCACGCTCGACGCGTCACCCCTCGACGTCTCCTTCGTGGAGGGACTGGGCAACGGCTCGGCCAAGTTCGAGCTGTCCGTCGTCGCGGTGCCGCTCTACGCCGAACCGGGGCACATCCAACGGCTGGCCGGGGACGTGGTGAGCATTCCCCGTTCGGAGGCCCCCGTGCGCTCCAGTCCCCGCTCTTCCCTGAGCGGCATCCTGCTCTCGTGGGAGTTCGACTCCGACCTCTTCGAGGACTTCTTCATCACCGGCATGCTGTCCGCGTATCAGCAGCTGTTGCGCTCCATCACCGACGCGCCGGACACCCGCGTGTCCAGGCTGTCGCTGCTGAACGACGCGGACCGGCGCGCACTCGTCAGCGTGGGCCCACGCCAGGAGGCCCCCTCGTACCGGGTGCCCGACCTGTTCGCCCGCTGGACCCGCCGCGCGCCCGACGCCCCCGCGGTGAGGTCCGGCGACCGCGTGCTGACCTATGCCGAGCTGACGCGTCGGGCGGAGCACCTGGCGCACCACCTGCGCGGCCTGGGCGTCGGCCGTGAGGCGCTCGTGGCGGTGTGCATCCCCCGCTCGGCGGAGCTGGTCGTGGCCCAACTGGGAATCCTCATGGCGGGGGCGGCCTTCTTGTCGCTGGATCCAGGCGCTCCTGCCGCCTGGCTGGAGCCGCTCATGCAGGAGGCCGGGGCCCGCGCCCTGGTCACGACGGCGGTGCTGGCGGGCCGGCTCACCGGCCTGCCCACCGTCGTGCTGGATGCGCTGCCCCCGGCGTCGTCCGGGCCGCCGCTGCCGGAGGGGAGTCCGTCGGACCTCGCCTACGTCCTCTACACGTCCGGGTCGACGGGCAGACCCAAGGGCGTTCAAATCGAGCATCACTCGGTCGTGTCCTTGCTGTACCGGACGGCCCTGGCCGAGGACCTGGGACCTGGCAAGACGATGCTGGCGATGGCGTCGGTGTCCTTCGATATCTCGGTGCTGGAGGTCTGGGGCGCGCTGCTCAACGGCGCCGCGGTCCACTTCCTGCCGCCGGGCTGGGACGTGCCGGGGCTGGCCCGCTGTCTCATCGACCAGCGCATCACGCATGCGGTGATCCCCCCCGTGGTGCTGCCCCGGTTGGCGGCCGACGCTCCGGAGGCCTTCGCCGCCCTGGACCGCGTGGTGGTGGGCGGGGATGTCTTCCCCGTGGAGGCGTTCCGCACGCTCCAGCGCGGAGGCTTCACGAAGGTGACGAACGGCTACGGCCCCACGGAGATCACCGTCATGGCCAGCGGACACCGGCTCGACGACGGGCTCGACCCCGAAGCCACCCACGTGCCCATCGGGCGACCGCTGTTCAATGCCCACCTCGTGGTGCTCGACGCGCACGGGCAGGTGGCTCCGCCGGGCGCCGTGGGGGAGCTCTGCATCGGTGGGGCCGGTGTCGCGAGGGGCTACCGCGACCTGCCGGACCTCACCGCCGAGCGGTTCGTGCCGGATCCCTTCGGGTCACATCCGGGTGCGCGGCTCTATCGCAGTGGGGACCTGGCCCGGTGGTTGCCCGGAGGCGTCATCGAGTTCCTGGGCCGCCGTGATGAACAGGTGAAGGTCCGTGGCGTCCGGGTGGAGCTGGCCGAGGTGCGTGCCGCCCTGGCCGCGCATCCCGGCGTGGTGGATGCCCTCGCGCGCGTCGACTCGCGCGGGGAGGAGCCTTGCCTCGTGGGCTATGTCGTGGCCGGGTCGGCAACCCCGGTGTCGGCGCAGGCCGTGCGCGAGGACCTGGCGCGCAGGGTGCCGGCGCATCTGGTGCCTTCGGAGGTCGTCGTCCTGGAGTCCTGGCCGCTGACTCCGAACGGGAAGGTGGACCGCTCGCGGCTGCCCGCGACCGACCGGCGCCCGGACGCGCCCTACACGGCGCCGGGGACCGAGGCCGAGGTCCGCGTCGCGGCGGTGGTCTCCGAACTCCTGGGCGTGAGCCGGGTGGATGTCCATGAGAGTCTGCTCGCGCTCGGCATGCATTCGTTGCAGGCGATGCGGCTGGCCTCTCGGCTGAGCCGGATGGTGGGACGGGAGGTCGGGCTCGCCACGATCCTCACCGGGCCGACCATCGCGCAGCTGGCCCACGCGCTCGCCGAGGCCCCGGTCGCCAAGCCACTCATCAAGAGGCTGCCACGCGGATGACGACCGCGTTCCCGATGTCGTTCGCCCAGCAGCGACTGTGCTTCCTGCACCGGATGGACCCCACCATTCCACACTGCCAGGGTTCCCGCACCTGTCGCCCGCGGCGGCGGCACGGCAGGGGAGGCCGCTGGCCTTCTTCCTTCGCCCTGATGCGGAGTACCGGGTGCAGCGGGCCATGGGGC
This sequence comes from Corallococcus sp. CA053C, assembly GCF_003611675.1. Taxonomy (GTDB): domain Bacteria; phylum Myxococcota; class Myxococcia; order Myxococcales; family Myxococcaceae; genus Corallococcus. Next base: position 34,788 of record NZ_RAWA01000006.1, read on the forward strand.
GAGCCGTACTGCGATGGATGGGTGGGTGGTCCGGCTCACGGATGCGCCGCTCGACCTGGACAACCCAGCCCACCTGGACGCGCTCATGCGAGCCTACGAGCGCTTCTTGGAGATTGGCGGACGCTCAGCGCCATGAACTCGCAGGTCACGAGCCCCACCTGGTACCAGGGGACCCGATCCTCCTGCGAGGCTTCAATCAGGGCTCAGCGCGTGGCGACGGTCGTCTCCGGCTTCGGCTCCACGGTGGCCTTCGCGGCGGCGATGGCGGCGTTGATGTCCAGCTTGCCGCCGGTGATGACCTTGCCCTTCAGGTCCGTGTCCAGCTCCACGGTCTTGAGGAGGAGGTCGCGCACCTGCACGGCCGTGAGGTCCGGGTTCTCCGCGAACATGCGCGCGGCGGTGGCGGCCACCGTGGGCGTCGCCATGGAGGTGCCGCTCATCTCCTCCCACTGGTTGCCCGGCACGGTGCTGAGCACGTCCTCGCCCACCGCGGCCAGGTCCACCACCTTGTCGCCGTGCGACGAGTAGCTGGCCAGCTTGTCGTTCTTCTTGTCCATCGACGCCACGGTGATGACGTTGGGCAGGTCGATGTTCGCCGGCATGTCCGGCACGTTGTTCATGTTGCTGCCATTGCCGTTGGCCGTGGCCGCGACGAGCAGGATGTCCGCGTCCGCCAGCTTCTGCACCGCCGCCGTCCAGCGCTTCTGCGACGCGGCGTCGCGGTACGAATCGCCGAAGCTCGCGTTGGCGGCGCGGATGTTCACGCCGTGCTCGGTCTTCATCTTCACCAGGTAGTCCACCGAGCGCTCGAAGTTGGTGAGCAGGTCGGCGCCGTCGTACAGGCCGCCCACGCTCAGCACCTTGGCCTTGCCCGCGGCGATGCCGGTGTTGCCCTGGCCGTTGTCCTCGGCGGCGATGATGCCCGCCACGTGCGTGCCGTGGTCCGTGCCCTCGCCCTTGAACGGGTCGCCGCCGCCGTCGCCCACGTTGAAGCCGTGCACGTCGTCCTTCACGCCGTTGCCGTCGTTGTCGAGCCCGTCGCCCGCGACTTCACCCGGGTTCGTCCACATCGCGTCGTCCAGGTCGGTGTGCTTGAAGTCCACGCCGCCGTCGATGACCGCGATGACAGGCTCGCCCGTGAGCTTGGGCTTCTCCTTCGACGGATCGACCTTGTTCGCGCCCGGCTTCACCGGGACGTTGGAGGATCCGTAGGTGAAGGCCGACGCCGGCACGCTGGCGCCCGGAGGCGTGGGGCGGCCCTTCGGGCGGTCCACGAAGTTGCTGGGGCGCGCACCCCGGGTGTCGAAGCCGTCACGCACCGTCAGGGCCTTGGCCTTCGGCGCCTGCGCGGAGGAGGACTCGCTGGTACGGGCGGTGGGGCCAACGGACGCGGGGGGCTTGCGGTGGATTTCCATGATGAACCTCCGTGGGGGGCGGAGCGACCTTCGACTCCCACATTGTCGCAGCGCGCCATCCAAAGTTTCCTCGCCCCGGAAGACATCGAACGGTTCGATGGCTCGCCTCGAACCTATCGATTGGACCTGGGGGGCCCGGCGCGGCCAGTCTCCGCTCCCATGACGCCCATGATTCGACGCTGCGTGCGGTGGGGGACCCTGGCGGTCCTGGGGTTGGGCCTGGCCTGCACCCGGGCCGCAAGCGTGCCCGCGAGCCCTCCGGCGCGACCGTCGCTCGTCGTGCTCGTGGTGGTGGACGGGCTGCGCTACGCGGACGTGGAGCGCTGGCGCGAGCGCTTCGGGCCGGGCGGCTTCCGGCGCCTCCTGGAAGGCGGCGTGGTGTTCGACGCCGCCCGCTACCCGTACGCGACGACACAGACGTGCGTGGGGCATGCGACCGTGGCGACGGGCACGCTGCCGGAGCGCCACGGCATCGTCGCCAACACCTGGTACGACCGGGAGGCGGGCGCGAAGGTGAGCTGCGTGCTCGACGCGGAGAGCCCGTCGCTGGACGGCTCGGGCGGCGCCGGTGTGTCCCCGAAGCGGCTGGGCATGCCGACGTTGGGGGATGCGCTGCTCGGCGCGCGTCCGTCATCGCGGGTGCTGGCGGTGGCGCTCAAGGACCGCGCGGCCGTGATGATGGCGGGCCACCGGGGGACCGCGTTCTGGTGGGGCAAGGAGGGCTTCACGACGAGCCGTCACTACGCCCAGGCCCTGCCGGAGTTCGTGGCCACCTGGAACGCGGGGCGGCCCCAGGTCGCGGGCACGTCCTGGGAGCGGAGCGCGGCTCCGGCGCTGTACGCGCAGCTCGGGCCGGACGACGACGTGCACGAGCTTCCGCCGCAGGGCTTCGGGCGCGTCTTCCCGCACCTCATTCCTCCGGGCGATGGCTTCCTCTACACGCCGTCCGGCGCGGATCAGCTCCTGGACTTCGGCCTCGCCGCCGTGCGCGCGGAGCACCTGGGGACGCGGCCCGGCGCGGTGGACCTGCTCGCGGTGGGCCTCTCCACGGTGGACATGGTGAACCACGCCTATGGGCCCGACAGCCACGAGGCGCTGGACACGTTGCTGCGCGTGGACCGCGCGCTCACGGGCTTCCTGTCCGCGCTGGACCAGGAGGTCGGCGCGGAGCGCGTGCTCGTGGCGCTCACCGCCGACCATGGGATGGGCAGCGCACCGCAGCCGGGTGGGCGACTGGACGGCGCGCGGGTGACGCAGGCGTTGGAGGCGGCGCTCGATGCCGCGTACGGAGAAGAGACGTGGGTGCAGGCCTTCACCACGCCCTACGTCTACCTGCGCCCGGAGGCCCTGGCGGCGCGAGGCGTGCGGCGGGAGGACGCGCTCGCGGTGGGGGCGAGGGCCATTGGCGCGCTGCCGGGAGTCGCGCAGGTGCTCACCGACACGCAGGCCCAATCCCATGACAGTCGAGGCCTGACGCCCGCCGTGCGCGCCTCGTACTTCGCTCCCCGGGCCGGCGACCTCACCGTCCTGCCCGTGTCCGGCGTGCTCCTCGCGCCCGACGCGGACTGCGCCGGCTGGCATGGCGCGCCCTATGAATATGATCAACACGTGCCATTGATGCTGGCCGGCCCGGGCCTCAAGCCCGCGCGCCATGCCCGACCCGTGTCGCCCGCGGACGTCGCGCCCACCCTGGCAGCCTGGCTCCAGGTGCCCCTGCCCGAGGCCACCGGAACGCCGCTCCCCGAGGCAACACCTCCCGCACGCTGAGGTCGCGCGGGCAGGGTGGGGGCGTTAGAGACGGTCCATTTCAAGGGAGGACCCATGAGCCAGGAACAATGGAACGCGGTTGACCGCTACATCACCGACCACCTGGTGGCGCCGGACGCCGTGCTGGACGCGGCACTGGAGGCGAGCGCGAAGGCAGGGCTGCCCGCCATCAACGTGGCGCCGAACCAGGGCAAGCTGTTGATGCTCCTCGCCCAGCTCCACGGCGCCCGCCGCATCCTCGAGGTGGGCACGCTGGGCGGCTACAGCACCCTGTGGCTCGCGCGGGCGCTGCCTCCTGGTGGCCGCGTCATCACGCTGGAGGCGGTGCCGAAGCACGCGGAGGTCGCCCGGGAGAACATCGCCCGCGCGGGCCTGTCCGACGTGGTGGAGGTCCGGGTGGGCAGCGCCATCGACACGCTGCCCCAGCTGGAGAAGGAAGGGCAGGCGCCGTTCGACCTGACGTTCATCGACGCGGACAAGGCACGCACGGCGGACTACTTCGCGTGGGCGCTCAAGCTGTCGCGCAAGGGCAGCCTGATCATCACCGACAACGTCGTGCGCAAGGGCGCCGTCATCGACGCGGCGAACACCGACGCGAACATCCAGGGCATGCGCCGCTTCTACGAGGCCGTGGCCGCGGAGCCCCGCGTGAGCGCCACCGCCGTGCAGACGGTGGGCAGCAAGGGCTACGACGGGTTCGCGCTCGCGCTCGTCACCGGCGACCCGAAGTAGCGCCGCCCGCCACGTCCTCCCAGAGCGCCTTCACACCGCGCCGCAACCAGACGTGCGCGGGATCGTGGTCGAACCGGGGATGCCACGCCTGGGCGACGACGAGCCCGCCCAGCTCCAGCGGCACGGGGCGCTCACGCACGGGCATCAGCGCCGCCGCGGTCCGCGCGAACACGGAGGGCACCACGGTGATGGCGTGGGTCCGCGCGACGAGCGCCGCCGCCGCGAGCAGGTTGGGCACCACGCTCGTCACCCGGCGGACGTGGCCGTGCTGCTCCAGCACCGCATCCAACGGCGTGCGCAGCTTCCCGCGTCGGGACACGACGACGTGCTCGGCGCGGGCGAAGCGCTCCAGCGTCAGCCGGCCCCGGGCGAGCGGGGACGCGCGCCCCACGAGCCCCACGAAGGTGGCCTCGCCCAAGCGCTGCACACGGATCTCCGGGCCCAGCGCGCCCTGGACGCCGATGTCCAGGTCCACGTCCCCGTCGCGCAGCGCCTCCACGTCCTCCGTGCCTTCGGACACGAAGCGCAGCGTCAGCCCGGGCGCCTCCTCGCGCGCCCGTTGGTAGAGCGCGGCACCCAGCGACGGGATGATGCCGTCGTTCACCCGCAGCGACAGCGTGCGCGTCAGCTCGGCCGGCGCGGTGGGCGTCCCGGGGCCCAGCAGGGTGCTGGCCTGTTGGACGACGGCGCGCACCTGCTCCTGGAGCGCCAGGGCACGGGGCGTGGGGACGAGGCCCCGCCCCGCGCGTACGAACACGGGGTCGCCCAGCGCGTCGCGGATGCGGGTGAGGGTGCGGCTCATGGCCGGCGCGCTCAGGTGGAGCCGGTCGGCGGCGCGCGCCACGCTGCCCTCGCGCAGGAGGGCGTCGAGCGCCACGAGCAGGTTGAGGTCCAGGTCCGCCATCCGCGCGATACTAGCCGCGAGCCCTTCAGGCGGTGCGTACGGCGAGGAGGCAGTCGTCGTCGTCCCAGGGCAGCGACACCGTGACGTAGCCGTGCTCCGGCCGCGCGAGGTGCGCCGCGAACTCCGGGCTCATCTTCACGTTGTCAGCAACGAGGATGGCCCCGGGCCCAAGCCTCGGCTCCAACAGCCGCAGCAGCGGGAGGTAGAGCGGCTTGGCGCCATCGAACAGCACCAGGTCGATGCCGTCCGGCACGTCGCTCCGCAGCGTGTCCAACGCGTCGCCCTCGCGGAACTCCACCAGGTCCACGAGGCCCGCGGTGGTGAGGTGCTCCTTCGCACGCCGCACCTTCGCGGGCTCGAACTCCGTGGTGATGAGCCGGCCGCCTCCGCCGTCGCGCAGCGCCGCCGCGAGGTGGAGCGTGGAGATGCCGAACGACGTGCCGAACTCCACCACCGTCTTCGCCCGCCTCGCGCGCGTCAGGGCATAGAGCAGCCGGCCCAGCTCCTGGGATACGGGCAGGTAGGCGTCCGCGACGTTCGCGTAGAACGCCCGGTAGTCCTGGTGCAGCGCCTTCGACATCGCCTCCGGCGACAGCGACCGGAAGGGCGCGAGCACCGCGGCGTCGGTCTTCCGGGCGTCCGCGAAGAGGTGGGAGAGCAGGGTGGAGACAGGGGGCGAATGCAGGGTGTTGGTCATGTCCCCACAGTGCGTCCCCCCAGCCCTTCGCTACCAGTGCACCGGACGCACGGTGTCCGTGCCTCCGGTGCACGCGGGCACTACCAGATCTTCACGTGCTTCTCGGGCGGCAGGTAGAGGCCCTGCCCGGGCTTCACGTCGAAGGCCTGGTACCACGCGTCCACGTTGCGCACGGTGGCGGTGCGGAACGGGCCCGGTGAGTGGCCATCCGTCACCAGCAGCCGGCGCAGGAGCGCTTCGCGGTACTTGTTGCGCCACACCTGGGCGAAGCCCATGAACAGGCGCTGCTCGCCGGTGAAGCCCTCCAGCGTGGGCGAGGGCTTGCCGCCCAGCGACATCACGTACGCGTCAAGCGCGATGGAGATGCCGCCCACGTCGGCGATGTTCTCGCCCAGGGTCAGCTCGCCGTTCACCGCCACGTCGGGCAGCGGGTGGTAGGTGCTGAACTGCGCCGCGAGCGCCTTGCCGGCGGCCTTGAACTGCTCCAGGTCCTTGGGCGTCCACCAGTTGGCCAGCTTGCCCTGCGCGTCGAACTGCGCGCCCACGTCGTCGAAGCTGTGGATGATCTCGTGGCCGATGACGGAGCCGATGCCGCCGTAGTTCACCGCCGGATCCGCGTTGGGGTCGAAGAAGGGCGGCTGGAGGATGGCGGCCGGGAAGATGATGGAGTTCTGCTGCGGCGAGTTGAGCGCGTTGACCTCCTGCGGCGTCATGAACCACTCCATCCGGTCCACGGGCTTGCCCAGCTTCGCGACGTTGCGGTGGTACTCGAAGAGGTTCGCGCGCTCGGCGTTGCCGAAGGCATCCCCCTTCACGATCTCCAGCGCGGAGTAGTCGCGCCAGGTGTCCGGGTGCCCGATGCCCACCTGCACCGTGCCCAGCTTCTCCTTGGCGCGGGCCTTGGTCTCCGGCGACATCCACTCCAGCGCGTCGATGTGGCGGCCCAGCGCGGCCAGGATGTTGCGCACCATCACGTCCGCCTCGGCCTTGGCCTGGGGCGGGAAGTGCTTCGCCACGTAGCGCTTGCCCACGGCCTCACCCAGCGCGTTGTTGGTGAAGTCCACGCCGCGCTTCCATCGCTCGCGCAGCTTCTGCGTGCCGGAGAGCGTCTTGCCGCTGAACTCGAAGGCCTCGTCCACGAACGCCTTGGGCAGGTTCTGGGTGCCCTGCACGATGGCGTGGAACGCCAGGTAGTCCTTCCACGTCTGGAGCGGCTCGCTGCCCACGAGCTTCGAGATGCCGATGAGCGCGCTCGGCTGCCAGACGATGAAGTCCGCCTGCTGGGAGAGCCCCGCGCCCGCGAACCACGCCGTCCAGTCCAGGCCGGGCGCCTTCTTCGCGAAGTCCGTCTGCTTCCAGGGGTTGTTCGTCTTGGCCACGTCCTGCGTGTCCTGGGCGGCCCAGTGCGCCTGGGCGATCTTCTTCTCCAGGCCGTAGATGGCGCGGGCCTTCGCCTCGGCGTCGGGGATGCCCGCGTTCTTCAGCTGCGCGGCGATGTGCTTCTGGTACTTCTCCCGCACCTCTTTGAAGCGCGGCGTGTCCTTCAGGTAGAAGTCGCGGTCCGGCAGCAGCAGGCCGCCCTGGAGGAGGTACGCGGCATAGCGGCGGGGGTCGTTCAGGTCCTCCGCCACCCACAGGCCGAAGAGGCGTGGGGTGCTGGTCTGCCCGGTGTTGAGCGCGTCCACGTCCGCGCGCAGCGTGGTGCCCAGCAACTGGGACAGGTCCTTGCGGTTGGCGACCGCCGTGATGCGCTCCAACTCCGGCTTGAGCGGAGTGATGCCCTTGGACTCGATGGCGGCCTCGTCCATGTAGCTGGCGTAGAAGTCGCCCAGCTTGCGCTCCTCGCTGCCCGGCGCGGCGTCCGACTTCGCGGCGGCCTCCAGCAGGTCGCGCGTCTGCTTCGAGGCCTCTTCCGCCAGCTTCGTGAACATGCCCATGGACGAGCGTTCGGCGGGGATCTCCGTCGTGTCCAGCCACTTGCCGTTGACGTAGCGGTAGAAGTCGTCGCCCGGCTTCACGGACGGATCCATCCCGGGCGTGTCGATTCCGAAGCTTCCGTAGACGGGCTTGGGCGGGGCAGGGGCCGCGGGCGGCGGCGTGGGCGCGGCGGCCGGCGTGGAGGTCGGCGGAGCGGCCTTCTCGGCGGGCGCCGAGGACGCACAGGCGGTGATGAGCGCGGACGCATAGACGCCGAGCGTCATGCGCGCGACGCCAAACGGCGGTCTGGAACGGGACGTCATGGAAGCTCCTGGATGGACCCCAACGGGGTGGCGCACTCTGGCGCACGGGGCGGCGCCGCCAACAGCCCAAACGGCGCTTTCATCCCAGGAAGCCCGTGAAAGGGACGGCCCCGCTCACCGCCCCGGGACGGCGGCCCCCCGGGGCGTGGCGTCCTCGCTGCCGGCCCGCACCAGCCCGCCGCCCACGAGCAGCAATCCCAGACCGAAGGCGAGGAACCCCAGGTCCCACGCCAGCTCACCCGTGCCGGGGTGCACGTGGTGCACGCCGAGGAGCTGGTGATCGATGATGCCTTCCACGACGTTGAACAGGCCCCAGCCTCCCAGCAGGCACCCGGCGAAGGTGGCCGTGGACCAGGGCACGTCCGTGCGCTGCCCCGCGCGCCACAGGAGCACCAGCCCCCCGAAGGTCATCAGCCAGGTGAAGGCGTGGAAGAGCCCGTCCCAGAACATATTCACCTTGGCGTTCACCAGGGTGTCCGGGGGCAGGTGGCTGGAGAGCATGTTGTGCCATTGCAGGATTTGATGGAGCACGATGCCGTCGACGAAGCCTCCCAGCCCCACGCCCAGCAGCAGCCCCGCGGACAGCAGCGGCCCCCGTTGCATGCGGTTCATCGGCGCGCCCCCCCGGGCCGCATGACGTGCACCCGGGCCGCGACGAAGAGGATGACGCCGAAGGGCAGCAGCGTGATGGCCAGCCGGCCCCAGAAGTGCTCGTTGAAGATGCCGGCCTGCACCAGCGGGCGGCACGTCTCGCACGCGAGCACCGTGCCGCTCGCGAGCAGCGCGCCGAGGAACGTGAGGGGGTCTGTCCTGCTCATGCGAGGCACCTCCGCGAAGCGTCGTGGAAGCGCACACGCTAGCCGTGGCGCGAAGCGGGTCCGCGCCACGTTCCGGACGGCGTCCGCTATCCGCCAACACCCCTGTCCTTGAAGCCGGGGAGGGGCGGGGCGCCGGGGCCGCATGTGTCTGGCAACGAGCGTTCGAGGAGGCTTGCCGGCGCGGCGGGACTACTTCCCGACGGTGGCGTAGTCGCCCTTGAGCGCGACGCCCGCGACCATGGTGCCCGCGTGGCACTCGATCTCGGTGGCGCTCTTGGACTCCACCTTCTTGTAGTAGCTCACGAGGTTGACCACCGCGTTGGCGCCGTTCTTCTTCGCGCCCTCCTGCAGGGTGATGAGCGCGGAGAGCGCGGCCCACTTGCAGGCGAACTCGTCCGACTTGCCCACGGCGTTGGTCTTCTTGTTCGTCACTTCATTGCCCAGCGTCTTCTTCACCGCGGGCGTCTTCTGGCCATCCAGGTAGAACTTCACCGTGCCGTCCAGCTTCTCCTTCGCCTCGGGCAGCGCCAGGACATCCGCCAGCTTGACCTTCACGACGGTGTCACGCGCCAGCGCGGGGCTCGCGGCCGTCAGCGCCAGCAACAGGAGGGCATTCTTCATCGCGGGTTCTCCAGGCATCAGGGCCAGCGGCGGAAGATCAACGACGTGTTGATGCCACCGAAGGCGAAGTTGTTGGTCATCACCAGGTCCGTCTTCAAGGGACGGCCCTCGCCCATGACATAGTCCAGGGGCGCGCACTTCGGATCCACGGAGTCCGCGTCCAGGTGCAGCGTGGGCGCGAACCAGTCCGAGCGCATCATCTGGAGGCTCATCCACGCCTCAAGGGCGCCGCAGGCCCCCAGCGTGTGGCCCATGTAGCTCTTGAGCGAGGAGATGGCGACCTTCTCCCCGAAGACCGCGAGCGTGGCCGCGCTCTCCGCGACGTCGCCCGTGTCCGTGGCCGTGCCGTGCGCGTTGACGTACGGGATGGCGGAGGCCGGGACGCCCGCGTCCTCCAGGGCCAGCCGCATCGCCTGCGCCATGGTGTCCGCGTTGGGCTGGGTGACGTGGCGGCCGTCGCTGTTGGTGCCGTAGCCCAGCAGCTCCGCGTGGATGGTCGCGCCGCGCGCCCGGGCGTGCTCCAGCTCCTCCAGCACCAGCGTGCACGCGCCTTCGCCCAGCACCAGCCCGTCGCGCTGGGCATGGAAGGGCCGGGGCGATTCGTGCGGCGCCTCGTTGTGCTTCGTGCTGGTGGCGAAGAGGGTGTCGAAGACGGCGGCGCCGGTGGCGTCCAGCTCCTCCGCGCCGCCCGCGAGCATCGCCACCTGCCGGCCCAGCTTGATGGCCTCGTACGCGTAGCCGATGCCCTGGCTGCCGGAGGTGCACGCGCTGGAGGTGGTGATGATGCGCCCGGTGATGCCGAAGAAGACGCCGATGTTCACCGCCGCCGTATGGGACATCATCCGCAGGTACGTCGTCGCGGTGATGCCCTCGGTGGTCTTCTCGGTGATCATCTTCCCGAAGTCGCCCATGTTCTCCGGCGTCCCCGCGGACGAGCCGTAGGCGATGCCCAGCTTCCCGCTCTTCACCAGCGGGTCGCCCAGCAGGCCCGCGTCCTGGAGCGCCAGCTCGCTGGCCCGCGTGGCCATCAGCGCCACGCGGCCCATGGTGCGCGTCGTCTTGCGCGAGTACGTGGACGACGGCAGTTCGAACGGCGCGGCGGGCGCGCCCAGCCGCGTGTGCAGGCCCTGGTACTGCTTCCAGCCCTCCATCACCCGGACGGCGTTCTGGCGCCCGCGCAGCCGCGCCTCCACCGTCCGCCAGTCGTGGCCCAGGGGGCTCAGGGCCCCCACTCCGGTGACGACCACGCGCCTCATCCGACCATTCCCCCGTTCACGGAGATCACCTGACGCGTGATGTAGCCGGCGTCCTCGGCCATGAGGAAGCTCACCGCGGCGGCGACCTCCTCGGGCTTCCCCACCCGGCGGGCGGGGATGAGCTTCAGCGCCTCCTCCACGACCTCCGGCGGCAGCATCTCCGTGTCGATGAGGCCCGGGGCCACGCAGTTGACGGTGATGTCGCGCTTGGCCAGCTCCACCGCGAGCGCCTTCGTCGCGCCGATGATGCCCGCCTTCGCGGCGCTGTAGTTCACCTGGCCCCGGTTGCCCATCAGGCCGGACACCGACGCCAGCGTGACGATGCGGCCCGGCTTCTTGCGGCGCACGAGCGGCATCGTGAGCGGGTTGAGCACGTTGTAGAACGCGTCCAGGTTGGTGTGGATGACGCTGTCCCATTCGTCGGGCGTCATCGCCGGGAAGGCGTTGTCGCGCGCGATGCCCGCGTTGCACACCACGCCGTAGTAGCAGCCGTGGGCCTCCACGTCGGCCAGCAGCGCGGCTTGCGTCCCCGCGCGGTCCGACACGTCGAACTGGAGCACGCGCGCCTCCCGCCCCGCGTCGCGCACGAGCGCCGCCACGGCGTCCGCTTCCTCGCGCCGGCTGCGGCAGTGCACCACGACGTCGAAGCCGTCCCGCGCCAGGCGCAGCGCGATGGCGCGGCCGATGCCCCGGCTGGAGCCCGTCACCAGCACCGTCTTGTCACCCATCTGTGTTGCCCCTCCTCACGACGTCCTGCCCGGCGGGCGGCTCGAACACCGTCAGCGCCGCCGTGGCCACCGTCTCCGTCCCGATGGTGATGGTGCAGTCGAACTGGCCCAGCCCGTTGTCCGCGAAGAACTGGCGGTGCACTTCGATGCGCAGGCACTCCCCGGGCTGGAAGGCGGGGCGGCTGCACTCGTAGCGGCGCGTGCCCAGCAGGAAGCCCACCTTGGGCGTCTCCCCGCGAAGCCGCGCATGCCAGCCGGCCCACGCGGCCACGGCCTGCGCCATGTACTCGATGCCCACCCAGCCGCCCACGGCGCCGTCGACGAAGAACAGGCTGTCCTCGCGCACCGTCACTTCCGCGAGCAGCGTCTCCGCGTCGCCTTCCAGCGCGCGGTCGAGCAGCCGCATGCGTCCGCCATGGGGCACGAGGTCCGCGATGGGCAGGTCGATGGGGGTGCGCATCAGGCGTTCTCCAGCACGAGGGCCGCGTTGCTGCCCCCGAAGGCGAACGAGTTGCTCAGCACCGAGCGCACCGGCCGCCCCAGCGCCTCGCCCGGCTTCACCAACGCCAGCGCCGGCAGGGTGGGGTCCGCGTCGCCGTCCCAGAAGTGCGGGGGCAGCTTGCCTTGAGGGTTGTCCACCAGCGTGAGCCACCCGAAGGCGGCCTCCAGCGCACCCGAGGCCCCCAGCGTGTGGCCGGTGAGCGGCTTGGTGGAGCTGGCCTTCACGCCCGGGCCCAGCAGCGTGTGCACCGCGCGGCTCTCCATGGCGTCGTTCTGCACCGTCGCGGTGCCATGCAGGTTCACGTAGTCCACGTGCTCAGGGGACAGCCCCGAGCGCGTGAGCGCCTCGCGGATGGCGGCGATGGCGCCCCGGCCCGCGGGCTCCGGCGCGGAGATGTGGTGCGCGTCGGAGGACTCGCCCCAGCCGGAGAGGCGCACCGGCCCCGGCTCGCGCGTCATCAGGAACAGCGCCGCGGCCTCGCCGATGTTGATGCCGTGGCGGTGGACACTCATCGGGTTGCAGCGCTCCTCGCTCACCGAGTCCAACGAGCGGAAGCCCGCGACGGTGAAGCGGCACAGCGAATCCACGCCGCCCGTCAGCACCGCGTCCACCGTGCCCGCGCGCAGCAGCCGCGCCGCACTGGCGAGGGCCTTGGCGCTGGAGGAGCACGCGGTGGAGATGACGTAGGACGGCCCGGCGAGCCCCAACAGGTGCGTGAGCGCGAGCGCCGGCGCGCCCAATTCCTGCTGGCACAGGTGGAAGGACGCGGACAGCTGGCCCGTGGCGAGGTGGTCCGCGATGGCGCCTTCACCCTCGCCGATGCCGGAGGTGCTCGTGCCCAGCACCACCGCCACGCGCTCTGGACCGAACCGGGCGATGGCGGCGTCCACGCCAGCGCGCACCTGGGCGAGCGCGGTGAGCAGCAGCGCGTTGTTGCGGCTGTGCTGGGCTCGGGGCAGCGCGTCCTGGGCCGTGAGCGGAGCGGTGACGACGCCCAGGTGGAGCGGCCGGTCCGCGAACCCGGCGTGGGAGGCCACGCCGGAGGGGGTGGTCGCGAAGAGGGCTCGCGCCACCTCATGCTTCCCGGAACCCAGGGCGCAGACGAGGCCGAGCTCGTTGAGGAAGACGGGAGGCATCATGGAGACAGTCACTCGTCCGCGGGGCGCGAGTCGATGGTGAGCTGGTAGTGCTCGGAGAGGTTGGTGAGCTGGGTGCGCCCTTCCCAGCGCGGGGTCCCATCGTAGCGCACCGTCACCCATTCCCTGCCGTCCTTCGACAGGGTGCGTTGCCCCGGCCCGTCCTCCAGCGTCCAGCCAGCGGGCAGGGCGGCGCGCACGGCGTCGGCCGGCCAGTAGACGAGCTGCACGTCCCGGAGCACCGGCCCCGACTGGAACTGGGCGGGCAGGCGGGGGTCGCGCTCCTCCTCCAGGGCGGCGCCGTTCCACCGCAGGGTGAGGATGCGCTGACCCATGGCGAAGCCCGCCAGCTGCATCAGCGCAGGGTCCACCTCCAGCAACGCCTCCAGGGAGCGGGGGCCGCCCGGGTCCGCCTCGTGGGCGAACACCAGGCGCTGGGTGAGGCTCACCGTGGCGCCCAGGGCCTCCGGCTTGAGCCGCAGCTCCGGCAGCGGTTCACCGGGCTTCGACTCGGGAGGCCTGGGACGCGCGGTGGTGCAGGCGACGAGGCCCGTGAGCGCGAGGAGGAGGCTCAGACGGCGCACAGTTCCTCGAGCACGCGCAGCCGCCGCTTGCTGTCGGCGACGTAGGGGTTGTTCTTGTCCCACGCGTAGCCCGCGAGGATGGCGGAGATCATCTTCCGCACGTCCGGGGACGGGTTCGGGTGGAAGATGATGTTCTGGAAGCCGCCCTCGTACCAGGACTCCACGAAGGTGCGGAAGGTGTCCACGCCCGCCTTGAGCGGCTTCGCGTAGTCGGCCTCCCAGTCCACCTTCTCCCCGGCGAACTCCCGGGCGATACAGGCCGCCGCGAGGCTCGCGGACTTCACGGCGATGGTGACGCCCGAGGAGAACACCGGATCCAGGAACTCGCCCGCGTTGCCCAGCAGCGCGAAGCCCGGGCCCCACAGTGACTTCACGTTGGCCGCGTAACCGGTGAGCTTGCGCGTGGGCGTATCCCAGACGGCGTCCTTCAGGAGCTCCCGCAGGGACGGCGTCTCGTTGACGATGGCCTGGAGCCGCTCCGTGTCCGTGCCGGTGTACTGCTCCAGGTACTCCTTCTTCGCGACCACGCCGAGCGAGCAGCGACCGCCGGAGAAGGGGATGGTCCAGTACCAGACGTGCACGTGCTCCGGGTGCGTGGTGACGCGGATCTTGTTCCGGTCGAAGGTGCCCACGGGGATGCGGTCCTCCACGTGGGTGAAGATGGCGCCGCGCACGGGGAAGTTGGACGGCGTCTCAAGGTTCAGCAGGCGGGGCAGCACGCGGCCGAAGCCGCTCGCGTCCAGGATGAAGCGCGCCTGCACGCGGTACGTCTCGCCTTCGGGAGGCCGCACCGTCACCTCCGGCTTCTCGCCGGAGAAGTCCACGGTCAGCACCTCGTGGCGGAAGCGCAAGGTGGCGCCCTTGCGCTCCGCGGCCTGGGCCAGCACGTGGTCGAAGCGGCCACGCTCCACCTGGTAGGTGGTGCCCCAGCCGGGGCTGAACTTGTCGCGGAAGTCGAAGTCCGTGTACCGCCCGGAGCGCTCGAAGGCGGCGCCGTTCTTGAACTGGAACCCCGCCTCCACCACGTCCTGGAGGAAGCCGGCCTCCTCGATGTACTGCATGCTCTGCGGCAGCAGGCTCTCGCCAATGGAGAAGCGCGGGAACTGCTCGCGCTCCAGGATGAGAACGTCACGTCCCTGCTTGCGAAGCAGGCCCGCCGCGACGGAGCCCGAGGGGCCCGCGCCAATGATGAGGATGTCCGTCGATTCAGTTTTCAATGTGAGGCTTTCCCGGGTGGAAGTCGGAAACAGGGGGTGAGGATCCAGATGGTGACCTCGCCCAGCAGCATGGCGAGACCGAACGAACGAAGGGCCGGCGTGGCCGACAGGCCCAGCAGCCCGAAGGACAGCAGCGTGCTCACGCCGGCCAGCGCCACCGCGAGCCACGCGGAGCCGTCACCGGGGTGCTCCAGGAGGAAGATGCCGTAGTCCACGCCCATGCCCAGCAGCAGCACCAGCCCCAGCACGGTGAAGAGCTGCAAGGGGGCGCCCACCCAACCGAAGAGGGCGAGCGTGAGGAGCGTGCCCAGCACGGAAGGAACCCACGCGCGCCACGCCTGACGCCCGAAGCGTGCCATCAGCGTGAGCAGCACCGCGACGTAGCCCGCGACGATGAGCCCGCCCATGATGCGCCGGTAGCGCCCGAGCAGCCCGGAGATCTCCGCCGTCTTGTCCACCCAGCGGATGCCCTCCAGCCCGTGCGCGACGGCCTCCAGCCGGGGCAGCACCTTCGGATCATGGAGGCCGCGCAGCATGAGCACGCTGTACTGCCGGGCGCCCAGCGTCCCCAGCCACTGCTGCCGGATGGCGGCGGCGGCGGGCCCGGAGAGGAAGCGCGCGGGGGTGAGCGGCCCTTGCGCGAACGCGGCGCGCGTGGGGGCCTCACCCGTGGAGGTGGCGACCGCGGCCACGGCCTGCGCTTCCGCGCGAGCGCTGAGGGCCGCGTCCTCGCGCTGCTGGGCCTCGGAGGGAAGCCAGTCGGACACGGCGCGGTAGCCCGCGAACACCTTCTCCGAGACGAGCGGATCCAACCGCTGCTTCAGCACCGCCTCGCGCGCCAGCACCTGTTCGTCGCTGTCGCCCTCCACGAGGAAGAACTGCGCGGGGCTGGGCAGTCCCAAGAGGCGCCCCAGCTCGCGCTGGTCGGCGATGAGGTTGGGAGGCGCGCCCTGCAACTGGCGCAGGTCGTCCTGGGGCTTCAGCCGGAAGATGCCCACGGCCACCAGCACCGCGAGCACCGCGCCCGTCAGCCACCAGCCCCGGGTGGACGCGACGCGCGGCCAGCGGGTGATGGACGCGGAGAAGCGCTCGGAGAAGGCCGTGACGGGCAGCGCGCCCCGGTCCAGCGATGGGAACCAGCACACCACGGTGAGGAACGCGGCGGTGAGGCCGGCGGCGGAGAACACCGCCATCTGCCGGAGGCCGGGGAAGGGCGCGACGCCCAGCGCCAGGTACGCCACCACGCTGGTGACGAGCGCCAGCGCCATGCCGGGCAGGAGCGAGCGCATCACCGGGCCGCGCTCGGAAGGGGCCTTGCCCTGGCGCGCGGCGAAGTAGTGGAAGCCGTAGTCCTCCGCCACGCCCACGAGGCTGGAGCCGAACACCAGCGTGAGCAGGTGCACGCGGTCGAAGACGAGCGCGGTGACCGTCAGCGCCACGGCGCAGCCCAGGAGCAGCGACACGCCCACCAGCAGGATGGGGCGCAGCGAGCGGAACGTCAGCCACACCAGCAGCAGCACCGCCGCCAGCGAGCCGAAGCCGATGGTGGACATCTCCCAGCTCGCCTGCGCGGCGGCGGCCTCCGCGTACAGCGGCACGCCCGCGGCCACCAGGCGTCCACCGGGCACCGCCGCCTCCACGCGAGCCCGCGCCCGCGCCACCGCGGTGGTGACACGCGCGCCGTCTCCCAGCGCGAAGGCGGACACCTTGCTCTTCCAGGTGAGCAGCACCCACTCGCGCCCTTCACCTGACAGCCACAGGCGCCCGTCGCGCGGCCGTGCGGACGTCTCCGCCGCACGGGCCTGCCACCAGTCCGGCCACAGCCCCAGCGGATCCACGTTCCAGTCCGTCAGCTGCGCGCCCGCGGGCTGGTACAGCTTCATCAGCGCGGTGCCGCCCAGCTCCTCCGGCGTCGCCCGTGTGAGCCATTGCCGCTGTGCAGGCGTGAGCAGCCGGTCCCGGTAAGGCCGGTAGAAGTCCACCGCCTGGTCGAGCGCGGAGGTGTCCACCACCGCGGGCTCCAGCACGTCCCGGGACTCCTCCATCGCGCGCGTGGCCTCGTCCGCGACCTTCTGCGCGGAGGCCCAGTCCTTCGCGCCCACCAGCAGCACCACCTGCCGGCCGGCCTCGTCCGCGAGCTTGCGCGTGGCGGCGTCCACCTGCGGCGCCTGCTCGTCCTCCGGCAGGAGCGCGAGCACGTCGGTGTCCAGGTGGGCCGCACGCCAGAAGGACACCTGGTGCACGCCCACGGCGAGCACCACCAGGGCCCAGAGGATGGCCAGCTTATTTGCCAAGGCGTTCGGCTTCCGTGGCATCCGGCGGCGGCGTCTGCGCCAGCGCGTCGAAGAGGATGACGCTGGTGTCCCCGCGCGTCTCCTCCAGTTGCACCTGGCGCACGTATCCGTCGCCCTCCATGCGGATGTGCTTGAAGACGCGCGCGAGCCCCGCGTCCGTGGGCGTCAGCTCCAGCTTCCAGCCGGTGGGGCCGACGAGCGCGCCCTCCACCTTGAAGCGCTGCTGGAGCGTGGCCACGTCGCCCGCGAGGAGCGCGAAGAGCAATTCATTCACGGCCGCCAGCGCCGGCTCCTTCGTGGAGTCCAGGTGGTAGGCCGCGCCGCCCGCGCCCTGCTCGGCGCTCAGTGACTTGCGCGTGAGCGTCAGCGTGGAGGCGAACGGCGTGCGCGTGTTCCAGAGCACGCCCTGGTCGCGGGCGAGGAGGAAGTCCCCCTTCGACACCAGCGGCTTCTTGAAGCCCGCCACGGTCTTCTTCTGTTCGAACTTCCCGCGCACGAGCGGCGCATCCACCAGTCGCGCGCGCACGTCCTTCACCAGGTCCGCGGCGTGGGCGCTCAGGCCCACGAGCACGCAGGTCAACAGGACGAGGGGCTTCATTCGGGCCACACTCCCAGCTTCTTCCAGAGCACTTCCGGGCAGACGAACTGCATCTCCCCCGTCGCCAGGGACACCGCCACCTGGATGGTGTGGGCCTGGTTCACCTTGCGCCCGGTGGCCGCGTCGCGCAGCACGTAGTCGAAGCGCAGCCGGTTCTCCCACTCGGTGATCTCAACGCGCACGATGATCTTCTGCTTGTAGGAGATGGGCGACACGTACTTCAGCCGCATGTCCACGACGGGCCAGCCGTACCCGGACTCGCGCATCTGCGGGTAGTCGTAGTCGTACCGGCGCATCAGCGCGCAGCGCGCCAGCTCCAGGTACTTCACGTAGTGCCCGTGCCAGACGATCTCCATCATGTCGAGGTCGTGGAACGGCGGATCAATTTCGATTTCGCAGCTCAGGTCAGGCTTCATGCAGCCTCCACTCGCGGCGGCGGATGGCGACGAGCAGCGCCTGCAACTCCCCATCCAACGCGCGATCCTCCACCAGCAGGGGGATGCGCTCTTCCAGGTCCGCCTGCATCTGGGCCAGCGCCGGGCCGGGCTTCGCCTCCGGGTCCAACCGCTGGCGCAGGGTGACGCCCTGCCGGGCCGCGATGAGCATCGCGGCCACCACCTGTTCGGTCAGCTCCAGCACGCGCAGGCAGTCGCGCGCGGCGATGGTGCCCATGCTGACCTTGTCCTGGTTGTGGCACTCGGTGGAGCGGGAGAAGACGGACGCGGGCATCGTCTGCTTGAGCGCCTCCGCCGTCCACGCGGAGACGCTGATCTGCGCCGCCTTGAGGCCGTGGTTGATGGCCGCCCTCGCGCCCGTGGACGCGGAGAGGTTGGCGGGCAGCCCGTGGTTGAAGCGCGGGTCCACGAGGAGCGCGAGCTGGCGATCCAACAGGTCCGCCACGTTGGCCACCGCCGTCTTCAGCCCGTCCATGGCGAAGGCGATGTGCCCGCCGTAGAAGTGGCCGCCGTGCAGCACGCGCTCGCCGTCGGGGTCGATGAGCGGGTTGTCGTTGGCGCTGTTCAGCTCGTTTTCAATCTGCGTGCGGAAGAAGGGCAGCGCGTCCTCCAGCACGCCGATGACGTGCGGCGCACACCGTAGCGAGTACCGGTCCTGGAGCCGCTGCTCGTTGCGCGGCGGCCGGTCCGTGACGAGGTCCGCGCGCAGCCGCGCCGCCACGCGCTGCTGGCCCGCGTGGGGCTTGGCCGCGAAGAGCGTCTCGTCGAAGTGGTGCGCGTTGCCGGCGCTCGCCAGCACGTTGAACGCCGTCAGCCGCGTGGCCAGTCGGGACACGTACTCCGCCCGCTCCCACGCCAGGCACGCCAGGGCCGTCATCACGGCGGTGCCGTTCATGATGGCCAGCCCCTCCTTCGGCCTCAGCTTGAGGGGCGCGATGCCCAGCGAGGACAGCACCTGCGCCGCGGGGCGCCGCTCGCCCCGGTGCCACACGTCGCGCTCGCCGCAGAGCACGGCCGCCACGTAGGACAGGGGCGTGAGGTCGCCGCTCGCGCCCACCGAACCCTCGGCGGGAATCATGGGCAGCACGTCGTGCTGGAGCAGCAGCTCCAGTTGGCTGAGCAGCGCCACGCCCACGCCGGAGAAGCCCTGGCACAGCGACGCGAGCCGCGTGGCCAGCACCGCGCGCGTCTCCTCGGGCGTGAGGAACCGGCCCGCGCCGATGCCGTGGTACGTGTAGAGGTGGTGCGGCAACTCCGCGACGAGCGCGGGCGGGATGGACACCGTCACGGAGTCGCCGTAGCCGGTGGTGACGCCGTAGATGACGCCGTCCTCCGCCAGCAGCCGGTCCAGGAACGCGGCGCCCTTCGCGATGCGCTGACGGAAGGCGGGGGCGGTGCCCAGCTCGGCGGGGCGCTCGCGCCGTGCCAGCGCGCCCACGTCCTCGAGGGTCAGCCGTCCGCCGTCGAACCGCACGGGAAGGTCAGAGAGTGGGGGGCTTCGCGGAGACATTCACCTGATCCCAGAAGGGAAAGAAGTTGAACCAGTCGTAGGGCGCGCGCTTCAAGAGCGCCGTCACCTGGCCGGCATAGTGGCGCGCGCAGTCGGTGAGCGCGGCCTCGCGCTTGCCCCGGGGCAGGACGACGCGCTCGAAGAGGCGCTCGAAGTGGATGGTGTAGCCGTCCCCCTCGTGGATGCACCCGAGCAGGTACAGCGGGCACTTGAGCAGCGACGCCAACACGTAGGGCCCCACGGGGAAGGGCGCGGAGTGGCCCAGGAAGTCGACGCGCACGGTCTGGCTGGCATTCACCGGGATGCGGTCGCCCGCGATGACCACGAACTCGCCAGCCTCCACGCGCTCGTTGAGGGCGACGGCGGTGGCCGGGCCCATGTCGGTGACTTCCATCAGCCGGAAGTCGTTCTCCGGGTTGAGGCGCTTGAGCAGGCGGTTGAACTGCTCCGCGTGCAGCGTGTGCACCAGGATGTTGAGCTTCACCTCGCCGTGTCGCTCCGCCATGGTGCGGCACAGCTCCAGGCAGCCCATGTGCGCGGTGACGATGACGCCGCCCCGGCCCGTCTTCGCCGCCTGGTAGAGCTCCTCGCGGCCTTCGGTGCGCACGCGCTCGAAGCGGTAGCGCCCGCTGACGGCGAGCAGCTTGTCCAGCATCGTCTCCGCGAAGGACACCACGTGGCGCACGCTGTCGCGCCAGTGCGGCTTGCGGCCCAGGGCCCCCGTCGCGACCTCCAGCCGGTCCAGGTACTGGAGCGACGCGTCGCGCAGCAGGGGCCGGCTCAGCCAGTGCACCAGCACCACCGGGTAGAGGCAGAGGCGGAAGGGCCAGCGGCCCAGCAGCCGGTGGATCCAATACAGGACCCAGATGCCGGCGACGAAGGTCGTCTCCCCCATCTCCGCCCAGTGGCGGGACTTCATCTCGCCACCTTCCGCCACAGGAGCAGGGGCAGCCGCACCAGCATCCCGAAGAAGAGCCGGGCGTGCATGCCGGAGATGCGCACGTTGTCCCAGAGCACGTCGAAGTGGGAGATGCCGTCGGTGGGGTAGCGCACCTTGGTGGGCTGGTTGAGGATGCGCATGCCGCGCCAGAACAGGCGCACCAGCACCTCCACGTCGAAGTCCATCCGCTTGCCGATGCGCACCGAGTCGATGAGCGCCACGGTGGGCGCCAGCGGATAGACGCGGAAGCCGCACATCGAATCGCGGATGGCGAACGACAGCGTGTTGATCCACACCCAGATGTGCGTGGCATAGCGGCCGTACAGCCGGCCCTTGGGCACCGACGCGTCGTAGACGGGCGTGCCGCACACGAGCATGTCGGGGCTCGCCTTCGCCAGCTCGATGAAGCGGGGGATGTCGCTGGCGTCGTGCTGGCCGTCCGCGTCGATTTGCAGCGCGTGGCTGTAGCCGCGCTCCTTCGCCGCGCGCAGGCCCGCCATCATCGCGCCGCCCTTGCCCTCGTTCTGCGGCAGGCGGACCACCTCCACGCCGGTGCTGTCCTCGCGCGCGAGCCCGTCCAGCACCGCCGCGCAGCCGGGCTCGCTGCCGTCGTCCACCAGCACGCACGGCAGCCCATGGCCGCGCACCGCCTGCACCACCGCGCCCACGGCCTCGCCGTGGTTGTAGACCGGAATGACCGCGCAGACCTTCATCCCACCCCTCCACCCAGCACGATGCGGCCGCTGGCGTGGGAGCCCGCGTCCGACGTCAACTTGAACCCCAGCCGTCCGGACTCCGCCGCCCAGGTGAGCTCCAGCGTCAGGCGCGTGTCGGGCGGGATGACCTGCTGGAACTTCAGCGTCTCCAGCCGCAGGAAGTCCTTGGGCAGCGCGAAGTGCTCACGCCCCAGCAGCAGCGCCCACTCCAGCTGGACGACGCCGGGCAGGATGGGCGTGCCGGGGAAGTGCCCGTCGAAGTACGGCGAGCCCGCCTGCGCCTCCACGGACAGGAGCACGCGTTCGGCCGTGCGCTCCAGCACCTGGAACGGAGGACGTCGGGGGTCGAAGAGGGCGGCCAGCGCCGCTTCGGTGGATTTGCCCTGCGGGTTGACCGGCATGGCCTCCAGATATCGGAACCGGCGCGGCAAGGCACTGGACTCGAAATGCGGGGCCAGCTTCTCGCGCAGCGCCTGGTTCAGGGAGCGCCTGCCCCCCGTCTCCTGGAGCCGCCAGCCCGCCGCGTCCGGCACCGCCACCACCGCCAGCGTCACCCGGTGGCCGTCCGACAGGGGCAGCACCCGCGCCTCGCGCACCAGTCCGCTGTCCACCAGCGTCCGCTCCATGGCGCTCAGCGACACGCGCTTCTCCTCCAGCTTGAGCAGCCGGTCGCGGCGCCCCAGCAGGTCGAAGCCGCCGGGCACGGCCCGGGCCCGGTCCTCCGTCGTGAACCACGCGCCTTCGGGCAGGTCCAGGTGGGGCGAGCGGACGGCCAGCACCTCATCATCGTCAGCTGCGCCCGTCCCGGTGCGCACCTCCACGCCCGGCATCACCCGCCACGACGCGGCGTCGTCGGTGTCCCGCCTGCGCCACGCGACGCCTCCGGTCTCGGAGCTGCCGTAGACCTCCACCGGCGCCCGGCCCAGCAGGTCGCGGCAGGCCTGGAGCGCTTCGGGGCTGAGCGGACCGCCCGAGGAGAACAGGCCGCGCAGGTTCCCGCGCACCGCGGGCCAGTCCAGCGATGCCGGCAGCCGCTTCAGGTGCGCGGGGCTCGCCACCAGGAGCGCGGGCCCCGCCTTGAGCGCGGCCACGATGTCCTCCGGGTACGGCAGCCCGTGCGCGTCGAAGGGCCGGCCCGACGCCAGCGGCCACAGCACCCGGAACAGCAGCCCGTAGATGTGCTGGTGCGACACGGTGGCCACGACGGGCACGTCCCCCGCTTCCGCGTCGAACAGCGCTCCCAGCGTCGCCACCTCGCGGGACAGCTGCGACAGGCGCTTGGGGATGGCGGTGGGCTCACCGCTGGAGCCCGACGTGTAGACGACCAGCGCGGCCAGGTCCGGTGACAGGGGGCGGAAATCCGCGGCGGCGGCGTCCGGGAGGGGCGTCACGGCGGTCAGGTCGGCGGGGGCCCTGCCCGCGAAGCCGTGCACGTGAGCCCGCAGCGCTTCCAGCGTCGCGGGGCGCGCGTCGGCGGGAAGGTAGACGCACACGCCCGCGTGCCAGGCGCCCAGGAGCGCGGCGGCGAAGTCGAAGGCGTCCTCCAGGAAGAGGGCGTGCCGGAGGCCACCGTGCGCGTGGAACGCGGCGCACCAGCCCGCGGCCCGGGCCCGGAGCGCGGCGAAGTCCAGCAGCCGCTCGTCGCGGCGGGCCACGGGGTGACCCGGGGGACGGCCGTGCACGAGGAGGTGTTCGAGCGCGAGCGGCTCAGCCATGGGCGTGCCGTGCGCGCACCCGCTGCCGCACCACCCACTCGCCAGCGAAGAGCAGGCCCATGAGGCCGTAGGCGATGAGGCCGTTGTAGAGCGCCCAGGTGGCGTCGCTCGCCCAGAGCGCGGTCCCGAGCGCGAGGCCGCCGTTGAGGATGAAGAAGCCGCACCACACCTGCGTCACGCGGCGCGTGTACGCCACGCCCGAGGGCGGCAGGTCCTTCTCCCGGAGCCGGGCCAGCCGCTCAATCACGCTGGGCGGATAGGCGAGGCTGGTGGCGAAGACGGTGAGCAGCACGCTGTTCACCAGCACCGGGTAGAGCTTCAAGGGCAGCGCGTGGTTGCCCAGCATGCTGGACCCCGCGAGCACCAGCGCCCCCACGGCGGCCGCGAGCCACATCTTCTCCCGCGTCGCCACCGCGCGCACCACCGCCATGCCCGCCAGGGGCAGCGCCATCCAGCGGGGCTCGAAGTGGCCCAGGCCCAGATAGACGAGCGGCGGGTACGCGAGGCTCAGGAGCCCCAACAACACCGGACGCAGCCGCTTCACGCGGCGGCGGAGTCGCTGCCGAGCAGGCCGTGCAGCGCGTCCACCACGTCCTGCAGCGTGCGCACGGAGCGGAAGACTTCCGGCGGCACGCGCTGGCCGGCCACCGGCTTCAGGCGCACCAGCAGGTCGATGGCGTCGATGCTGTCGATGTCGAGGTCATCGTGCAGCCGCGCCTCCGGGATGATGCGCGACGGCTCGATGTCGAAGGTTTCCTGCAGGATGGCGCTCAGGCGCTCGAACAGCTCGTGCTTGGTCATGACGGCTCCGCTTTGGTTCATAGGGATCAGGACTTGGTGCGATGGGTGCTGACGAAATCCGCGAGGGCCCGCACGCTGGCGAAGTGGCGGCGGTTCTCCTTGGAGTCGCTCGCGAGCACGACGCCATAGGACTTCTGCAGCGCCAGGCCGAGCTCCAGGGCGTCGATGGAATCCAGCCCCAGCCCCTCGACGAACAACGGCGCGGCCGGATCGATGTCATCCGGTTTGAGGTCTTCGAGGTTCAACGTCTCGATGACCAGACGCTTGATTTCGTGTTCAAGCTCCAGCATGGCCCTGGCTCTCCCGGGAGAAGTGGTCGTGCAAACGGGTGGTGAGCTGACGCGCGGCCTTCGCCGCGTCGCCCGCGTCCGCGTCCTTGGACGACACGGGGATGTCGTCCTCCACGCGGATGGTGAAGTGCATGGGGCGCTCGGGCACCTTCCACCAGGGCACGCCCTTGGAGAGGCCCAGCGGTTCGACGCGGATGGTGACGGGCGTGATGTCGCAGGGGCCGCGCACCGCGATGTTGGCGGCGCCGCGCTGCAGCTGCATGGTCCCGTGGACAGGGGTGCGCGTGCCCTCCGGGAAGATGATGAGGTTGTTGCCGGCCTTCACGGACGCGATGCAGTCCTGGATGAGCCCGGGCCCGGAGTCGTTGCACAGGTAGCGCGTCGCCCGGATGGGGCCGCGCATGAACGGGTTGTTCGCCAGGCTCGCCTTCACCACGCAGTCCGCGTTGGGCACGAGCGAGATGAGGAACACCACGTCGATGAGCGTCGGGTGGTTGGCCAGGATGAGCAGCCCCGGGCGCGACAGCTTCTCCACCCCCTCCAGCTCGTAGCGCAGCACGCCCAGGAAGCGCATGTACCCGACGAAGAAACGGAAGGAGTAGTGCACCGCCAGCCGCGCCAGCCGCGTCTGCCGCGCCGGGTCGCGCACGAACAGCTGGAGCAGCGGGAAGTACAGCAGGCGCAGCGCCAGTCCACCCAGCCCGAAGGTGGCGAAGGACAGCCCCGTCGCGAAGATGCGCCAAGCGCGCTCGAGCTTCTCAAGCATGACGTTCCCACCGCCAGCGCCGCGCGCCCACCGGGTGCTCCCACCGCGAGGCTCCAGCCGCGCCCGTCACCAGGAAGCGCAGGGCGCGCAGGTCCGCCGGCAGCCCGTCCGTTTCCGGAGGCTCAGGAGCCTCGGGAGCCTCCGCGGCCTGCGTGCCGGCGTGGCAGCCCAGGTGGAGGGCATCCGCGCCGGTGCTGGCGGCCAGGAGACAGGCCCAGGCGTGCGGGAACTCCAGGCCCTGTGACTCGGAGAAGTGTTGCAGGGGGGCTGGCACGGGCTCGTCGTAGATGACGACCATCACCCGGGGGACGCCGTCGGCCAGCAGGCCACACGCCTCCGTGAAGGCGGCCTCCACCGTCTCTTCGCCCGCGGCGATGGCGCCGTAGGAGGACGGGTCCCCGCGCGCGATGGAGTAGAGCGCGCCGATGGCGTTGTGCACCGACAGGCTGAAGGACGTGGGCGACAGCGGCTCCGAGCGCGCCAGCTGCGTGAGCAGCTCCACCGAACGGCCCAGGTCGCCGTAGCGCGACGCGAAGAGCACCGGCGCGTCGGGAGCGTCCACGTGGGCCTGGTAGGAGGCCTGCAACGCGATGCGTCCCAGCCGGTCCACCCGGCGGCGCATCATCGCGGGCATCTCCGTCAGCGCGGGCGTACCTTCGGCTGGAAGGGCGTGGGGCGTCGTGAGCCAGGCTTCCCAGGCGGCCGGCTCCACGAGGCCAGGGGCCCATGCGGCCCAGCGCTGAATGGTGAATCCCATCATCTTGACGGGGAGGCCCCAAGCGCTCCCAATGGCAACCTTTAGCAAACCATCCACAGGGTGACAATTGGGCGTCAGACCCAAGCCAGCAGGGAAGCGGGGGGCCGCTCTGCCCCACGGCCTGCGTCCCCGCCAAGGCGCTGTTTTTGCTGGTGAAGCGCGCACGCGGGCCTCGGGGTTCAGGGTCTTGCAGGTTTGTCCAGGGGGGTGACGCCTCCCGCGCCCCCCGCAGGTCGGAAGCACCCCCCTCCTGGTGATTTGGAACGACAGGGGATGACGGGGCGCGGCCGCGCGGCTCGGACGTCCAGAGCGGCTCCGTATTCACTCCCCGGCGTGGAGTCCCCCTGCGTTCGCGTGGGCTCCACCCCTTGGATAGAATCGCGCTTTTGCCGTTTTGCTTTGAATCCAGGCTCACAACGGGGAGGCGCTCAGCGCATGCGACGCACGACGACGTGGAAGCGGGCGGTGGTGGTGCAGGCGGTGGTGCTGCTGGGGGGCGCGGGGATGGCGGAGGCGGTGACGCCGACGAACGTGACGAAGGTGGCGCGGGTGACGGGCGCGACGCCGGCGGGGGAAGTGCTGCCCAACCCGAACCAGACGCACACGAACTACGAGGTGTACGGCACGGACCTGGGCATCGTCTGGGACAAGGGCGGCAACGAGGTGTTCGTCCTCTTCGGGGACACCTTCGGCGCGGGCTGGTGCGGCAATGGCGGGTGCGGCGGTGGGTGGCGAAGCAACGTGCTGGCGCGCTCGGCGGACACCACGCTGTCCAACGGGCTCACCTTCACCACGATGATCCAGGACGCGCCCCGGCACGCGAAGGAGATCTTGCCGTCGCGCAAGGTGGACAACGACGAGATGACCGTCATCCCCACCGCGGGCGTCACCGTGGGCGCGCGCCACTACATCCACTACATGTCCGTGCGGCACTGGGGCGACCCGGGGCAGTGGTTCACGAACTACTCGGGCATCGCGTACTCGGATGACAACGGGCAGGGCTGGGTGAAGCACCCCACCGCGCGCTGGGTGAACAACGCCGCGGGGACGAACCCGTTCCAGATGGCGGCGCTCGTGAAGAACGGTGGGTTCGTCTACCTGTACGGGACGCCCAACGGCCGCTTTGGCAACGTGCACCTGGCGCGGGTGCCGGAGGGCGCGCTGCTGGACATCAATGCCTGGCGCTATTGGGACGGCAATGGCTGGTCCGCGTCCCAGGCGGCGGCGCGGCCGGTGGTCATCGGCATCGCGGGGGAGCTGTCCGTCGCCTACAACGCGGCGCTGGGCCGCTTCCTGATGACGTACCTCAACGAGCACCGGCAGGCCGTCGTGCTGCGCGACGCGGGCACGCCGACGGGGCCGTGGAGCGGGGAGAAGCTGCTGGCCACCGGCGCGGCGTTCCCCGGCATCTACAACGCGTTCATCCACCCCTGGGGCAACACCGCCAGCGAGCTGTACTTCATCAGCTCGCAGTGGACGCCCTACAACACGTTCCTGCTGCGCGCGTCGCTCACCGCGGATACGCAGGGGGACAACCTCTTGTCCGAGCCGGGCTTCGAGACGCAGGGCGCGACGCCGGTGATGGCGCCCTGGTACCTCGCGGGCGGGGGCGGCATCGACCGGGCGGTGGGCCAGGCCCGCACCGGGCAGGACAACGGCTTCGTGCGCGGGAGCAGCGGCTGGAACGCGCTCAAGCAGAGCGTCGTCGTGCAGCCCTACACGGACTACACGCTGAAGGGCTGGCTGCGCACGTCGCCCAACAACGCGGCGGGCTACTTCGGCGCGCGCGCGGCGGGCAATGGCCCCATCCTGGGGGAGGCGCCCTTCGGCGCGCTGGGGACGTGGACGGAGCGCGCCGTCACGTTCAACTCCGGCGCCAACACCGTGGTGGAGGTGTACGGCGGCGTGTGGGCGGACAGCGGCGACACCTGGGCGCAACTGGATGACGTGAGCCTCACGCGGGGCGCGAACCTGGTGGCGCAGGGAGGCTTCGAGCAGCAGCCGTCCGGCACCCCCACCTCACCGTGGTCCGCGCACGGCGGCGCGGGCATCGACCGGGGGCTGGGCTTCGCGCGCACGGGCGCGAACAACGCGTGGGTGCGCAACTCGAGCGGGTGGAACGCCATCGTGCAGGAGGTCGCGGTGACGCCGGGGACGCGCTACACGCTGACGGGCTGGGTGAAGACGTCCGCGAACCAGAACGACGGCTACTTCGGCGCGCGGACGCTCAACGCAGGTCCCGTCCTCAACGAGACGCACCTCACGCAGCCGCTGGGCAGCTACACGCAGCTGAGCGTCACGTTCGACTCCGGCGCGAACCACTCCGTGGAGGTGTACGCCGGGACGTGGGCGAACGCGGGCGACACGTGGCTCCAGGTGGATGACGTGGCGGTGACGCGCAACTGATCAGGACTCGGCGGGGAACAGCGCGCGCAGCT
This sequence comes from Corallococcus sp. CA053C, assembly GCF_003611675.1. GTDB lineage: Bacteria > Myxococcota > Myxococcia > Myxococcales > Myxococcaceae > Corallococcus. The sequence goes on from NZ_RAWA01000006.1 coordinate 62,685, forward strand.
CACGGAGCGTGCGGGGGCTCGCGCCGCGGGGGCCGGTGACCCAGATGCGCTCCGGCTCCAGCGCCAGCTCGCGCCAGGACACCGCGCCTCCGTCGGGCAGCACCACCTCGCCGTCCAGGCGCACCACCGAGTGGCGGCGCGACACCGCCTCCAGCCCGAAGAGCAGCCGCTCCACGTCGGAGTAGCGCGCGGGGGCGAACAGCAGGTCCACGTCCGACAGCGGCCGCAGGAAGGACACGCCGGAGCGGTGCTGCCAGGCCAGCGAACCGAACACCCGCACCGTGAGGTCCAGCGCGGCGCCCAGGGCGATGACGTCCTCCATCGCGGAGCGCCACGCCTCGGGCGCCGTGGCGCGCGTCTCGTTCAGCGTGGGGGGCGGCAGCCAGCGCTCCATGGCGGGCAGGCCCACGTGCAGAGAGAGGTGACGGCGGTCGGGCAGGGTGAGGCCCAGTCGCAGCTCGTCGTCCTGGTCCGGGAGGTCCTGGCGGGCGACGGCGAAGGGCCGGCCGTGCTCGCGCCACTCCGTCACCTGCCGGAGGACTTCCGCACTCAGCGCGGAGCGCAGGTGCTGGGCCCAGTCCGCGCCCAGGTACACCCAGTCGTGACGCGCCGGACGGTCAGCCGGCATCGAGGCCAGTCCCCTCTGTCCGGGGGGAGCCCGGGCGTCCTTCCGCGACGCGGGACGTTACGGCCCTCGGGGCTCGCGGCGGCGGAAGGGGAGGCAGGAGCACTGGCGACATCCGTGACGATTCATTACCCGGATTCACGCCCCGGGTGGGGCCCAACCTGCACGCGTCGACGCGAGAGAGGCCAGGGAAGCCGCCCATCCACACGTCTCCCCGGAAATCCGGGTGGGAGGTCCTGCGCACGGCAGGGGTGCTCCCACGGCGGGGACGAACCCCACCGCGTGGAGCCTGAAACCTCCGGCACCGGGCGCTTCATCCCGGCACGCGGCGGTCCGCGGGTGCGCGAGTTCAACGGGGCTGCTGGACGACGGGGCGCGCGGCGCTGACGTGCTGACGCCGCATGTCGATGAGGATGTCGTAGCTGCGCGGCTCCGGGGCGACGGGGCCGGCGGCGAAGCGGTAGAGGCCGCTGACGTCATGCTCGCGGGGAAAGCGCTCCTTCACGAGCGCCTTGAGCATCTCCTTGGCCACCCACTCGGAGTCCACGGACACGGAGCCGAACTCGTCCAGGTAGCGGAACGGCGCGGAGGAGTCCGTCTGCTTCGCGGTGAGGACGAAGACGCGCGGCTTCCACGCCGGCACGACGAGGTTCGCGCCCTCCTCCATCAGCGCCAGCTCCCGGCCCTGGGGCAGCGCGAACAGCTCCAGGGACTGCTCATGCGCGAGCAGCGCGCTGAAGCCCACGAACGCGGTGAGCAGCAGCGTGGCCAGGCGCGGCCCGTGCCGGGGCCACACGGTGCCCAGGTTCACGAGCGACGCGGCGAAGAAGACGGCCCACACGCCGGTGAGCGCGTTGAGCGTGCGGTACGTGGGCCAGCGCTCTCCGGCGAGGAAGCTGACCGAGTATGCCGCGGCCGACAGCGTCACCAGCGCCAGCAGCCAGCGCCCCACGCCGATGAGCCCCGAGCGGCGTCCCTCCACGGCGACGCCCACGCCCAGCAGCGTCAGCGTCAGCACCACCATGGCCCAGTACCCGTCCATGTCGCCGCCCAGCGTCTCGTTGAGCGCGGACAGGGCGAGCGCGTTGGGGAACACGTGCGTGAGCGCCCAGACGGTCTTGTCCACCCAGTGCTTCTCGAAGACGATCCGCGTGGACGGCGTGAAGAGGCCCGTGGCGAACGTCACCTTGGTGATGAGGTACGCGACCGCCAGCCCCAGGCCCATCACCCACAGGTGCCTGGCCATCCAGCGCGCGGTGTCCTTCAGCGACGTGTCGCGCCGCACCACCAGGGCCGCCGCCAGCAGCACCGCGTAGAACAGCCCGCTCACCTGGTAGATGAGCGTCGCGGCGCACATGGCCCCCACCGCGGCCACCGCCCAGCGCACCGGGTGTGACACTGCTTCTTCCGGCCGGCCGATGGCGCGTCGGGCGAGCGCGAACGCCGTCAGCCCCAGCATCAGCGCCACCGCCTGCGGCCAGCAGATGCCCCAGTTGGCGATGACCTGCGCGGACGGCGTCAGCGTCAGGAACCCCGCCAGGAGCGCCGCGGACGCGGTGCGCCAGCCCTCCTTGCGCAGCATCAGGAAGACCGCCGCCGCGAGCACGCCCAGCCCGGCGACCCCCAGCAGGCGCAGCCCCGTCAGCCCGTCGATGCCTCCCGCCGCGCGCGCGGACGCCTCCAGCATCCAGCCGTAGAGCGGACGGCCCTGCGAGGCACAGACGCGGAGAATCTTCCCCGGCTCCTCGCGCGCCTCGCGCAGGATGGCGTAGTCGTCGCGCAGGCCATACCGGTGGATGACCGCGCTCCAGTAGATGGGGAAGGGGAGCAGGAGCAGCAGCGCCACGGTGCCGGGAACGACCAGCGCGCGGGGCGTGGGACGGGTCATCAACTGGGAAGCCATCGAAGTTGACGCACTGTAGCAGAACCCACCCCACGACTCTCCCTGAACCGCGACACGCCAAGGTTCCAGTCACGGTGAGAAGCGCGGAGTTCCAACGACTTTCAACGAGCGACGTCGGGCTCGGCGTCGGCGTTCTGCGGGGCCTCTCCGAACTCCGGGCCGCGGGGCTGGCGGACCACGTTGAGCACGGGCCGTGCGTCGGCGAGTGAAGCGGAGAAGAGCGAGGGTTGCTCGGGGTCGGCGAACACCGTGGCGAAGTCCTCAGCACCCAGCCCTCGCGCGAGCCGGGCCGCGAAGGTGTCCTTGAGCAGGCGCACGTAGTACTCGACGTCGTAGTCGCGCGGATCATCGCCGGCCGGGGCTCCGTGCGCGGTGCGGGGCGTGGGCTCGCCGTCCTCGGCATCCGGTTCCGGCAGCAGGCCCGCGCGGCCGCTGGTGGCGCGGTAGACGCGCACGCGCTCGCCCAGGGCCCAGTGCTCGCGGCCGTTCGTGAGCAGGGCCTCGTAGGGCAGCTCCCGCCGCTGCTTGCGTGTGGCGAGGTACTGCGCGGGCGCCTTCGTCAGTCGCACCTGGGCCGTCACCTCGAAGGTGGGCACCTGGCGACGGCGCAGCGCCATCACCGTGTCCACGTAGGTGTCGCGCACGGCGCTGACGTTCCCGTCGAGCAGGTGCTGGAGGGCGCGGCGCAGGAAGTCTTCTCCGTAAGGCTCCGCGCGGCTGGAGCGGAACGCAACGCCGCGCAGCAGGAGGGGCCCTGCGTAGGGTTGCAGCGCGTAGTTCTTCGGCTCGTGCGACAGCATCGCGGCGTAGCGCCCGTCGAACTCCAGGCGCACGCGGGGCGGCAGCAGGGCCGCGACCTCCGCCACCACGCGGCGCTCGTCGGCCTCCGTCCAGGAGTCCGGCACCGCGAAGTAGACGCCGTCCGTGTCGGCCTCCAGCAGCGTCACGCCCCGGGCGGCCAGTTCGCGGCACAGCAGGCCCAGCACCTCGCGCCCGTGCCGCGTCACCTCGTTGGCGGCGTGCACGTCCGAGAAGCGCGTGAGGCCCACCGCGCCCAGGTAGCCGTAGGCGGAGTTGATGACGATCTTCATCGCCGCGGAGAGCGCCTCGTGCGTGTAGCGCTCCGGGGAGCCGGGCGGGGCCTTCTTCCCCTTTGCCTTCGCGTCCAGCCGTTGATCCACCAGCCGGTCCACCAGCGCGAGCAGCACGTTCAGCCGGTCGCGCTTCGGCCCGATGCGGTACTGGCGCATCAGCGACGGGTAGAGGCTGGCCACGTCCGCCTTCACCACGTGGCGCGCGACGCCGGTGGCGAACAGGTGCAGCGCCGCGCCGCTGTGGGACGTGCCGTCGCCGGACTCGTGCGCGGGCAGCGCGGCGCCCGCTCGCAGGTACGCGCGCACCAGCAGCGGATCCAACACGCCGGTGGCCGGGCCCGCGTCCGCCAGCCGCTCGTACCGCCGGGGCGCCATGCGCGCGAGCGCGAACGCCGCGCCGCCCAGGAGGTGCGCCAGCCCCGCCGCTTCCGTCACGTCGTCGCGTGCGTAGCGGCGCACCCGCTCCGGATCCTTGCCAAAGACTTCGTACACGCGCGCGCCGGGGATGAGCTCGCGCTCGGGCCCCGCGAGCCCCAGGTGCCGCGCCACCGCCTTGAGCCCGTGGCCGGGCAGGTCGCGGGCGGAGAAGTCGTGCCGGCGCACGGCGTCCAGCGTGTCGATGAACTCGCGGCCGGGCACGGTGTAGCGCGCGCGGCGCATGGCGTCCGCCTCGCGGCCTCCCGGTCCCCGTCCGAGCGCGGCGCCCCTCGCGGAGGGCCGGTGGCGAAGTCCTGGCAGGCCCGCGCGGCCCAGCGCCAGCGGCACGTTGAGCCGCTTCGCGCGCTGGTCCAGGAAGGGCAGGTCGAAGCCGTGCAGGTTGTGGTTCTCCACCACGTCGGGGTCCGCCTCGCGGATGCGCGCGACCAGCCGGCGCAGGAGGTCCGCCTCGCCCGCGTCGCCGTCCGCCGTCACCTCCAGCGTCTCCGTGCGGCCCTCGGGGTCCCTCAGCGCGACGAGGAAGATGCGGTCCGTCGCCGGATCCAGGCCGGTGGTCTCCAGGTCGAACTGGAGGCGGCGCAGGTCGTCGAACACGAGGTCGCGGAAGTACGTGCGCCCGGTGGCGACCAGGTACTGCTCCTCCGGGGGCAGCACCAGCACCGCGTGCGCGCCCAGGTCGCGCAGGTGGCCCACCCGCTGGCCCAGTCGCGCCGACGCGCCCCGGAGCACCGCGGCCCCCAGCGCCCGGCCGTCGTCCGCGCTCACCCGGTAGCGCAGCGCCCCCGGCCCCTCCAGCTCGCGGAACGTCACCACGCCCGTGGCACCCGCCGTGGATGACGGGCCCTCTGGCTGGAGCCCCGGGCCCAGGTGCTCCAGGTCCTGGAGCGACGCGAGCAGCAGCCACGGCCGGTAGCGCGCGTCCTCGCGGATCCGCGCGGGGGTCCCCGGCTGCCGCTTCCACACGAAGGCGCGTCCGTCCGGCTCCGCCCACACGGACACGATGCCGGGCGTGGGGTCCCATCCCCACAACCACTCCTCCTCCATCGGATGGGACGCGGGTGGGGGGACCATGGGGACGCGC
>NZ_RAWA01000700.1 GCF_003611675.1 Corallococcus sp. CA053C
GTGCAAGAGGCGGCCCGTCCAGGGGCCGTTTCAAGTGCTCCAGCACGTGCCTGACCGCGGGCGAGTGGGCGAGGTAGGCGAGGAGACGGCGCCGTCCCCCGCACCGGCCGCGGAGAAGGACGTCCTGCTTGAAGGTGCACTGGAGGAGGCCTGCCCAGTCGAGCCGCGGCGCCCGCTGACGCCGGGTCACCTGACGTGCCTCACGCTGCGCAGCGCGGGTGTTCTGCTCCACCCTGGGTGCGGCTGCTGCGGGCAGCAGAAATGGCCGGAGTCTCGCGCCTGGGGCAAAGACGCCATGAAAGCGCACCAGGTTTCGCCTCGGGGGCTGCAGGTGCGCATGAAGCGCGCAGGCCAGCGGTGGAGCATGGACGGTGCGCGCCAGATGGCGCGGCTGCGCGCCCTCTACCGCACGGCCGGGCCGGCACGCTTCCACCAGGCGCTGCGCAAGGGCCTCGAGGAGCCACCCCGTCCCGAGCACCAGCCCGTCGCCCAGGCCCCCCGCCGCGCTCAGCGGCGCTTCGTCCCCAGCCGCGGCAGCCCCCTCAACCGGGCCGCCTCCTCAAACTGATCCTGCACCCTCGCCCACCTTCGCGAGCGCGGCGTGTCCTACGTCTTCGGCGGCAGGGACGACATCGACTTCGCCCGCGCGCTGGAGACGCTGGGCCGCGCCTTCGGCATCAAGACCGTGCTGCTGGAGGGCGGCGGAGGCATCAACGGCTCCCTGCTCGCCGCGGGCCTCATCGACGAGGTGAGCCTGCTGGTGCACCCCACCGCTGACGGCAACCCCGGCACCCCGTCCCTCTTCGACCGCCCGCAGGCGTCCGGCACGGGCGTGGCGTTGGAGCTCACGCGCGTGGAGCAGCTCGACGCGGGCCTCGTGTGGCTCAAGTACCGCGTGCGCAACGACGCCCGCTGAAGGGCACCGCGCTCAGGCGGACGGCGGGGCGCGCAGCAGCGTCGCGGACTCGTAGAGGCTGGCCTGCTGGAAGGCCCCCGCCGCGGAGGTGTCCTTCTCCAGCTTCTCCTGCACGCCCTTGGGCAGCTGCGCGTAGAGGTCCTGCCCCAGCAGCGTCTCCAGCTGATCCACCGGCACGCGCGAGGCCTCCAGCAGGGGGACGATCTGGTCCTTCTTCGACGGGCCGTCCTTCGCGTTCGGCACCAGGTACGCGAACATCGTCAGGTTGCCGTTGGGCAGCTCCAGCAGCACCGTCTTGAAGTTGTGCGTGGGCACCGCGATCTTCCGGTCCTTCGCGCCCATCGTCTCGATGGACTCGGGCGGCAGCGGCTTGCCCTTGTCGTCCAGGAACAGGTTGCCCGTGACGATGTAGGCCTTGCCGCCGGTGTCCTTCACCAGCTCCGACACGCCGCGCTCCAGCGTGCGCCACACCTGCTGGTTGTGGTTGCCGTGCTGGGGGGCGATGTTGCTCATGTAGTGGCTCTCGTCCATCGCCGCCTGCGTGGGCGAGTCCTCGGCCGCCTTCATGTGTCCCCGGTCGAAGCCGGTGTTGTTGTAGTCGGAGTCCGTGACGGCGCCGTTGCCCAGCTCCGGGTCGCGCACGAAGGTGCTGTTGAGCCGGTTGACGTCCGCGGGCGTCTCCTTCACGTCCGCCGCGGACAGCAGGTAGCTCACGAACTGGGGCACGTTCTTGTCCGTGTCCAGCAGCGTGCGCGAGTACTCCTTCACCAGGTTCAACCCCGGCGTCGCGCCCTCGCCGCCCACCGCGCGCAGCGGATCCAGCTCCCCCGCGACCTCCGCCACGCGGCTCTGGAAGGTCGCCATCTGCTGATCAGGCACCCACTGCGTGTCCGCCGCCGTCCCAGTGCCCTTGGCCTGGTTCGCCTTGGACGCGTTGATGTAGGCCGTCAGCTCGTCCGCGGAGAGCTGCCCGTCGGCATTGCCGCCCAGCAGGTCCGCGCGCTTCGCCACCGACGCCTGCCAGGGGCTGTCGAACGCGTCCACCGCCACCGACTGCGCGCCTCCCGCGAGCTTCGATTCGAGCGCGGCGCGCTGCTCCTGGAGCGCCGTGGAGGTGAGGAACTGCGCATCCGTGGGGGCTCGGAGGTACGTCTCCAGCTCCGCCGCGGACACCTGGCCGTTCTGCCCACGGCCCTCCACGCCGCCTTCGTCCGCGGCCTTCAAGAGCCGGCCCTGCCAGCTCTCGTCCGTCCAGCCGAACTTCTGCTGGAGGTCGGAGATGGGCACTTCCTTCGTGGCCGACCGCTTCCAGCTCCCGCCCGTGGGGGCCACCACGGTGTTGGCGGGCGCGGCCCCGGCGGGCACCGCGGTGTTCGCGGGCGCGGCGGCGGAGGCATTCGCGGGCGTGGGGCGCGGGGGCGTGGCTCGCGTCGGGATTCGCAGCGACATGCGGTGGACGTCCTCGGGGCCGGCGGGGGAGACGGGCGGAAGG
>NZ_RAWA01000701.1 GCF_003611675.1 Corallococcus sp. CA053C
GGGGAGGGGGACTCATGCCTATATTACCGGTTAATCACTGTTTCAAGGTTGGGCTGGTTGCACGGTTGCTGCGCCTTCCGCGGCCTGGCACCGTCGTCACCTCGTCCGGGTGGCGCATCGCCGTGGCTCGCTCTCGTGAACCTCCACGACTCGCGGGTGCGGTCGGAATCTCGTCTGGGTGGGGAGGGGCGAGCATGGGCACGGCAATCCCTCCCTCATCATCCGGCACCTCGATGTCCCAGAGCGGATTCTCCGCCTCCGCGAGAGCCCGCTGAACCTCCTTCACCGCGTCTTCCCCTGAGTAGGGCGGCAACCGCGCCAGCCGTGCGCGGAGCAGGCCCGTCAGCTCCGACGCCGTGGCGAAGCGCTTCGAGGGCTCGGGCCGCAGCAGCGTGTGGAGGATGTCGCGCAGTGGCACGGACAGCCCTTCCGCCGCGCGCTCCACGTCTTCGGAGCGGTAGGCCATGGCACAGCGGATGATGTCCTCCGCGAAGGGCGGCAGGTTGAGCCCCAGGGAGGCTACGGACGCCGCCAGCACCTTCTCCCGTTCCTCCCGCGACAGCCGCGCCTCCACCCCTTCCGCGAGCAGGTGGCCCGGGTCGTAGAGGTGCCTGCCCGTGGCGAACTCCAGCAGCGTCAGCCCCAGGGAGAAGAGGTCGGCCCGCGCATCCACCGCGTCGCCCAGCAGCGCCTCGGGCGCGGCATAGAGGACTTCGCCCTGGGGCCGGGGGAAGGACGTCGCCACGCGGCCCGTCAACCGGGAGAGGGCCACGCCGAAGTCCGTCATCCGCACTTCACCACGCGGCCCCAGGCGGATGCGGCCCGGGTTGACGTCACGGTTGACGATGCCCAGCGGCGTGCCCGCTTCGTCCGTGCGCGTATGCGCATGGTCCAGCGTCGCCGCGACCTCCGCGCCGACGTAGAGGACGAAGGACTCGGAGAAGTAGCGCCCGCGCGCCTGGGCCACCGACAGCAGCGTGTTGAGGGACAAGCCCTCCAGGTGCTCCATCACCACGCACAGCCCATGCGTCATCTCGACAAGGCCATGGACGCGCGCGATGCGCGGGTGCTGGAGGTAGCGCGCGAGCCGCACCTCCTCCTCCAGCCGCGTCCGCGTGAGCTGAAAGCCTTCGGGCAGCTCTTCGCCTTGCGGCAGGGGAATGCACTTGAGCACCACGCAGTCGCCCAGCCCTTGGGGCGTCCGGACGAAGGCGAGCAGGACGCGCTCCCCCAGCCGCCCCACTCCCAGGTCCCGGAAGAATTCGTAGGAGGTGTCCCCCTGCGTGAAGAGCACGACGCCGCTGGAGAGCGGCGGTTCAGATGGATGGGCCATGCGGATACCCCTTGCGCCCGCGCGTGAGGAGTTCGCGCGAAGGAACTTGCAAGGTAGTGCCCGCATCGCTCCTGGGGAACGACGCGGCGGGTTCAACGTCCCCCGCAATCCCTCTCACTCCGGGTGAGAAGGACAGGGGCTGAGTTGTAAATGGGTGTTACGTTCGGCAGGTCGTTCAACGCCAACGTTCGACGGCGATGCCGCCCACGTTCTGGCGGACCACAACCTCGCCCGGCTTGGACCCTTCCCAGGTTACCCATCCGAGATCATCCTCATCCCCCATTTCGATGCAGACCGGCACCCTCTGGCCATTCGGAAGCCGGGCCTCGGTGTAGCGTCCCAGGAGCACGTCCTTGTTTCCTGTCCAAAGGTAGCCGTAAAGCAGCGTGCCCTTGGGCAGCGCGCGGTTCTCGTCTTTGTACACCTCCCCCGTCACGGGCCCATCGCGGAAAACCCCAGCATCACCCGCGCTCCTCTGACGCGCGTCCACATAGAAGGCGACGGGGGCGTTCTTCCGCATGCGTCGCCCGTTCACGTCGTCCCGGGCGAACATCCACTTGCGTGCGGCCTCGGGGCAGTCCGCGGCCTCGGGCCGCACCTGGGCTCCCGGGCAGCCCAGCTGGAGGGCAGCGGCGGCGGTCAGACCCGCGCACGTCTTGAGGAAGCCACCCCATTCCGCCGGGGGCCAGCCCGGGGAGGCGGCCAGGGGCTTTGGCTTCCTGATAGCGGGAGCGGGCGGCGGAGACAGGGGCGAGGGAGCGCGCTTCACGGGAGGACTTTCCTTCGGCTCGGGTGCGGACACGGGAGAGGCTACTTCAGGGGGCGTCGTGGCGGGCGCTGGAGGGGGAACAGGTTGCTTCGGCTCTGGGTCCACCTGCCGTGCGGAGGAGGGCGTTGACGGCGCTCGCTGTGCAGCCGGAGGAGATTCCGAGGGCATCATGAAGCGCCAGAGCACGAGGCCGCCCAGGAGCACGGCGAGCGCCACCACGAAGGCCCCTCGCACGGTGACGAGTCCGCGCCGGGCAGCCGGGGCGGGCACCTCTTGTGACAGCGCGGGGGGGAGCGCCTCGGG
>NZ_RAWA01000702.1 GCF_003611675.1 Corallococcus sp. CA053C
CCCCCAGCGTCCCCAACACCCGCCAACGTCCCACCTCCGTGCCGGGTTGAAGCGCCGCGGGGAACACCTGGGGTCTTTCCGGGGTCATGGACCCGCAGAGTCACATGGTTTCCAATCAACCTCAAAGGTCCTGGGGCCACCTCCCGGCCGGACCACCCGGACTTCTCTCTGTGTAAAAAAGCGGGGTTCACTGAAACGTGACAGGGGGACCGCACGATAATGACTCGGGTGGGGTGAGTCAGACCGATTTGGTGTATTGACCCGTCTCACCGCAGTTCCCCCCGTCGTTCCCCCCTACGAGGAGTTCGCGATGCTTCGTCGTCTCAGCTCAACCCTTCTTGCCGCGAGCATGTTCGCCGGTTGCGGTGGTATTGAAACCGAGCCGTCCGCCGAGACGGTCGCGCCTGCGTCCGTCCAGTCCCAGCAGGCGCCCATCCTCACCACCACGGACGTGGACGTGGCCCCGGATTGCCAGGGCATCCTCGCCTTCGTGAACACGTCGTCGTACGCGACGCTGGACCAGTTCCTGCCGAGCAACGTCGTCACCAACCTGGTGAACCGCCGCGCCACCGCGCCGTTCACGTCGCTGGCGGACCTGTCGTCGGTGCCGCTGGTCGGTGAGACCCGCCTCAAGCAGATCGAGGGCGGCGCCCGCAACCGCGACTTCATCGACGCGGACTGCACCGGCATCTTTGACGGCATCGCCCTCTCCCACGACGACGCGGCGGCCATCGTGTCGCTGGTGAACACCATCGACGACTCGGAGCTGCACGACGTCCTGCCGGACGCGTGGAACGGCGCCGCGAACCTCCTCAACCTGCGCCCGTTCACGTCGGCCCAGGCCATCTCCAACGTCACGGGTATCGGTGACGTGAGCTTCCGCAACATCCGCAACTCGGCCACGCTGAGTCGCCCGTTCGAGGCGCTCGCCACCGCGCTCAACGCCATCCCGAGCAACGGCTCCTACGGCGCGGTGCTGCAGCGCCACTTCGACTGGTGGGAGGTCGTGACGGCCAACCACCCGTACTCCCGCGGTGGCCCCACCTGCTTCGGCCTGGAGCCCAGCAGCGTCCCGTCCGGCGCGACCATCCGCCCGTACCTGGCCAACGCCGCGGAAGTGCGCGCCGAGGTCAACTCCACGCTGGCCTACGTCAACGCGAGCAGCAAGATCCCCGCCGGTGTCATCTCCGCGGGCCTGGCGAACCTGGACGCGCGCATCGCGGGCCGGTCGTTCAAGGGCTGCATCTTCAGCTACGCGGATGACCCGTGGAGCAGCCACAGCGCCGCCATCTTCGTCGACACGGTGAACGGCTTCAGCGTGCTGTCCGAGACCTGGTGGGCGGAGTAGTCGTCCCCGGCTGACAGCCCGGAAGCAAGAAGCCCCAGGTTCCCGCGAAGGGAGCCTGGGGCTTTTTCCTGCGTGAGGTGGAGCGCTGGCCCTACTTACCGCCGCCGAGGAAGTCCGCCTTGCCCACGTCCACGCCGTTGTGACGCAGCAGCGCGTACGCGGTCGTCGCGTGGAAGAAGAAGTTCGGCAGGGCGAACGTCGTCAGGTAGCTCTCCCCGGTGAACTGCATCGGGTCGAAGCCGCGGCGCGGCACGCTGATGCTCTTCTCCTCGGTGCCGTTCAGCTTCGCGGCCGGCACCGACTCGATGAAGGCGATCGTCTTGGCGATGCGCGCCTCGAGCTCCGCCAGCGTGGACTCGTTGTCCTCATAGACCGGCGCTTCCACCCCGGAGAGGCGCGCCACGCAGCCCTTGGCGCTGTCACAGGCGATCAGCACCTGGGCCTTGAAGGGGAGCATGTCCGGCGCGAGCCGCACCGTCACGAACACCTCCGGGTCGAACTTCTTCGCCTCCGCGTGGGCCCGGGCCTTGCCAATACACTTCGTGAGGGCCCGCAGGGTGGAGACAAAGATGGGCGCGCTGGCCGAGGACATGGAAATCGTCATGGAAAACTCCGGGAAAATGAGACGCCCCCTTCTAACCGGTGACGGTGTCCGGCGCAGCATCCTCACGCCTCCCGGCTTGCCCGGGGCCTGGCCGACCCTTGCCCCGCCCCACCGGCCCCGGGAAGGAATCCGTGCACCCGCGCGTGTCTACGGGTATAGACACCCCCATGTGCCCCCTGGTGAATACGAAGGACCTGATTGACGCCCAGGAGGTGGCGGGCCTGTTGCGCCTGGCCCACCCCAACAGCGTCAGCACGTACCTGCGCCGCTACCCGGACATGCCCCGTCCGGTGCTCGACCTGGGCGCCGGGCGCCCGCGCCTCTGGCTCAAACCGCAGATGTTGCGTTGGGCCCGTGCCCGCCAGGCCGCTACCACCGACTCCCGCTCCGGAGCCTCCCGATGACCACCGCCACTCCCCGAACCGCCCCCTCCGTCCTGCC
>NZ_RAWA01000703.1 GCF_003611675.1 Corallococcus sp. CA053C
GGCCGGGAGGGCAGGTGCGTCTCCTGGTCGATCCGTCACGTCCGGGCGTGCCGCGCGAGGCGACCTACGCGCGCGAGCAGGCCGCGCGGGTGGGGTGGCTTCCCTGGGGCCTGGGCCTGGGCGCGCTGGTGGCGGCGGGCGGCCTTGGCTGGGAGCTGCGGCGGCTGTTCCGCAAGGAGGTGGAGCCCCTGCGGCTGGGCGCGCTGGTGTGGCTCACGCCGGACGAGGGCTTCCTGCCGGAAGGCAAGGGCGACGCGGAGTTCCCCGCGCACTACTTCCGCCAGGACGTGAAACAGGCGGTGCGGGCGCGGTCCCGTCCCCAGCGGGCGCCCGTGCGCAACGGCGGCAAGGTGCTGGCGGCGGTGGTCCCGAGCGAGCCCGGGTGGTGTCGGGTCATCGACGAAGAGCTGGCGCGGAAGCTGGGCTGGGTGCGCTGAAGCACGCGCGGACGGGGCTGAAAAGTTGCCGGTCCCCGGGGGCCGTGTGACACACGCCTGTAGCTGCAACGTCTGGAGGCTCTCATGCGCGTACGCTTCTCCCACTTCGTGCTGCCCGTGCTGATGCTGATGGCGCCGAACGCCACCGGGGCCAGCAAGCGCAACGAGGCCGAGGAGGCGTACCAGCAGGCCCGCCGCTCGTACTACGCGCTCAAGGACGACGCGTCCCGCCGCAAGCTGCGCCACCACTGGCTCAACGTGGTGCACCGCTTCGAGGCCGTGGCCAGCCACTACCCCAAGAGCGACCGCGCCCCCGACGCGCTCTTCACCGCGGGCGACCTGCTCCAGGAGTTGAGCCGCATCTCCTTCGTGGAGGAGGACCTCCAGTCGGCCATCGCCGACTACTCGAAGCTGCTGGAGGCACACCCGAAGCACAAGCTCGCGGATGACGCGGCGCTGGCGCTGGCGCGCATCCACGTCAACCGTCTGGACCGGCCCGAAGCCGCGCGCAAGGTCCTCACCGAGTCGCTGGCGACGAACCCCAAGGGCGACCAGGGCAAGGAGCTCAAGGCGCTGCTGGCCTCGCTGCCCACGTCGAAGACGACGCCCGCGCGGCCGACCGTGAAGACGCTGCCCCCGACGGGGAAGAGCACCCAGGACACCGCCGTCGCCGAGGCCACGCCGCAGGATCGCTCCGCCCTGGTGGACGCCATCACGAAGCTCGCGCGCGAGCCGTCCCCGGTGCTGCCGCGCCTGGATTCGCACGCGCCCAGCTCCTCAAGCTCTGGCGACGCGAAGGATCCGGCGGTGGTGATCAAGGACGCGCCGACCGTCGCCGACAAGGCCCTCGATGCGAAGGACGCCGCGAAGGACGCTCACGACACGAAGGCCCCGGAGTCGAAGGGGCCCGAGGCCGTGGCCTCCTCGCGCGGTACCTCGCAGCCCGTCAAGCCGGACGCGCGCGCCGAGTTCCCGTCCGTGGCGACCAAGCCCTCGACGGACGCCACGGCGCCCCGGAGCGAGTCGAAGCCTTCCGAGCCGGAGGTCGTCGCATCGAAGCCGCCGCGCGCGGTGACGGTGTCGCCGATGCCGGAGGCCCCGCGCCCGGTGACGGCGCCGGTGGACTCGCAGGTGGCGCAGGCGCGGCTCAAGGCGGTGGCGAAGCAGTCCCGCAACGCGGAGCTGACGCTGGCGGAGCAGCTCGGGTTGAAGGTCCGGCGCGTGGTCATCGACCCGGGCCATGGCGGGCACGACTCGGGCGCGGTGGGCAAGGAGGGGACGAAGGAGAAGGAGGTGTCGCTGGCCATCTCCAAGAAGGTCGCGGACGGCCTGCGTGAGAAGGGCCTGGAGGTGGTGCTCACGCGCGACGACGACACGTTCATCCGCCTGGAGGACCGGGCGAAGCTGGCGAACGAGGCGCACGGGGACCTGTTCATCTCGGTGCACTGCAACTCGGCGGCGACGCACAAGCTGCGCGGCATCGAGACGTACACGCTCAACACGTCCGCGGACCGCTACTCCATCCGCCTGGCCGCTCGCGAGAACGCGTCGTCCGAGAAGGGCATCAGCGACCTGCAGTTCATCCTCGCGGACCTGGCGACGAAGGCGAACACGGAGGAGTCGTCGCGGCTGGCGAAGTCCGTGCAGCACAGCCTGGTGACGGGGCTGGCGAACAAGTACGACGGCATCAAGGACCTGGGCCACAAGGAGGCGCTCTTCTACGTGCTGCTGGGCGCGAAGATGCCGGCCATCCTGGTGGAGACGTCCTTCCTGTCGCACGTCGAGGACGAGAAGCGCCTGGCGTCCGAGCGCTACCAGGACGAGGTGGCGAAGAACATCGTGCTCGGAGTGGAAGAGTTCCTCGGAGACCGCCGCCGCGTGGCCAAGGTAGATTGACGCTCGCGTCGTCACCATGGCCGAGCAGTCTCCCCC
>NZ_RAWA01000704.1 GCF_003611675.1 Corallococcus sp. CA053C
CCGTTCCCGGGCCTGTCCCCCTCTCGCGAGCCCCGCCCCGTGTCCCTGCCGCTGGCCGATTTCCTCTTCCAATCCCGGGATGTCCTCCAGGACGTGTGGATCCGCGAAGCCCCCGGCTCCGGTGATGCCTTCACCCGCGTGCTCGCCGCCGTCGCGGCCCGGATGGCGAACCCCCAGGCGCGCATCTCCGAGGAGGTCGCGCGGGAGGCGGCGCTCCTCCTGCGAGGCCCCGACGGCCGGCCCGTGGGCACGGGCTTCCGGCGCCTGCGCGACACCGTGCTGCGGCTGTGGCGGCAGCAGCCCGGCGTGGACCCGGAGGACGGGGCCCTGGCGCAGACGGAGCGCTTCCACGACGCCGTGGACGCGGTGGAGGCGGCGGCGCTCGAGGCCCATGTCCAGGCCCGCCTGCAGGCGGAGCGCGACGCGGCGCCGCTTGAACAGACGCACCCGGATGCGGCCGGGCAGCGCACCTGGGAAGAGGTCTTCACCCACCTGGGCGTGGGCGTGGGCGTGATGAACGCGGAGGACAGCACGCTCCTGGCGGCGAACCCCGCGCTCGCGCGCATGCACCGTCAGCCCGTCGAAGCGCTCAAGGGCCTGCGGCTGGAGGAGCTGGTGGCGCCCGAGTCGCGCGGCGCGCTGCCCCGGCACCTCGCGGCCGCCAGCTCCAAGCCGTCGCACGAATACGAAGCGCTGCACCTGCGCGGCGACGGCAGCCGCTTCCCGGCCTTCGTGCACGTGACGTCCCTGCGCGACGCGACGGGCCGCCGCGTGGGCCGCGCCGCCACCGTGCTGGACATCACGCAGCGCCGCCAGTCGGAGGCGGAGCGGCAGCGGCTGCTGGCCACCATCGAAGCGGAGCGCGCGCGGCTGTCCGCGGTGTTGGATCAGCTCCCCGTGGGCGTGCTCATCGCGGAGGCCCCCAGCGGCCGGCTGCTCCTGGGCAACCGCGCGCTGGAGTTGCTCCTGGGCCACCCCTTCCAGTCCTCCACCCACGTGACGGACTACGAACCGGCCCATCAACTCTTCAGCGCGGAGGGGCAGCGCCTCACGGACGAGGCCTGGCCCCTGGTGCGCGCGCTGCAGACGGGGGAGACGCGCCAGGCGGAGCCCCTGCTGGTGCGGCGCCCGGACGGCACCACCGCGAACCTGCTGGGCTCCAGCGCGCCCGTGCGCGACTCGGAGGGGCAGATCGTCGCGGGCGTCGTCACCCTGGTGGACGTCACCGAGCGTCGGCGCGCGGAAGAAGCGGCGCGCGAGGCGGCGCAGTTCGGCGAGCGGTTCATCGCCATCGTCAGCCACGACCTGCGCAACCCGCTCAACGCCATCCAGCTGTCGGTGACGAAGCTGCTGCACGGCGACACGCTCCCGGAGCGCGAGCGCAAGGCCGTGTCCCGCATCGCCCGCTCCGGCGAGCGGATGGCGCGGATGATCTCCGAGCTGCTCGACTTCACCCGCAGCCGGCTGGGCGGAGGGCTCCCCATTGAACGGGTGCCCGGCGACGTGCGCGCCGTGGTGCGCCAGGGGGTGGAGGAACTGGAGGCGGCGTGGCCCGAGCGCTCCCTCACGCTCCAGGTGGGCCCGGGCCGCTACGACGGCGCCTGGGACGCGGACCGGCTGCTCCAGGTGGTGAGCAACCTGGGCGGCAACGCGCTCCAGTACAGCCCGGTGGACTGCCCGGTCCGCTTCACGCTGTCGGACCAGGACGACCAGGTGATGATGGAGGTGCACAACGGCGGCGACCCCATCCCGCCGGACGTGCTGCCGCACCTGTTCGACCCCTTCCGGCACGGCGGCGGCAAGGCGCACGGAGGGCTGGGCCTGGGGCTCTACATCGTCGAACAGGTGGTGAAGGGCCACGGCGGACGCATCGAGGTGAGCTCGCGCGCTTCGGAGGGCACCACCTTCCGCGTGCTGCTGCCGCGAGAGCCTGTCGCCGCCGCGTCCTGAGGCCCGCGCCTAGTAGGCGGCGGCTAACTCGGGCTGCGAGCGAAAGGGCTCCAGCGCGCGCATCAGGTCGTCCAGGTCCAGCGGCTTCGGGATGGAGGCGCGGATGCCCTGGGGAACGGGCCGCGTGGCGCCCGCGCCCGACACGACGATGACGGGCAGGTTCTTCAAGCGCGGCTCCTTCTGCACGCGCTCCATCAGCTCCCAGCCGCTCATCACCGGCATCATCAGGTCCAGCAACATCACGTCCGGCACGGGCTGGCGCCGCAGGCGCTCCCACGCGTGCAGGCCGTTGCCGGCGACTTCCACGGCGAAGCCTTCCAGCGTGAGGAACTCCTCGAGCATCTCACGGCTGTCGACATGGTCTTCCACGAGGAGGATGAGGCTTCGCATGGCGTTCCCCAGCCTCCTCC
>NZ_RAWA01000705.1 GCF_003611675.1 Corallococcus sp. CA053C
GGGCCAGCCCCAGCGACGCATCCGCGGACAGCTGCAGCGCCAGGCACAGCCGGAACAGCGTGGGGACGCTGGGCATCATCTTGCCCCGCTCCAACCGGCCATACACTTCCGACGCGATGCCGACGCGATCCGCCACGTCCGCCTGTGTCAGCCCGGCCCGCAGCCGCGCGGCCCGGGCCGAGGCGCCCACGCTGACCGCCAGCTTGCGCTCCAACTGCCGCCGCGACAGCGCGGCGGCGGACGCGGGCGCCAGGGGGCGCTTCTTCCGGGCGCGGCCGGATGCGATGGGACCTCGGGGGTGGGTTTTCACCACATCAACCTTGCACGTGACGTCCGGCGGGGCGGTCCGGGGTTGCGACCCCTCTGCCTCCGGAACGGTTCGCGGGTCGTTATAACCCACCACGTCACCCGGGCCCATCCCTATATGACAGGTAGTCCTGCATTCCCATGTCCCCGGGGAGCAGGCCCGTTCCTGCGCCACCTGCGCACACGGACCGACATCGGGCGCGGCGGGTTTGGGAGGATTGTCCGCGTTGGGGGCCGGGGGTTGCGCGGGGGCCTCACCCTTCGCCCTACCCTTCGCCTCACCCTTCGGAACTGGCCACGCGCTCCCAGCCGGACGGGTAGTGCGTGACGAGCCCGTGCGCGTCGGTGTCCACCTCCGCCACGAAGGAGCCGCCCGCGCTCTCGTAGCGGAAGAGCGACGAGGACAGCCGGGTGTAGCGCTGCTCCAGCCGCTCCAGGGACAGGTCCGGCAGGCGCACCCACGCGGCCGTCACGTCGCGGGCCTGGCCCACCTCCAGCCCCAGCCGGCGGATGGGCAGGGTGTTGGTGGAGGGGGTGACGCTCAGGTCCACGTCCACGCACCCGCGCAGCTCCGGCAGCTCGCGCCCGTCGCGCCACCAGCGCTGGTGGTCATCCACCTGGAGCACCAGCGTGCGCCGGGTGCCGCCCTGGTGCAGCACGAGCCGCGCTTCGCGCGTGTGCCAGTCCGGGTCGCACGCCACGGTGTAGCGCACGAGCAGGGGCAGCCCCTCGCTCACGAGCACGGTGGTGCCGATGAGCAGCGGGCCGGTGGTGGACTCCCACAGCTCGCAGTGCTCGGTGCCGGGGGACTCCAGACGCCGCCACGTCACGGCTTGCAGGCAGCGGCCTTCGGGGATGCCTCCGGGCCGGGAGGCGGGCGGCGTCATCGCACGACCCTCCGGCTCACGGCGCGCCCCGTCCCGCGTAGAGGTTGTCCAGCGCCTCGTCCAGCAGGCACAGGGCGGCGTCACTCCACCCGCGCAGCCGCTGCTGGGGGGTGGGCCGGCCCACGTGGGGGATGAGCTGCGCGTCGGCGGCGTCCTCGATGAACTGGGCCTGCTGCTCCGCGTTCAGCTCCGCCCAGCGGCGGTGCGCGCCCACGGCCTTGCGCCAGTCGTAGCCGTCGCCCAGGTACTGCGCGGCCAGCGCGCCGCTCAGGTAGCCCGTGCCGCCGTGCTGGTGCTGCCACACGTGCGTGAGCTCGTGCACCAGCAGCCGGAAGCCCACCGCGCCGTAGCCCGGGGGCACGAAGAGGATGTCGCCGTGGGCGAACGCGCGACCCGGCAGGCCCAGCAGGCCCAGGGCGCCCTCCTTCACGCGCACGCAGCGGAAGTCCACGCTGTCGCCGAAGATGGGCTTGAGCCGCGCCACCTCCGCATCCGTCAGCCGGCGGCCGACGGGCTCCAGGCCGGACACCACCTGCACGGCGCTGAGCACGCGCCCGCCCAGCATCAGCACCAGGTCCACGGGCACCTGCGCCACGCGGAACAGGCCGCGCTTGAGCTGCGGCAGGCCCTCGCGCGAGCGCCCCGCCGCACAGCGCGCCATGCCGCCCGCCAGCAGCACCAGCGCCACGTACGCGCTGCGCGCGGCGCCCGCGGACGCCCCGGCGATGCCGGTGAACAGCCCGTGCCCCGCGTCCGCGACCCGCTCCGTCAGCGGCGCGAGTCGGGTGTCACGGACGGAGTCACGGACAGCCTGTCGATTCAGCGAGGTGGGAGACTCCAAGGACCTGCTCCAGGAGCGATCGCAGCTCACCGGAGCGCCAGGGCCGGCCGAGTGCGAAGTGGGTATGGCTGGAGGCCCGGAAGGTGGCGCTCGCTTCGGGGCGGAAACCAGAGGACAGGAGGATGCGCGGGCCGCTGAAGCCCCGGTCCACCAGACGGCAGAGGAAGTCGCTCACGACGCGGCGATCCGCGTCCAGGTCCAGCACCAACCCGTCCACCGCCACGCCCGGGTCCATCACGTCCAACCGCCGGTCCGCCGACGTCGCCCCCAGCGCCGTCACCACCCGGCACCCCTCCCCCACTTCC
>NZ_RAWA01000706.1 GCF_003611675.1 Corallococcus sp. CA053C
ATACCCCACCCGCCTCCGGTGGAAAACCCGAGCCGTCCCGCCCGGTTGCCTGGGTGGTTTTTTTGACTACACCGCGAGGCGGGGTGAGCCTGTGCCCCAGGACGCTACAGGACGAGGTGGCCATGAAGCTGGGCATGTGGATGGCGCTGCTGGCGATGACGACGGGTTGTGCGACCGGGTCCCCCGTGGGCGGCTGGGTGGCGTCGGAGCCGGTGCGCTACCACTCCGCGTCCCCGCCGGCCTTCCCCCGCGCCGCGCTGTCCTCGTCGGTCGCGAGCCGCGACAGCCAGCGGACGCCGACCTCCAAGGGGCGGCCCGCGAAGGCCACCCCGAACGGGGAAGCCCGGAGCCCGGCGGTGGCGAAGGCGCGCCCTTCCGCCCTGCCTGCGAAGAAGGCCACCGCGAGCATGGCGCCCGTGTCCAACCCGCGTGAGCGCGTGCTCGCCACGGCCCGCGCGCTGGTGGGCCAGCCCACGATCCAGGTGAACGGTCGGCGCTACCCGGCGGACTGCACGGCGCTCATCGAGGCCACGTACGCGCAAGCGGGCCTGAAGTTCCGGGGCACGCTGAAGCCCGGGGACAACGGCGTCACCGCGCTCTACCGCTACGCCCGCGCGAACGGCCGCGTGTACACCGAAGGCCGCCCCGTGCCGGGAGACCTGGTGTTCTTCCGCGAGACGTATGATCAGAACCGCGACGGCCGCCGCAACGACGGCCTCACGCACGTGGGGCTCGTGGACGGGGTAGACCCGGATGGAACCGTCACCGTGATCCACCGGGTGAAGCGCGGCGTCGTGCGCTACCGGATGAACCTGGCGCGCCCCCACCTGCCCCGCGACCCGCGGACGGGCGAGGTGCTCAACGACATGCTGCGAAACCCCGGTCCCGGACAGACGCACGTCCTCACCGGTCAGCTCTTCGCCGCGTTCGGCAGCGTGCTGCCCTCGGGCGCCGCGAAGCCCGTGGCCGTGGCCGTGGCCGTGGCCGTGGCGGCCCGGTAGGCTCGCTAGGCCTCGGTAGACAAGAGAAAGCCCGTCGCTCCGCGCGGGGCGCTTCCGGAACCAGCCGGAGCGCAACCGGGGAATGACGGGCCTGAACTTCCCTTCCAAAAAACCTGACGGCTAGGTCGTGGTGGTGGTGGACGTCACCCGCGCGGTGCGGTCCCACGCGGCGCGCTGCGAGTTGCGCAGGAAGCGCCAGAAGCCCACGGCGATGGCCATGTTCATGGTGACGAAGTAGTAGGCCACGGACGTCACCCGCTTCGCGACGCCGCTCTTGAAGACACCCGCGCGGCCCAGGTACGCCAGGGCGTAGAAGAGCGTCTGGCCCAGGAGCGTCGCCTGGTAGAAGGCGCTGTCGAGCAGGAACAGGTTGGCCACCAGCGCCGCCACCATCAGCGCGGGCGCGCACCAGCGCAGCAGTTTGTGCGACCAGAACGCGAACGCGGGGAAGCCCGCCGTGGGCAGCAGCAGCCCGGGCACGAGGCGCAGGCTTTGGAAGTTGCCCGCCGCGATGCGAGCGCGCCGGCCGAACTCCTTGCCGTAATCCTCCGTCGTCTCCTCGTGAGCGACGGCGTTCTCCTCGTAGACGACCTTGTAGCCGCTCTCCAGGATGCGCAGCGGGATCACGAAGTCATCCACGATGGTGGAGGGCGGAAGCAGCGTGAAGAGCGAGCGCCGGATGGCGTAGAGGCCGCCGTTGGCACCGACCACCGAGCCCCGCTTTCCCTCGTACAGCTTGATGAGGGACTCGTAGCTCCAGTAGGCGCTCTCCTCGTAGTCCTGCTTCGTGGGGTTGTAGAGGCGCAGCTTGCCGCAGACGGCGCCGACCTCCGGGTCCTCGAAGTGGCGCACCAGCTTCCGCACCGCGTCCGCGTCGATCATCGTGTTCGCATCCGACAGGAGCACGATGTCGCCATGGGCGGAGGGGATGCAGCGGTTGAGCACCGTCGTCTTGCCGGCGCGGGCCGCGGGCGACAGCCGCACGCGGGGATCCGTGCACTGCTGCACGAGCCCGTCCGTGCCGTCCGTGGAGCCATCCGAACCGATGACCACCTCGAAGCGGTCCGCCGGGTAGTCCAATGCCAGACTGTTCCGCAGCTTCTCTTCGATGCAGGAGGCCTCGTTGTACGCGGCCACCACCAGGCTCACCGACGGAAGCGGCCCCGCGGGGACGCTCGCCTGGACGGTGCCCCCGGAACGCATCCGCCGCATGTTCTGGAAGACCTGCGCCATGCCCTCCAGAGCGAACAGGCTCAGGGGATAGAAGAAATACGTGTGCACGAGTGCCAGCGCCGCGCACCAGAAGAAGACCTCCGCCATCGACCCACCCTCCCGA
>NZ_RAWA01000707.1 GCF_003611675.1 Corallococcus sp. CA053C
GTCCGGGTGGGCGTGCTCATGCGGACGGGGTCTCCTTGGGGGGAGGCAGGCACACCCCCCCTCGTGGATTGTGTGTCTTTCCGCCAGACGCCGGGCCGTGTTTCAGCCCCGGGTGACAGGCCGGGTCCGGTATCCGACGGATGCGGGCAGGCCTACGATAGGGTTTGCGACCGCGAAGTGCATGCCCTGGACGCCGGGGCCGGCCACCGTCTGGAATGGGGGGGAGCCGCCAACCGGAGTTTCCGCTAAAGCATTCTTCACAAATATTCCCGGATAACGTCTGATGACCGCCCACGGCAAGAAGGCAGGGCTTCCATGCGGTCATCGCTTCGTCGTTCTCCCGGAGTCCCGTCGCTCACGGCCGTCATCCTGGCGCTGGGGCTGCTCTCCGCCTGCGGAGAGGGTGTGTCAGAGGAGGAGGCGCTGTTCGGCCAGGCCCGGCAGGCCCTGTTGAACGGCGTCGGGTCCACCGCGGCGCGGGCGGCGCTGACGAAGCGGTGGGCGCCCATCCACTACCAGGACGTGGACGTCACGGGCTCCCACTCGCTCAGCGGCCGGTCCGACTTCCTCACCCGCGTCGACTTCGACGGGGACTGGAGCGGGACGAACAACTGGGACAACACCGGCTCGCGGGCGCTCACCGCGCACGCCTACCAGTCGGTGGTGGAGACGTCCTCGCACTGGTACCTGCTCTACACCTTCTTCCATCCGCGGGACTGGTCCGACTCCATCTTCGACACGGAGCATGAGAACGACGGCGAAGGGGTGCTCCTCGTCGTGAAGCGCGACGGCAGCGAGTACGGCGCGCTCGTCGGCGCGGTGACGGTCGCCCACAAGGACTTCTTCTCCTACGTGCCGGCGGGCAGCCCGCTCGGCTCGGGGTCGGAGTCGCTGGACGGCACGCTGTCGCTCGCCTCCTTCGAAGGGCAGCTCCACCCCGTCACCGCCCAGGAGGCCAAGGGCCACGGGCTCAAGGCGTGGCCGTACTTCGACATCGTCGGGGACGGCGTGAAGTACTACCCGTCGCTCAGCCTCGCGGAGCAGCCCTCGTCCGCCACGGATGCGGACGTGCGCTACATGCTGCTCGACAACTACAGCCCCACCGAGGGGCTCTGGCCGCGCCGGGACCTCACCACGCTGTTCGTGTCCGACGGGACGTTCCGGGGCGACACGGGGGGCGGCTGCGGGCTGGCGGCGGGCAACTGCGGCACCAACTCCGCGAACGCGCCCTGGGGCTGGGATGACCAGAACGACGGCCCCATCCTGCGCGGAGAAATCGCGAAGGACCCGGCGAAGCTCGCCGCGTACTACTTCAGCCCGTCCACCCAGTTCTCGACGACGTACACGTTCAACCCCTTCCAGGGCATTGGCGCGGATCCGAACCAGCCCTGAGGACGGCTACGGGTCCTCCAATGGCTTGCGCGGCCGCGCATGGCATTGACGGAACGGCCTGGAAAGACCCGCTTGAGACGCGTCGCATGTCTCAGCGGGGGCGCCTCACGGCGCGCCGTGGTGGACCGCTTCGATGTTGTTGCCATCGGGGTCGAGCACGAACGCGCCGTAGTAGCCCGCGTGGTAGTGGGGCCGCTTGCCGGGGGCGCCGTTGTCGCGGGCGCCGGCCTTCAGCGCGGTCTGGTGGAAGGCGTCCACGGCCTCCGGGCTCTTCGCGCTGAAGGCGACGTGCCGGGGAGACGCGGGCGTCTTCGTCTCGATGATCCACAGCACGGGGCGCTGGGGCGGACCGAAGGCGGCCATCCGGCGCGTGGGGAACTCCGGGTCCCAGGTGGAGGTCATCTCCATCACGAGGCCGCAGCCCAGTGTGGGGAGCAGCGCCTCGTAGAAGGCCTTCGAGGCGGCGAAGTCGGTCGCGTAGAAGCTCAGGTGGTCGATCATGCCCGGCGTCCTAGCAAAACCGCTGGACGCCTTCGCGCCCCAACGTGCCGCCCCCGGAATCAGTCCGGGTAGAACATGGGGTCGCGCGTGGCGACGAACGACGAGATGGCGTGCGCCACCTCTGGCGGCAGGGTGGTGAACTGCACGCCCACGCCGGGCATCAGCTCCGGGGTGCGGTCGTTGCCGTCGCGGGCCCAGCGCACCACGCCGGTCACCGTGAGGGGCTGGCCGCCCGGCAGCGTGAAGTCCAGCTCCACCGGCGTGCCGCGCGGCACCGCTTCCACCGTGGCGATGAAGATGCCGCCCTCGCTGATGTCCATGGAGAAGCCGGTGAAGAAGTTGGAGTCGCTGCGCGTGTCGATGGTCGTGTGCATCCGCACCCGGCCGTTGCGCCGCGCCTCGTCCTTCGCGGGCGGCGGGGGCACGGGCG
>NZ_RAWA01000708.1 GCF_003611675.1 Corallococcus sp. CA053C
CTGGTCCCTCAGCGCCTCCAGCTCCTGCTCGGACGTGCGCTGGTGGCCGAGGAAGGCGAGCAGCACGCCGACGACAGCGGCCGTGTTGAAGAGGGCGAGGAAGGTCTGGAGCCGGGAGGACATCGGGACGCTCGCGAGGGACTGCGGGAAGAAGGAACGGGCCGCGCGAAGGGGAGGAATGAGGACGACGAAACTTCGCGCGGCCGCGCATCAACACGGCACCTTCCGCCGGACGACTTCATCCGGCGGAAGGTGGGGGAAGCGCACGTCAGTCGATGCTGAAGCCGCCGATGACGCCGCCGGGCTGCAGGTTGCAGCGGAAGACGATGGCGGAGTCCTCCCACACGTAGCGGTCGCCCGTGTTGAGGGTCTGCCAGCTCAAGGGGCCGGCCAGCGTGTACGTCGTCGCGCCCAGGTTCGCGCCGTTGCCCACGCCGTTCACGGTGGTCGTCTCACACCAGCTGTTGTTGCCGTAGATGGACACGGACGTCGGGTGCCAGCCGACCGTCCACATCGGCACCGTGGCGGTCACCAGACGCGCCGTCGTGCAGTCGTTGCGCATCGCCGAGTAGCTCTGCACGTTCAGACAGCTCACGTCGCCCGCGAAGGACGCCTTGAACGCGGAGCCCGGGTAGTACTGCCACGCGCTCGCCGTGCCCGCCGTCAGCGCCACCACTCCGAAAGCACACACCTTCGCCAGCGTCTGGAAAGCCTTCATCGTCCTGCTCCCATGAAATGCGGCGGTGATTGGGGCCGCCGGGCTCGCGGTTGCCGCGTGCCACGCCTCCCAGGAGCAAGCGTCATGCCCTCCCTCAGGGCTGACGTGTTTTCAGTTGTTTACGTGCCTTTTTGGCAATCCCTGTTGTGCCGGGAGCAACAGGCCGGTGTTGCCTGCGTGGCTCCAGGGGCAACAGGGCCTCGCGACACGGTGACTACTCCACCAGCACGAGCCGCTGGGTGCGGCCGGCGTGGTAGCCCACCTTGCGCGCGATGCGGGCCATGCTCTCGTCGCGCTCGTCGATGCGCAGCGCGAGCCGGGGCAGCGACGACAGGAGGTGCCGGGAGATCTGCCCCAGGCACAGCGTGGCGTGGCCTTCGCGGCGGCGGTCCGGCGGCGTGTACATGCCCTCCAGCTCCGCGCCGAACTGCGAGCGGCAGCCGATGTCCACCTTGAAGACGAGCGCGCCGTTCTCCTCCAGCACGTAGGTGCGGCGCTGGCGCACGCGCTGGAGGATGCGGGCCTCGTAGTGGGCGGGATCCTCGGTGAGCGGATCGCGCTCCAGGATCTCCCGCACGTAGCCCTGGGCCAGGGGCAGGAGGCGGGGCACGTCCTCCTCGCGGGCCAGGCGCAGGGTGGGGTTGGTGAAGGGGCCCAGGTCGTCCGCGGAGACGCTGAACAGCCGCTGGGTGCGCGACAGGCGCGGCTTGCCGTCACACAGGCTGCGCACGAGCGCGTCCACCGCGGACTTGTCCCCCACGGTGGCGCGCAGCTTCAGGGTCGTGGCGAGCGCGTCCGCGATGACGCCCGTGACGCTGGCGTCGCTGGCGCTGGGCACCACGAGCCCGCCGTCGCCGCCCACGAAGACGGCCGCGGTGAGGACGCCGCTGTCGAAGCGGCCGTGGAAGGAGAAGGCCGCCTCGCGCGCCGGGGCCGCGATGCCGAACTCCTCCAGCAACCCCAGCAGGTAGAGGTTGTGGACGGGGTCCTTCGCCAGCAGCGCGCGCAAGGCGTCCGTGTGGGAAGGCACGAGCTGTTCGACGGTGACGGGCATGCGCGGGGGAAGGGGGCCGAACCTTATGCGCAACCCGACCTCACGGGCCAGCCTCCCCAGGTCTTGGGAGCCCCTGGGACGGCGCGCGGAAGCGGAACGGGTAGACAACCCGGGCCGTCCCCCCCAGCCGGGGTGCGGGGAACCGTGCGTCCAGGAGCGAGTCCAGCACGCACGCCTGCACCATCGGGTCGGGGATGGTGCTGGAGACGAGTTCGCCCCGGTTCATCTTCCCCGCCTCGCCCTCGCCCTCCACGGTGAAGCGCAACTTCACTTCCTGTGTGCCCGGGTTGCGTTGTGCGGCGTCCTCGAAACATTGCTGCACGAGCGGAGTCACCGACTGGAGCGCCAGGCGCAGGTCCTCCGCGTCGATGCGTCCAGAAGAGGACTCCACCCGCGGCTCCACCACCTCCACGCGGCGCGGATCGGGGGCGTCGGGGCCTCCGCGCGAAGGCGGGGCCCGCACCGGGGGAGCGGCGCTCGGAGCAGGTGGCGCGGTCGCGCGGGGCGGCTCGCGAGGGACCTGGGG
>NZ_RAWA01000709.1 GCF_003611675.1 Corallococcus sp. CA053C
GACGGGGCCCGGGTGCTGCGCTCGCGCACCGGCGGCCGTCCCCCCTCGACGCGCCCCGAACCCGGAGGCGAGCCCGAGCGTCCCCCGCGTGTGCTCGCGGGCCGTGCTGGCCCGGCCTCCGGCCAGGCGTCCCCCAGGTCCTCGGAGGGGACGCAGGTGGGCCGCAGGCGTCCCGCTCCCGCCGACCGACAGGGCCCCGAAGGACCGGGCGGCCCTGGAGGGCGTGGACCGCGCGGCGGAACGCGCTAGCATCCGGTCCGCAAGGAGCAGCCCATGGCGATCGGCAAGGTAATCAAGGGGGACGGGTTGGCGGAGTCGGTGGTCGTCGCCTCGGAGCGACCGGCGCTGCGGCCGCCTCGCGCGGGCGTGATGAACGCCGAGGTCTTCGAGGCCCGCCAGGGCGCCCAGGGCATCATCGAGGAGGCCCACCGCGAGAAGGAGCGCATCCTCGCCGAGGCCCAGCGTGAGAAGGAGGAGCACTTCGCCAAGGCCCGGGACCTGGGACGCCAGGAGGGGCTCGCGCAGGCGACGGAGCTCGTCCTCCGCGCGAAGATCCAGGCCGGGGAGCTGCTCACCTCGCACGAGCGCGACATCATCGGGCTGGCGCTGAAGATGGCGGAGAAGATCATCGGCCGCGATCTGGAGCGCGACCCGGATCTGATGGTGGACCTGTGCGCTGCGGCCATCGACAACCTGCGCAACGCGCGCGCCATGGTGCTGCGCGTGCACCCGAAGACGGCCGCGGTGCTGCGCGCCAAGCGCCCGGTGCTGATGGAGCTCATCGGTCGCACGGTGGACCTGGCCATCAAGGAGGACCCGGAGGTCGCCCCGGTGGGCTGCATCGTGCAGACGGAGGCCGGCACGGTGGACGCGCAGCTGCCCACCCAGCTGGAGATGCTCCAGAACATCCTGTTGCCCGACCCCGCCCGCAAGAGCGGTCCGGCCTGAGCCTTTAGGAACCCGCCATGGCCATCGACCTCTCGCGCTACTACGACCTCATCAAGGAGGCGTCCCTCGTCCGGGTGCGCGGTCGCGTCACCGAACTCACGGGCCTCGTCATCAAGGCGAGCGTGCCCAACGTCCGCATCGGCGAGGTGGTGCTCATCAAGAGCCGCCTGCGCGGCGCGATGAAGTCGGAGGTCGTGGGCTTCGTGGGCGACGAGGTGATGCTCATGCCCCTGGGCGAGCTGTACGGCATCGGTCCGGACAGCGAGTGCATCCCCACCGGGCGCCCCCTCACCATCAAGTGCGGCGACGCGCTCCTGGGCCGCGTGCTCAACGGCATCGGCGAGCCCATGGACGGGCGCCCCCTGGAGGGCGACGGCCTCATCGACTGGTCCGTGGACCGCGACTGCCCGGATCCGTTCACGCGCCAGCGCATCGAACGGCCGCTGCCCCTGGGCGTCCGCTGCATCGACGGGCTGCTCACCGTGGGCGAGGGCCAGCGCGTGGGCCTCTTCGCAGGCTCCGGCGTCGGCAAGTCCACGCTGATGGGACAGATTGCCCGCAACACCCAGGCCGACCTGAGCGTCGTGGCGCTCATCGGCGAGCGTGGTCGTGAGGTGCGCGAGTTCATCGAGGACGCGATGGGCGAGGAGGGCATGAAGCGCGCCGTCCTGGTGTGCGCCACGTCCGACCAGCCCAGCCTCGTGCGCCTGCGCGCCGCCTATGTGGCCACGGCCATCGCGGAGTACTTCCGCGAGCGCGGCGGCAACGTGCTGTTCATGCTCGACACCGTGACGCGTCTGGCGCGCGCCCAGCGCGACATCGGCCTCGCCATTGGCGAACCCCCCGCGCGTCAGGGCTACCCGCCCAGCGTCTTCTCCATGCTGCCGCGCATCCTGGAGCGCACGGGCAACTCGGAGAAGGGCAAGTGCACCGCCATCTACACCTGCCTCGTGGCCGGCGGTGACATGGAGGAGCCCATCGCCGACGAAGTCCGAGGTATTCTCGACGGCCACTTCATCCTCAACCGTGCCCTGGGTGAACGCAACCAGTGGCCCGCCATGGACGTGCTCGCGAGCCTCAGCCGTGTGATGAGCGGCATTGTCTCCAAGGAGCACAAGAAGGCCGCCGGCAAGCTGCGCGAGACGCTCTCCACCTACGAGAAGCAGCGCGACCTCATCCTCCTGGGTGCCTACCAGGCAGGCGCCGACGCGCGCACCGACTACGCCATCGAGAAGTACGACGCCATCATCGACTTCCTCAAGCAGGACACCCACTCCAACTCCCCCTTCGAGGAGACCGTGGAGCAGCTCATCGCCCTCTTCGAGGACTGACCGGCTCCAGGGGAGGG
>NZ_RAWA01000070.1 GCF_003611675.1 Corallococcus sp. CA053C
CAGGGGGAGGACCGGGGGATGCACCGCCCGTCCTCGGGCCGGGTCCTCTACGACGGGAAGGATCTGCTCGGGATGGAGCTGCGCTCCGTGCGGCAGCAGCTCGGCATCGTGATGCAGAACACCTTCCTCTTCGGCACGAGCATCCGGGCCAACATCTCGCTGGCGGACCCCACCCTCCCCCTGGAGTCGGTGGTGGAGGCCGCGAAGCTGGCCCAGCTCCACGAGGAGATTCTCGCCATGCCGATGGGCTACGAGACCATCCTCGTGGACCACGGCTCCTCCCTCTCCGGAGGACAGCGGCAGCGCCTCGCCCTGGCGCGGGCCCTGGTGAACAAGCCCGCGGTCCTCCTGCTGGACGAGGCCACCAGCGCGCTGGACTCCATCACGGAGCTCCGGGTGCAGGAGGCCCTCGCCGGGCTGCACTGCACGCGCATCGTCATCGCGCACCGGCTGAGCACCGTGGTGGGCGCGGATCTCATCCTCACCATGGCGGATGGGCAACTGGTGGAGGCGGGCAGCCATGGCGACCTGTTGGAGCGGGGTGGCACCTACGCGGCACTGGTGGCGGCCCAGCTCCGGTGAGCGTCAGCCCCCGCCGCGCGGCCGCGCGCGCCGGGGTGTCGTCAGCTCCTGCGCGAGCGCTTCACGCAGGATGCTGGCCAGTTGGGCCACGGTCTTGCTCGGCTCCCGTTCGGCCCTGAGCAGGTGCACCGGAACGCTCCCGAGCGCGGGCAGCCCTGAGGCGCCGGGCTCCAGCACGGCCAGCGTCTTCGGCAGGCCGAAGGCCGTTCGCAGCGTCACGCCCAGCCCCGCCTCGGCCGCCGCCCACAGGCCCGCGAGGCTCGGGCTCGCGAACGCGATCCGCCAGGCGAGCCCCTTCCGGTCCAGGGCGGTCGTACAGGCCTCCCGGAACACGCAGGGCGCTTCGAAGGCGATGAGCGGCAGCGGCTGGCCGCGGCTTCCGGTGCGCTGCCAGCCAGGCTGACCAATCCACACGAGCGGCAGTTCCGCGATGCGTTCACTGCAGCCGCGAGCCCCACCGCTCCAGGCAAGCGCGAGGTCCAGCTTGCCCGTCATCACGTGGTTGACGAGGTGGGCGTTGCGCTCGGTGCGCACCTGGATGCGCACCGCCGGATGCGCGCGCGCGAAGGTGCTGAGCACCCGGGGCAGCCAGGTTTCGGCGAAGTCCTGCGGCAACCCCAGGCGGACCTCGCCCTCCAACTCGCTGCCTCGCAAGCTGTCCACGGTCTGATCATTCAGTTCGAGGATCCGCCGCGCGCAGCCCAGCAGCACCTCTCCCGCCTCGGTCAGGACCAGCCCGCGCCCGGAGCGTTCCACCAGCGCGCGGCCCACCTGCTCCTCCAGCTTGCGCAGCTGGGAGCTCACCGCTGACGGAGAACGGCCCACCCGTGCGGCGGCCCGGGCGAAGCTGCCCAGCTCGAAGGCCGTCACGAACGTCCGCAAGACATCCATGTCCAGGTTGATCCGGGGGAGCATCGTTCGATTTCCTCGAACCCAGGCTTCCAGACTTCGGAATTTTCGGCAAGGCGGGTCCGGGCTACGACGCTCGTCATGCCGGCCTCTCCCGCCCAAACTCGAAGCGTCAGGGTCATGCCATGCGTTGTCGCCACGGTGGCCGTCTGGATGGTTTCGACGGCGGCGCACGCCCAGGCACCCTCCGCATCCCAGTCCTGGCCGCTGCCCCAACCCGCGCCCATGCCGCCGCCCATCCAGGCGCCGCGTGACACGCCCTTCCCCGGCACCATCCGCTTGCACGTCGACGCCACCGACACGGCGCGCGGTCTCTTCCGCGTCAAGCAGACCCTCCCGGTCGCGCCCGGAAGGCGGTTGACGCTGCTCTTCCCGCAGTGGCTTCCCGGGGACCATGGGCCCACCGGTCCGTTGGAAGGACTCGCGGGGCTGAAGGTCCAGGCCGGAAAGAGGGTCATTGCCTGGACCCGCGACGCCGTCCAGGTCGCGGCCTTCCACATCGACATCCCCGCTGGCGTGACGTCCATCGACGTGCACTCCCAGTTCCTGGGCGCCACGGAGCCGCGCGTGGGCCCAGTGGTGGCCACGTCCACGATGCTGGACCTGCAATGGCATCACCTGGTGCTGTATCCCGCGGGCCATTACGTCCGGCGCATCACCTATGAGGCCAGCGTGAAGCTGCCGCCCACCTGGGAGTTCGCCACGCCGCTGACCGTCGCCCGACGGGAGGGCGGTGAGGTCCGGTTCCAGCCGGTGACGCTGGACACGCTGGTTGACTCACCTGTGATTGCCGGCCGTGCCTTCAAACGCATCCTGTTGAGCGACGATCCCGTCCCGGTCCACGTGAACATCGTGGCCGACGACGCCGCGGGGCTCGAACCGCCTCCCGGATTCGTCCGGGGCTACCAGGCACTCGTGCAACAGGCCTACCGGCTCTTCGGCTCGCAACACTACGACCATTACGACCTGATGGTCTGGCTGGCGGACGGCTTCGGCCCCAGCTACTTCGAACACCTCCGCGCGGGTGAGAACGCCCTCCCCGCCGACTTCTTCACGACCTGGAAGGACAGGCCCGAGCACCGTGGACGTCTGGCGCATGGGTTCGTTCATTCGTGGAATGGCCTGTTCCGCCGCCCCGCGGAGATGTGGACGCCGGACTTCAACACGCCAGAGCGCGACTCACTGCTCTGGGTCTTCGAGGGATTGACGTCCTACTGGCAGGACGTGCTCACCACCCGGGCGGGGTTGTGGACGCGGGAGGACGCGCTCGACGACTGGGCCGCGACCGCGGCGGCCATGGCCAGCCGCCCCGGCCGGCGCTGGCGCCCGCTCCGGGACGTGACGAACGACGCCGTCGTGCAGCGCCGCAAGCCGCTCTCCTGGCGGGGCTGGCAGCGCGACATGTTCGATGCCTACTCCGAGGGCGCGTTGATCTGGCTGGAGGCCGACACGCTGCTGCGGCAGCGCAGTGGCGGCCGCAAGTCGCTGGATGACTTCGCTCGGGCGTTCTTCGGCGTACGCGCGGGCAGCCAGGTGACGATGACGTACACGCTGGAAGACATCGTCACCACGCTCAATGACATCCTGCCCCATGACTGGTCAGGCTTCTTCCGCTCCCGGATTGAAGAGACGCACGACGCCCCGCCCCTGGGTGGAATCACGCAAGGCGGCTACACGCTCACCTGGAGCGAGGAACCCACGGACGCCGTCCGGCGGGCCGAGGCGGCGAGCGGGAACGTGGATCTCGGCGACTCGCTCGGCATGACGCTCGCGAAGGACGGCAAGGTGCTCCGGGTGGATTGGGAAGGGCCTGCCTTCAAGGTGGGCCTGCTGCCCGGCGCGGTGGTGACGGCCGTGAATGGGAGCCCCTACGCTGCGCAACGACTGAAGGACGCCGTCAAGGCCACCGCCCACCAGGAGCCCTTGCGGCTCTCCTGGCGCCAGGGCACGGCCACCCGCTCCGCCCTCATTCCCTGGCATGAGGGGTTGCGCTATCCCCGGCTGCGGCGGGTCGAGGGCACACCGGCGATCCTGGATGAAATCCTGAAGCCACGCGACTGACACCCCTGCCCGCAGGGGGGTGGAACATGCGACGGAGAATCCGTCACCCCCGGCGCGCGGCCCGTGCTCTATTCTGGCGTTCGTCCAGCCCTGACGGTCCTTCGGGGCGGCGAAGGAACGTCTGGAATGAACATCATCCTTCAGGCCTGGTACGCGAGCGGTGACCGGTATGCCGTGGCGGCCGCGCTGATACTGGATTCGAAGAAGAAGGTCTGCCTCATCTGCGACGGGGAGGACCCAGAGGCGGAAACCGAGGTGCGGAACATCTCCGCATTCTACCGGGCCAGTGGGATCTCCCGCGACAGGATTGTCTTCGCGGACGTGCGGCACCCGAGCAACGACTGGGCCGGCGGTGATGTGGAGGCCCTCTACCGCGCCGCGAAGGACAGCCAGCAGGGGCTCCACGTCGGCTACTCGAACTCCATCGTCAGCAATGCCTTCAAGGTGAATGCCACCCTGGCCACCCAGATGCTCCAGACGCACTGGATTGGCACACCGCAGAAGTCCCTGGACGAGGCCTTCTCCAAGCTGGTCGAGCAACTCGCCAGCCAACTCAACGAGTCGCATCGGCCCTTGGCCGGGGGGAAGCTGGCGCTGCTCTGGGTCCGGTTCAGCGGCAAGAAGGACAAGAGTCATCCCGCCCACCCGGAGCTGGACACCAGCATCTCGGGCCTCTCCCAGATTGCCCGGATGCTGAAGGAGCGCGGCATTCCGTATGCATTCATTGGAGACAAGTTCTACAGCCGCAGCTCGGGCGCGAGGAAGCACGAGAGCTTCATGTGGCCGCCCTTCAGCACCGGCTTGAACCTCATCGAGTTCTGGAAGCACAAGGCTCTCGCGAGCGACGACGATGGCCAGGGCCGCATCGCCCAGCTGCGGTTCATCGACTTCCTGGCGCGCACCTACCGCACGGTCAGCATCGGCATGCGAAGCGGCGTGCTCGAAGGCCCCGCCTACCTGGGCGTTCCCACCATCTTCATCGAGGACGAGGGGAACCCGCAGGCGGAGCGCTGGGAGAAGATGCTCGGGGTGGTGCCGGGCTTCGAGCGGCTGACGGTGACGATGCTCCCGTCCGCGACGGGCGTCCGCTTCCGGGTCGTCGAGGAGCTGTTCGAGCTCATCCGCAAGTGCAGGCCCCTGGTCCGCTACAGCCAGTCCGTCTCGGACCTGGGGCGTCCCGAGAAGATTGCCCTGTTCGAGAACTTCGTCCGGAAGACGGACCCCACGGATGAATCATCGTATGGCCGGTTCTCCACCCTGTATCTCTACCTGCTCCAGGACGTGCTGCTGCAGTGGTTCCTCTTCGCCGAGGACGGCACCCGCCTGGTTCGTCCCGCGGCCAGGGCCTTGCAGAACGAGGAGGGCCGGAAGTTCGTTCAGAAGCAGGAGCGGGCTTCCAATGCGCGCAAGCAGAAGCCTGTGTTCATGAGCACCTCGATGGAACAGCACGACAGCTCGAAGGTCACGGTCTCTCGGCAGTCGTCGAAGCCCGTGACGGTGCTGCTCGATGAGGACGCTCCGCCGCCAGACCTGGTGGCGACGCTGAACGCATGGTCGGAGGACCCCAGTTTCGGGGAGCAGGTGGAGACGCTGGTGAAGCTCTGGTTCCAGTTGCTCCTGGACCCCGAGGCCAAGGAGAACGTCCGCGGCTTCTTCCCGAAGGAACTCGAGACGCTGGGGGAACTGGTGGAGAAGGCAACCTCCTGACGTGCGGCCGGGTGCGGACGCTGTCGCCAGGTGTCCCATCCGGGCATGGGGCGGGGACAATCCGCGCCTCCCCTTTTCGTGGCCCGCTGGGTGGCGGACCAGCCCTGGTGCACCGGCCACCTGGGCGCGGTGGGGATCTCCTACAAGGGGACCACCGAGGAGCTGCTCGCGGTTGTCGGCCCGGGGCTCTTCTGAAGGAGGGGGGCCTGGGTGAGAGCCCCCCTCTTGACCGGCGGCCCTGCTGCGCCGGGGGTCTCAAGCCCCCGCTACAGTGGGAGGGCGCGGGAACAGGAGTACTCGTAGACGAAGACCCGGTATTGCGTGTTCGTCACGCCTGTCGAGATGCGATCCTCGTTGCAAATGCATTGCTGCGAGCCGACCCACTGGGTATGGGCGGGGTCCGCGTAGTAGTCGATGAAGTAGTCCTTACCGCATCGCCAGAGCTGCGTCGTGTCCTGCGGCGCCTCGACTTCGGGCCCCTCCTGCTCGACTTCGACACCACCACACCCCATCAGCATTGCAGCGCTCATCACCGCGACGACAAATCCTCGCATATGCCCTCCCATCTCCATGGTCAGGAAAGGATGCCATGCATGGCAGGCGCATGGACAGGATAGAAGCCATCCAGCACCTTCCCTTGCTCCCCACCCGCCCACCTTGGGTGCCCTCTTCCATGACCCAGCGCATGCCCTCCTCCAGCCCGCATCCCGCGGACGGCCACGACCTCATCCGCGTCCGGGGTGCCCGCGAGAACAACCTGAAGGACGTGAGCCTCGAACTTCCCAAACGGCGGCTGACGGTGTTCACCGGCGTCTCGGGTTCGGGCAAGTCGTCGCTGGTGTTCGCCACCATCGCCGCGGAGTCGCAGCGGATGATCAACGAGACCTACAGCACGTTCGTGCAAGGGTTCATGCCGACGCTGGGGCGGCCCGAGGTCGACTGCTCCTCCGCGGTGCCGGCACTGACGGGCTCCACGAGCCCGGCGGGCAGCGTGACGCGCTCGGGGGTCTTCAGCGATACCTACGAGGCCTGGAAGGCGTTCGACGCGAACAACAGCCGCTGTGGATCTCCGCGGTGGACCAGGCGCCCGCGTGGCTTGCCTACCAGGTGCCCGCTGGCACCGCCGCCATCCACCGCGATGCCCTCGCCTTCGCCAACGGCCCCAGCCTCACCACGCGCGCGCCCAGGGACTGGACGTTCCAGGGCTGGAACGGCTCAGCGTGGGTGGTGCTGGACACGCGCACGAACCAGACGAACTGTGGCGGGTTCGAGCGGCGTGAGTTCACGCTCTCCGCCCCCGCGACCTACAGCCAGTACCGCCTGCACGTGACGGACGACAACGACACCCGTTCGGGCGTGGTCGTCATCTCCCTCAACCGGCTGGAGTTGATCACCTGCGTCAACGACGGCGTCACGAACCCCGTCACGGCCCTCTGGACGCGGACCTCCGGGGCGGTGGGGATTCCCGCGCGCGTGAATGACCTCGTGGGAGACCCGGCGGGACGCTCGTACATCACGGGCTACACGACGGGCGGCCTGGACGGCAATCCCATGATTGGCGGGAGGGATGCCTTCCTCCACGCGCGCGACCGGAACGGCGACCGCATCTGGTCGGTCCAGCTGGGCGCGCCGGGGAGCTTCGCGCAGGGCTACGGCATCGCGACGAACCGGACCTGGGAGGAGATCTACGTGAGCGGCGGCGCGCAGGGAGACGTGGGCAACCTCACCAACACCACGGTCATGAAGGCGCACAACTACGTCGCGAAGTTCGACACCGCGGGCAACCGGTTGTGGGTGGTCCAGCAGGATCCGGCGGTGTCGCCAGCGGGAGGGCAGGCCGCTGTCTACAGCAATGGCGTGAACCGGGAGCCCAACGGCAACCTCTACCTGGGGGGCTATACGGGGGGGAACTTCGGTGGCAACACGCTGGTGGGGACCTCCGACACGTTCGTGACGAAGCTCGCGGCGCCGTGAGTTGAAGGCCCGGGACAGCTTCGGCGGTGATGGCCTGGACGACGGCGCGCCTTCGCGGTGGATGAGCAGGTCCACGGCCGGCAAACCCAGCCGGCGCCGGCGACTCTTGCCGGCCCGAAGCGCCGGATCGCGGCAAGACTTGCCGTCCTCACAGGTCGCTCCAGGGGAAGCGGCCTTGAACGTGGATTGGCCCTGCCCTTGCTCTGTCGACGTCATGTTCGCCCTTCCGTTGGGAGCCAGTGCCATGATGATGGGAAGAAGCTGCATCCTTGGAGCAGTCCTGCTGACGGCCGCGTGCGGTGTCTCCAGCCCTGGACAGGAGGTCGCGGAGGACGACGTCACGGCGAAGACGTGCCTCCCCAACTGCCCACCGCCGACGAAGATCGCCTTCGCGTCGAACCGGGGAAGCGACTCCACCGAAACCCTCAACACCTACGACATCTTCGTGATGGGCACCGATGGCACCGTGTTGACCCGCCTCACGAACGACCTCGTGATGGACCGGCGCCCCAAACTCAACAAGGCGCGCACCCAGGTGGTCTGGCAGCGTGCCTACGGCCAGACGTTCCCGTACTTTGGCGGCTTCGAGATCGTCACCGCCAACATCGACGGCAGCAACATGCAGCGGCTCACGAACTGGGAAGGTGATGACGAACAACCCGCCTTCAGCCCCGACGGGACGCGCATCGTCTTCGCCCACTGCACCTCCCGGTGCAGCCTCTACCTGATGGATGCCAACGGCCAGAACCAGACCCTCCTGGCCACGGACCTGCAAGGCGCTGGCAGCTACCTCACGCCGAGCTTCAGCCCCGATGGCCTGAAGGTCGTGTTCGGCTACGAGGCGCTGAGCACGTCGGACATTCCCTTCCGGGGCATCTACCGCATCAACGTGGATGGGACGGGACTGGTGAGGCTGAACGAAGGCCCCTCCAACTGGACCTCGTTCTTCCCGGTCTACAACGCGGCGGGGACGAAGATTGCCTTCACCGCGAGCATCTCGGTGCAGAGCCTGTACGAGCGGGACCTCTACTCCATGAACGCGGACGGGACGGGTCTGGTCGCGCTGCAGAACGGGCCGGAGGACGACCAATGCCCGGCCTACAGTCCTACTTCCGATACCCTGGTGTTCGAGCGCCTTCCGGGCGGCACGAGCCGGAGCGAAATCTTCATGCGGTCCGTCAACGGCAACCTCACCAACCTGACGAACACCGTGAGCGCGAACGACGTCGAACCGTCCTGGCAGTGACGGAAGCCCGGTGAAACGCGCTCGTGGATGCGGATGACACGAAGCAAGACGCGGCCCTGGTACTCCGAGCCCCGCAACGAGATCATCGCCGTGGGCTTCGGCTCCGAGAGGCCCCTGGTGAAGCCGGACGACACGGCGGCCAGGCCGGAAGCCCTGGCTTCCTGAGCGGACGGACAGGGCCCGGTCCGGCCTCACCTCTCGTGCGGAGGAAGCCGGGCCGCTATCCTCTCCCGTGTCTCCGGCGGCCAGCCGGGTGTCACGGGAGAAGCGACGCATGCGGTGGATTCGGGGTCCGTGGTTGGCACTCTCCCTGGTCGCGGGAGGCTGCGCACCGATCGACCTTGGCGTCTTCAGCCCCCAGGCCCTCTCCCGCGTCGTCCCCGAACCGCCAGGCGCCGCGTGCGCGCGGGGCGGACAGGCCGTGCGCACGGGCCTGGACGTCAACGGCGACGGCACGCTGGGCGACGACGAGGTCACCAGCACCGAGTACCTCTGCGCCGGCACGGTGCTGGTGCGAACCGAAACGCTCGCCCCCGGTGACGCGTGCCCCACGGGCGGGCAGGTGACGAAGGCGGGGCAGGACCTGGACGGCGACGGCGTGCTGGCCGACGCCGAGGTCACCCGCGAGCTCACGGCCTGCACGCGCGTCGCGCCCGTCCTCACGCGGCTGCGGCCGGTGAGCTGGACCCCCTCGTGCTCCAGCGGCGCGACGATGCTGGAGGCCGGCGAGGACGTGGACGGCACCGGCGCGCTCGACGACGCGGAGGTCCAGGCCTCCTACGGCTTCTGCATGGTGGACAGCACCCGGGTCCGCTCCGAGGTCCACCCCGAGCCGGCCGGGGGACGGTGTGGCCAGGCCGGTGCGCGCGTGGACGCCTGGCCGGACCTGGACGGCGACGGCCAGCGCCAGCCCGACACGGAGCCCCTCACCACGCTCACCGTGTGCCAGCCCACGCGCGTGCATGATGGCGACTACCTGGTGGGGAGCGCGGCGGACCTCGCCGCCCTCCAGGGAGTCACCCGCGTGGACGGCGACCTGGTCATCACCAGCGAGACCCTGGACGTCCTCGGCCTGCCGGAGCTGGTCGTCGTCATGGGGACAGTGCGCGTCATGAACAATCCGCGGCTGGCCCAGGTGTCGCTCCCCCACCTGCGGTTCGCCCGGAGCATCGAGCTGCGGGAGAACCCCGCCCTGGAGACGGTCTCCATCGGGAAGACGGACGGGCCTCCGGTCTTCGTCGACGAGGACGTCGTCGTGGGCGACGCGCCGAAGCTCGCCTCGCTTGAAGGCCTGACGCCGCTGAATCCGCGACGGCAACTGCGGGTGCAGAATCTCCCCCAATTGCAGACCCTGTCCTTCCCACACATCACCCACCTGTCCCTGAACCTCACCGTGGAGGCAAACGACGCGCTGCGGTCCATGTCCCTGCCGAACCTCGTCTTCGCCACGAATGTCTGGGTGACCGACAACGCGGCGCTGGAGTCACTCTCCGGACTGGCCACGTTGCGAAGCGCTGATCAGCTGCTGCTCGCCGTCCTGCCCGCGCTGACCTCGCTGTCGGGCCTGGACGGCCTCACGTCCCTCCGGGAGCTCACCGTGGCGGAGTGCGCCGGACTCAAGACGGTGACCATCCCCCACCTCACCCAGGTGGAGCAGGTGGGCATCCAGGACAATCCCTCACTGGAGTCCGTGAGCGGCATGCCGGTGCTCCAGGTGTCCAGGCTGCTGCGGCTGTCCGGCAACGCCGTGCTCCACGAGCTGAAGGACCTGTCCTCCATCAGCGCCATGCACACGCTGGAGATCTCCCGGAACCCGGCGCTCAAGGACCTGAGCGCGCTGGGAAGGCTGGTGCGGCTGGACCTGCTCGCCGTCCACCAGAACATCCTGCTGGAGGACCTGTCCGGCCTGGCCGGGCTGCGCGAGCTGGCGACCCTGACGGTGGCGCACAACCCGGCCCTGCGAAACCTGGGCATGGAGGCCCTGGTGTCGACGACAGAATGGTTCGACGTGCAGGACAACCCCCTGCTGCCCACCTGCCAGGCCCAGCGGCTGGCGGACCGCGTCCATACGGGGCCGCCGCCCACCCGGA
The DNA here is from genome assembly GCF_003611675.1 of Corallococcus sp. CA053C. Classification (GTDB taxonomy): domain Bacteria; phylum Myxococcota; class Myxococcia; order Myxococcales; family Myxococcaceae; genus Corallococcus. Next base: position 10,570 of record NZ_RAWA01000070.1, read on the forward strand.
CCATCAACGGCAACAACGACCAGGCCACCTGCCCCAATCCCTAGCGGTCGTCGTCCTCCACCCGCGCCTGGAACACCGCGCTCAGCAGATCCTGTTGACCAACGAAAGGCAGTAGCTCACGGCCTGCGAGAAGGTGCACTGACCGTTATTGACACACTGAAAGGTGCCGGTGGTGGGCGACTTGCACCATTGGAGGTCGACGTGGCAGTTGGCCCCGGTGGCGGTGACGCGCCCCGTCTCGTCCTCCTGAATGACCGGAGCGATGTATTCGCCGGCCACGTCCTCCTGTCCCTCCAGCTCAGGCGATTCCCCGACGCCTCCACAACCCACGAGCGCAGCGGCGACCATCGACAGCAAGACATACTTTTTCACGAGGGGCTCTCCAGTGTGGGTTCGGCGCGTGTTTGTGTCTCAGTGGAGCCGCGGGTCTGCCCTTCGCAGGGAGAACCGCGCCTCCACCAAGGAGAGCCGCAAAGCCGAGAGCCGTCCCAGAAAAGAATTTCGAGGGATTTCCGTGCGGATCCCTTGGGGCCCCCTGCCCTGGCCGCCCCGGGCCGTCAACGCACCCCGAGGTCCGTGCCGTCCGAGGCCGCGCCCTTTCCGGGCGAACCCGGAGCGAGGCGGAAGCCGGACCGGTCCGTGGGAGCGGCTCCCCCCATGAACACCGGGACTCCGGTCAGCTCGCCGCTCTGGGCGTCCTGCCGAAGGAGGTTGTGGTGGCGCTCCGCCACGGTGGAGCCGTTGGACACGGAGATTTCCGTCGCCACGTTGTCAACAATCACCGTGCCCCGCCCGACGTCGTCCGCCGTCTTGCGAGTGATGTCGATGATCCCGCAGGGGAGGTTCCAGTCACACACCCCATGCTGCAGCGTATTGTGGCGGATGATCGAACCGTCATCCGAGTAGAGCTCGATGGCCCACGGACGACCGCGCAGATCCAGCACGTTGTCTTCGATGACCGCGCGCTCGACGCCGTCGTAGGCGACGATGCCCGAAGCGCAGTTGAGGAAGTAATTGCCTCGAACCACCGCGCCCGGAGCTCCGAGCAGCTGGACCGCGTCGGTGTGATTGGGGCCGTTCTCCTGGATGTCCTTGAACTGATTGTTGAGGATGTTGACCGCCACCCCGGTCTGGATGCCGTCCGCGTCGCCCCCCTCGAAGCGCGAGTTCTGGATGGTGACGCCGGAGGGTGTCGGGCTGCTGTAGGGCAGGTGGATGCGTGCCGGCGCGGCGCCCGTGGGGGCGTTGATGTTGAGATGCGTGTTGCCGTCGAACAGGATGTTGGACTGGGACACCCCGTCAATCGTCGCAGCGCCCGTGAAGCGGCTGCCGGTGATCGTCACGTTTCGGGTGGAGCCCAGCAACGCGGCCGAGGTGAGGGTGAGTCCCTCAAGGCGGACGTTGTTCGCACCGTTGAAGTGGAGCGCCAGGGTTGGGGTGGCCCCGCTCTGGGGCTTGACGGTGACCACTCCGGGCTTTGCTCCCGCGGAGAACGTGCCGTAGCTCCCACTGGCCAGGCAGATCGTCTGCCCCGCGGTCGCCGCGCTCCATTGGCTTGCCAGCGTCGCCGCGTTGCTGGCGAGCCGGTCGCAGGTTCCGAGCGGAGGCGTGGCACCCTCAAGGACAGTCGGGGGCACGTTTCCATTGTTCGCTTCCGATACGTCGCCTCCACAGCTCGTGGCAAGCCACGACAGGGAGAGCATGAAGGCAGCGCCGATGATGCGACTTGATGAATGGACTCTGGAGTTCATGTGTCCATTCTTTCAGGCATTGAAGGGAATACAATCTTGATGCTGGAGGGGGCGCGGGCTCGCGGCCCTCACTCGCCGAGGAACTCCTCCAGCGCTCGGGCCAAGGCCCTGGGATCGACTGCGTGTGTCTGTCCTTCCAGCGTCCGGTGCCGCGCCTGGGGAATGGCGCGTGCCAGGGTTTGGATCGTCTCGCGCATCCAGGGTGGGCTTGCGCCTCCATCCATGACGAGCGTCTCCGAGCGCACGGCGGGCAGCTGCTCGAGCCTCGTGGCCCCGCGGGCCGTGATGCGGAGGTCGTAGCTGAGCGTGTGCGCGAGCCGCTTGAGTCCTTCCCACATCGGCGACGCTCGCATCCGGGCGAGGCCCGGCTCGGGCATCTGCATCACCTGGGTGAAGTAGAGCTCGACCGCCTCTGAACGATGTCCCCCCGCAGCGGCCTCGTCGAGCTGCTCCGCAAGGGCCTCGAAGTGCTTCGCCCGGGTCGTATCGAGGATGACTGGAGGCTCGTAGAGGACGAGCTTCGGAATCGGGAGTCCCTGGGCGGCGGCATCGAGGGCCAGGAGGCCGCCGGACGAGTTACCGAACACGAACGCCGACCCGCCTGCCGCGGTGATGAGTGCCGAGAGGTCCTGCACCTCCCGTTCAATCACATAGGGCGCCGTGTCCTCGCTGTCTCCGCGGCCGCGCCGGTCGTAGCTCCACACGGTGAAGCGATGTGCCAGGAGCGCCGCCAGCGGCGTCCCCGACGTCGGAGCGGAACGGTCGCAGAACGCTCCTCCGACCAGGATGAGCGGAGGGCCCCTGCCCGTCCTCTCGAACGCGACGGAGGTGCCGTCAGCAGACTGGACTCTTTCGAGTTTCATGGTGGCGCCTTTCAGGCAGAACCTGGGCGGTAGCCGTGGGTGCGGAAGGGGACGTCGAGCTCGCGACAGACCTCGGAGAGCACCTCTGGCGCGTGATAGTAGTTGCGCAGCCGCGCGATCCGGTCGCCGTCCACCTCGGCCCGCACGACGGCATGCACTTCATCCCCCGACCACCAGAGGAAGATTGATTCGCCCCGGTGCGCACGGAGCTCGCACCGCGGGGGCGCCACAAGCGTGTATCCGCCTTCGGGACAGCCGAAGAGTGTCCCCTGCAATGAGCCCGCCCGGACCGCTCCGGCCCCGGACTCGATCGTACCCGACACGTCCCCGCACGTGCCCTGGCGGAGGGTGCGGACACCCGGGGAGCTGGAGTCGTGGGAGTCCGCGTGGAGCCACCCGCCCGGGGCCGCCCATGCCCCGGTGTTTCCTCCTGCCCTGCTCCAGGAGGAAGGGGTCGTCTTCCTCGCCGCGGGCGAGCCAGCGCACCCCCTGGCCGGAGGCATCGCCTCACGGGCCGCGGGGGTCGTGGGCCTGTCGAACACGTTCCTCGCCGAAGGTGCGCCACCCCGCCTCCACGCGGAGCTGCTCGCGCATTTGCGGACGATGTTCCCGGGCCTTCCTATCGTGGGCTACGAGCACGGCGAGGCGCTCGACACATGGCGAAGCCTGGGCTTCGAGTCCGTGGGCCCCCTGCGCGTGTGGCTCAAGCAGCGGGGCTGAGCACCCCGCCACGCCTCTTCCGTCCGGGCGCGAGGCGTCTTCTTCTCCGTCAAACAGCCCGACGGCGGCCCTGGGAGCGTAATACGAAGGCAGCAGTTTCCCTGGCAGGTGCGGAAGGACTGGCCGCGCCTGGAGGCTGAACATGACTGACGCAGCAGGTATGACGCAGCGGGCGATGTCTGGCCACGGGAAGGTCCATCGCGCAGGAGGTGCGCTGACCGGGCCTTCCTTCGGGCCGCGTCGCAACGCGTTGCTGCTGTTCGCCCTGGCCACGGTGCTCGCGCTGGGCACCGGCTGTCCCCACAACGACCCGCCCGTGGGGGACGCCGGAAGCGTGGCGGACGCCAGCGTGGAGCCACCGGACTCTGGCGTGGAGCCGCCGGACTCTGGCGTGGAGCCGCCGGACTCCGGCGTGGAGCCGCCGGACTCTGGCGTGGAACCGCCGGACGCGGGGAGCGACGCCGGTGTGCCGGACGCGAGCGTCGCCTGCGTGTTGCCCGACCCCGAGGACCCGGGGGCGCCGTGGGCCAGCCGCTGTGATTCTCCCGTGGTCGACCGGTGCGCCGCGCTGGTGCTGCCGGAGGCGGGCCCGGTCCCCACCGAGGACCGCTGGTGCGAGGAATCCGCACAGCGGCTGTGCGCGGCCGGCGTGGACGCCGGCACGCTGGAGCCCACGTCCGAGTCCGAGTGCGCCGCGCGCGAGCGGAAGACGTGTGAGTCCCGCTTCCCGCGCTCGCGCCGGGAGGCAGGGTCCCTCACGTACTGGCCCCAGGCCGCATCCGCATGCCTCACGGGCGAATTGAAGCCGTCCAGTCCGGCGTGCGGCTGTGCGTTCGTGGGCAGCTCGCCAGGTGGGGTCTGCGGCGAGGATGCCCATTGCCGCACGGGCTATTGCCTCAAGGACTCCAGCGACGCGGGCGTCTGCGTCGCGTGTCCGGACAAGCGCCCCGTGGGCAGTGCCTGTGGCCGCTTTGGCGACGCGCCGTGCGACGACCATGGGAACTGTTCGCAGGGGTGCTGCGCGCCGCGTCCCAACGCGGGGGAGGCCTGCAAGCTTGGCCTCAATCCCAGGTACTGTGACCCCGACACGTCACCCGGGTGCCGGCCCCTGGCCATCGAGGACACTTCTGGCATCGGCACCTGCCGTGCCTACAAGCAGCAGGGCGAGACGTGCGGGCCGGCACCCGTGTCATGGTGCACGAGCATCCCCGTGCCGGCCTGCGACCTGGGGACGTGTGTCGACGGGCAGGTCTGCACGCTCGTCAGTCCGGACGCCTCGGTGGCCCGGCAATGCCAGCCGGAAGGACTCCGGTGCGACAGCTGGTTCCGGGGCTGCGGCCCGAACCAGGGGTGCACCGGGCCGTCGGGCCGCTGCGTCACGCTCGGCACCGTGATGGAGGGAGAGGAATGCAACGGCAGCGGCCGCGGTCTCTGCGCGGAAGGGCTGCGGTGCGTCGTGCGGCCGGACGCGGGCACCGCCCCGTTCAACGTGTGCGCCGTGGCGAACCCGGGGGAATGCCGCTTCGACGTGGAGTGCCCCTGGGCCCAGCTGTGCCGGAACGGCGTCTGCGCGGATGGCAAGGCCTTGGGGGAAGCGTGTAACGGTCGCCTTGACTGTGCGGCCTACCTCATCTGCACGAAGGGGGTGGAGGACGGAGGCACCTGCGTCCGGGAGCCGCGCCTGGCAGAGCGCTGCCGCTTCACCGAGCCGGACGGAGGACTCCCCGAGTGGGTGTATTCCTGCCTCGAGGGGACCTGCGACAGCACGACGGGGCTCTGCCAGTAGCCGGGCGCCCTGGAGTGGCAGGTGCAGAGGGGCCGTCAGGCCCCTGGCCCATGGCAGCTCCTCCATCGCCTGCGGCGACATCCGCCGGCAGGTGCAGGAGCGGCGCGGGTACCGGATGGAGCGCCTGGAGGTGATGCGCCCGTCTCGCGGATTACTCGCGCGGTGACAGCCACAGCCGCGCCAGGTCGAAGCGCGTGTCGACCTGGCGACCGAGACGGCTCAGCCGATGCAGGTCGGCGTGGAAGTACACGCGCTGGACCTTCCCATCGGCGACCGCGAGCAACAGCGCCGCGAAGGGCTGCTCGCCATTCCAGAACACGGCGGCGGGCTGCCCGTTCAGCAGGTGCTCTTCCACCCGCAGGACGCCCGCACAGCTGGACGTGAGTGTGGGGAGGGCGCGAAGCTCTTGGAATGCCCATGGACCGTCTCATGCGCATCCACAGCCCTGAGTCCCAGGCGAGCGGTGAGAGGGTTCTCAGCCCCGAGTTCACGGCGATGAGCCAGAGGGTGCTGCGGGTCACCGCGCTGACGTCGCGCCTCAACGTCCTGCCTTTCGAGGACGAGGTGGGCAAGGCAGCGCTGTTCGAGCAGATCCTGGGCCGACCGCTCCCGGGAAGGGTCACGATCTATCCGCCCTTCTACACGGACCACGGCCTTCATCTGGAGCTTTCCGAGCGTGTGTTCATCAATCAGAACTGCACGTTCCTCGACTACGCCGGCATCCGGCTGGGCAAAGGTGTGATGGTCGGCCCGAAGGCCACGTTCATCACCGTCAGCCATCCGGTCGACCCGGGCGAGCGGCGGCTGTACCTCACGGGCGCCCCCATCGACGTGGCGGACAACGTGTGGATCGGCGCGGGCGCGACGATCATGCCCGGGGTCAGGATTGGCCGCGACGCCGTGGTCGCGGCCGGGGCGGTCGTCGTCGACGACGTACCCGCGGCGAGCCTGGTGACCGGCCCCAAGGCGACCGTTCGCCGACGGTGGTGAGTTTGAGCAGCCCGGCCCCATCCAGTCGCTGCCTCCGCTCCCACTTGAGGGAGCGCCAGTAGCGGCGTCTTCGACCTTCGGGTCGGCCAGTGATTTGCCATTGCGGCTCCCCACATGAAAGAGGGACCGAGCATGATGCCCGGCCCCTCTTGGATCAGCAGGGAGTTGTTACGGGGTGTATGTGTAGCTGGTCACCCAGTCGATCAGCAGGTGTCCCGGCAGAGCGTTCGAGCTGTCAGGCGCGACCTGGATTGTCCAGCGGTGGTTTGTGGTGGGGATGTCGTGCGTGACCGTCTTCACCAGCGTTCCGTCCACGTAATACTTGACGCTCGTGGGGGTCCACTCGGTCGTGGCGACGTGCCAGTCCTCGAAGGTGGCGATGTCGGTCAGGCTGTCCGAGGAGCCGCAGTGCGGTACAGGGTCGCCGTCGTCGTCATCACAAGGGGTCGGGTGGTGGTAGATGTTGAAGAAGCCGTCGAGCGGCCCCTCAGGGAAGTCGATCTCCCCGTCCGGCCAGTAGTTGGACGCAGGCCAGACCATCATCGCCGTTCCGTTGCCTTCAGCCCCAACCGCCTTGAACCGGATCGAGTAGCGCCCGTACAGGTGTCCCCATGCGCGGCTCGGAGGACCGAATACACCCGCGGCGCCACGGTCACCATCGAGGTTGATGTCCATCATCCCGTCATGGGCGTTGATGAGCGCGCGAGGCCAGTAGCTACCGGCGTCATCGTAGGGCTGCCACGAGCTCGCGTAGGTGCCCGTGAACGAGCCGGTACCGGTTCCCGTTGACGCCGCGGTGTCAAAGTTCTGGACCATGTTCTGGGTCCAGCCGGGGAGATTCCCGACAGGTGCCCTCGAAGCGGGCGGCGTGGTCCCGCCCACGGTGAAGGTCTTGTAGGGAGTCCCACCGAGGACATACCAGACACCCTCATTCAGGACACAGGGAGCGTACTGATACGTCCCGTTGGCGAACGTCCGGGACGCCGAGGTGTAGGCGGTTCCCCCCTGAGCCGCGGTGTCGATATAGACGTTCGTGCGCTTCGAGAAGTCCAGCGCTCCACCGCTGTAGGGATTCACACAGACCTTGTACTCCTCGACCAGCTCGCGCGCGGACGCGGTGATGGAAGCGGTAGCCACGGCGGTGTTGCCCGTCACGGTGACCTTGGATGAGATAACGCCGAAGTTGACAACCGCTGCGCTCGCGCTGACGGGTCCGAAACCCAGAAGCACGAACACCACCGCGACCAGAGCCGTGAGTTCTTGTTTCACTTCTTCTCCAAGGGAGGGGTGAAAATGCAAATCCTGACTCCCTGGAAATCCCATGGAGCTCACCCCTTGAAAGGAGAACGTCAGCCAATCAATGCCTGCTCGCCCGGACCCTCAGGCTCCCGTGACCGCCCGCCGGACGGGCTGAAAGCGCAGCGGGAGCCGCGCGGGGCCCAGCACGTTGAGCGCCTTGCGCGGCACCCACGGCCCGGTGCTCGCGAGCTGGACCCCTTTCAGCCGCTCCAGCAGGTCCGACAGGGCCACCCGTCCCTCCAGGCGTGAGAGCGCCGCGCCCAGGCAGAAGTGGATGCCATGCCCGAAGGCGATGTGCGGGTTCGGGTCCCGGGTGATGTCGAAGCGGTCCGCGTCCTGGAACTTCGTGGCGTCGCGATTCGCCGAGCCGACCATCGCCAGCACCAGCTTCCCCGCGGGGATGCGCTGCCCGTGCAGTTCCACGTCCACCTTCGTGGTGCGGAACACCATCTGTGCCGGCGTGCGGTAGCGCAGGACCTCCTCGATGGTCGACGGCAGCAGCCGGGGCTCCGCCAGGAGGCGCGCGAGCTGGTCCGGGTGCTCCAGCAGGCACAGGAGCGCGTTGTTGATGAGGTTGGTGGTCGTCTCCGTGCCCGCCGACAGGAGCAGCTGGAAGAAGCCCAGGAACTCGTTCGGCGTCAGCCGCTCCCCGTCCACCTCGGCCTCCACCAGCCGGGTGAGCAGGTCGTCCTTCGGCGCGCGCCGCCGCTGTTCGGCCAGGTCGTCGAAGTAGGCCCGCATCTCCTCCTTCACCACGGCGTTCTGGCTCATCGCCCGGGCGGCCTCCTCGCCGCCGGAGACGGTGTAGCTGAGCGTCATGATGACCTCGGCCCAGTGCATGAAGCGCTGGCGGTCCGCGACGGGGATGCCCAGCAGCTCCGCAATCACAATCATCGGCAGCGGGGCCGAGTAGTCCGCGACCAGGTCCAGCGCTCCGCGGTCCAGCACGGGCTCCAGCAGCTCGCGTGACAGCTCACGGACGCGCGGCTCCAGGCTCGCGATGGACCTGGGCGTGAAGGCCCGCAGGACGATGGCGCGCAGCTTCGAGTGGCGTGGCGGGTCGGAGAAGACGAGCCAGTCGAGCGCCTTGCCTGTCGGGGTCTCCACCACGGAGCTGAAGGCCTCGCTGCTGCGGAGCGCGCATGTCGTCGCGGCCGCGTGCAGCCTCGAGCGCGGCACCGCGGTGCGCGCGCTGAGGGCCCTGGGCGTCGACCGCGCACAGCTCAAGGCCGCCGCGTACGCGGAGGTCGGCATCCCGGGTTGAGCCCCCGCCTCTCCAGCTGCCCCGCTGGTGATCGCAGCCACACCGATCTAAAATTCTTGTCCCACTATCCAGCGAGGGCGTGATGCCCAAGTACCTCGGTGAATCCGGAGAAAACCGTCTTTTCCAGCATAAGGACATGGCGGGCTTCTATTACGTGGCCCAGCTGCTCCGGGCCGAGGATCGCGACCGCGACTTCCTCTACGTCGGTCTTGGGCGCAGTCCGGTGGTGATCATGGAGTTCCTCCGCCAGGTCTTCGACATTGATGCGAGAGACCTCCCGCTCAGTATCGAGACAACGAAGGTCGAATACAGCAAGGGCAAGCGCGACGTGCCCTACGACGAAGCGATGGCGACGTTCATCGACCACTATCTGCCGAGGGACCTCCTCCGGGGGCGCAAGGTCATCCTGGTCGACTACGTGGACTCCGGCTACTCGCTGCTCAGTGCCCAGGGCCTCATGGAAGCGCACCTGAAGGCCCTGGGCCTGTACGAGGAGGCGGAGCACGTCTACATCGCGCCGCTGACGAACCTGGAGAAGTTCCTCAAGGACGAGAAGTCCGTGCTGGGCCAGTTCAGACCCGACATCAGCGCCGCGCACCGGCTGCTCAAGGTGCTCCATGCGACCATCGACAAGGAGCCCTTCTCACGCTTTCCCAGGACCTCCGAGAAGAGCATCCGCGAGGGCAGGTTCCCCCAGCCTGACGTCCAGGCCGTCTCCCGGCTTCAGAACGTCATGCGGCTGGCGCTCCAGAATCTTGGGGAGGACCGGGAGCAGATCATGGAGACGCTGCGGAGCTCGAAGTTCCTCAAGACGAAGCGTCGTCCTGAGCGGACCTTCCAGCAGTCCATCCAGAGCATCCCTCCCCGAGGCCAGCTCGGCCGGAGCGTCGTGGTGAAGGATCACCTGAACGAAAGGTACAGCAGCCTCTCCGCGAAGGAATACGGCATTCCCAACGGGCGGCTGTCCTACGAGTTCCAGCGAGGCATGGCCAAGGCGAGGCGCCATCCGTACGCGGCGACGGGCGTGGGCGTGACCTTCGCGATCCTGGCCATCTTCTTCATCTACATGCTGGTCAAGGCGTTGATGGCGCTGGAGCCCGTGGACCACTCCGACCGCATCCAGGAACTCTGAAGGGACACCCCGCATGCCCGGCGTTCTGCGCTACCGCTTCTCCAACATCGACATGCTCGTGGACCGGATGTTCGACCCGCAGGTCCGGGAGCCCCGGCAGTACATCCGTGCCGCCAGCGAGCTCCAGGACTCGGATGCCGGTGAGCAGCAGATCGCCGCGCTCTGGATGATGGAGCGCTCGGATCTGGACCTGATGCTGGCCACGCTGCTGGACGGGTGGCTCAACCCACAGGACGACCGCGGGAGCTGCCCCGCTTCGGACCGGCGCTTCCTCGAGTTCGTCTCCCGCTATGTGCGGGAGAACGACATGACGTTGTGGGTGCCCCGCCTCATCAAGAAGAGCACCTTCGTCAACGTGGCCAAGGGGGTCACGTACCATGCGCCGCGCTACCGCATCGATGAGTGGCGGCAGTACTCCCTGGTGGGCCCCGACGCCGACACCCCGTGGGTGGTGGAGAACGTCCGCCGCCTGCTGAGGCTCTTCGCGGCGGGGGCCCACTTCGTCGTCCTGCACAACTACGGCGACACGAAGATTGAAAGCGATGACTTCTACGGCGCGTTCGGCAAGAGCTTCGGCGCGTGGACGCCGTGGGGCGGCATGCAGAACACCGCCATCGGGCACAGCCACTACCGCCACCACGGCAGCAAGGGCCCCGTCCCCTCGCTCGGAACGGCCTACGCCTATCCCTACGTCACCGGGGAGCTTGCCCCCAAGAAGGACTGCCCCTTCATCTGCTCGCTCGTCGTCGACACGACGGATTGGAAGAACAAAGCCATCATCGACGGGAACGTGGAGTACTTCGACTACAACACCTTCTTCCAGCTCGAGGGGTGGCCTGGGACGTACGTGACGGGAAAGCTGGGCCTCAAGGGGCGCCATGGCCGGGACTTCGACCTGCACCAGGCGACGCTCTGGAACATCTCCACCTTCGGCCTGTGTCCGTACAGCGAGAAGCGGGGCACGCCCATCTTCCTCGCGCCCAGGGACCATCGCTTCCAGTTGGACTCCTACGGGATGCGCATGCCGAAGTTCGCGGGGGCCCGCGAGGTCCAGACGTGGTACCGGCCGGAAGCGCTGACCCCCGCGAAGGCGACCATCGTCTACGCGCGCTGATGCCCGCGGTTCGACCGCCGCGCCGGGCGCGGGGGCCAGGCCCGCAGGGCAACCTCCACGATGCCGAGCAGTTCGGCTTCGTATCTGGAGTGAGCGGCGGAGGCGATTGGCAGGCGCCCTCCGGGGGCGCTCTCGCCAGCGCCTTCCCGGAGCGGCTGCGACTCAGCGCTCGGCGGCGAGCCAGCGCTGCACCTCCCGCAGGTAGTCGCGCGGCAGGGCGTGGCCGCTGTCGAAGCTGCGGTGCAGCTTGTGCCTGGACGGCGCGGCGGAGAAGAGCGCCGCGCTCTGGGCCGCCGGTGTGAACTCATCCTGGTTCGCGCTGAGCAGCAGCCAGCGCTGCCGCACCCGGCCCACCACGTTGATGGGCGCGACGTCCCCGAGCGTGGGCTCGATGTCCGGAGGCACCATCGTCACCAGGTGGGTGATGCGCGGCTCGCGCGCCGCCAGCAGCAGCGCCACCTGCGCGCCCATGCTGTAGCCGGCCACCAGCACGCGCGCGGGCCGGCCCCCTTCGAGCGCATGCGTGAGGACGACCTGTGCATCCGCGGCCGTCCCGGAGATCATCGACACGTAGGGCCCGGGCTCTCCCGCGTGCAACCGCTTCACCAGGAGGCCCGGCTTCTCCCCGGGCAACTTGCGCTCTCCGTGGTGGCGGGCGTCCAGGAGGTACACGCGGTAGCCCGCCGCACGCAGCGCCTCGGTGAAGGCACCGCCGTGGGTGGGCGGGGCATCCGCGAGCCAGTCCTCCTTGCCGCGGGTGAGACCGTGAAGGAGCAGGGCCACGGGGGTCCGGGCGTCCCGGGCCTTCACGTGGGGTTCGAGGACCCGCACGGGGATGCTCGCCCCGTCCGCGGCGGTCAGCGTGCGCTCAACGGCACCGGTCACCGTAGGCGTGGGTGGCGCCGCGAGGGCGACCGGGGAGGCAAACAGCAAGGCGAGGACGAGGTGCAGGGAGGGCTTCATGGGCGGGCTCCGATGACAGGGAGGCCCTACCCTGCCCCCGGCGGCGTCAGCCCCAGGTCGGGCGCGAGTTGACCTAGAGTTGACCGGGCCTCGCGCAAGGTGCGCGCACCAGGGAGAGGCGTCCCATGCGGGTGCTCGTCGTCGAGGACAACCAGGACCTGCAGGCCAATCTGGCCAGCTTCCTTGCGCCGGACTTCACGCTCGACTTCGCGTCCACGGGGCCGGAGGGGCTCGCGCTCGCGCTGGCCCACCCCTACGACGCCATCGTGCTGGACCTGGCGCTGCCCGGCATGGACGGGTTGGAGGTGTGCCGCGCCCTGCGCCAGCTCGCCCCGCGATTGGTGCCCGTGCTGATGCTCACCGCGCGCGACTCGCTGGACGACAAGGAGGAGGGCTTCGCCGCGGGCGCGGACGACTACCTGGTGAAGCCGTTCTCCCTGCGCGAGCTGCGTTGGCGACTGGAGGCGTTGGGGCGCCGCCCGGTGCCGCCCAGCGGACGGCGCCTCCTCTTCGGCGAACTGGAGCTGGAGCCCGAGGGCGGATGGGCCCGGAGGGGCGAGCGGCGCGTGCGACTCAACCGCACTGAAGCGCTGCTGCTGCGGCTGCTGATGGAGGCGGCGCCTGCGCCAGTACCCGCCGCAACCCTCGCCCACCGGCTGTGGGGCGACGAGGCGCCAGAGGGCAGCACCTTGCGCACCCACGTCTATGGCCTGCGCCGCACGCTGGGCGCGCTTGGGATGGAGCAGCTCATCGTCACCCGGCGCAACGAAGGTTATGCACTGGAGGAGCCACCGCGTGGCTAGGCCCCTGCGCGTCCTCCTGCGCCGCGCGCTGCTGCTGTCCTCGGCGCTCGCACTCGCGCTGATGGGCGGCTTCTTCACCCTCTTCAGCTACGACCTGGAGGACACCATCTTCAACCGGCTCGTCGCGGCGGAGGCCGAGCGACAGCTGGAAGGCCGCGCCGCGGAGCTGCCCGCGGGAATGAGCACGCACCGGGGGCATGCGGCCCTGCCGCCCGCGCTCGCACGCAAGCTGTCCCCCTCCCTGTCGCGCGGCGAGTACGAGGTGGCCACGGACGGGGCGGGCCACTTCCACGTCGCCGTGCGTCCGGACGCACACGGAGGTGAGCCGCTCTACGTCGCCTTCCAGGTGGACACCTTCACCAGCACCACGGGCCAGCTGGGGCGCAACGCCTGGCTGCTGCTGGTGAGTGCGGCGCTCGCGCTGCTCACGGCCTCGGGCATCGCCGTGGTCGTGGCCCGGCGCGTGAGCCGCCCCCTCGAACAGCTTGCCGCGGCGCTCGGAGAGGACGCGCCCGGGACCGCGGAGGACGAGGGTGCGGTGCAGGAGCTGGGCGCGCTCAGGGCCGCGCTGCGTGAGCGCGACGCGCGCATCCAGCGCCTCCTGGAACGCGAGCGGCAATTCAACCGCGACGTGAGCCACGAGCTGCGCACGCCGCTCGCCGTCGCGCAGGGCGCCGTGGAGCTGATCGAGCGCGCACCGCCCCAGGACGCCGCGGCCTTCGCGCGCCTGCGCAGCGCGGTGCTGCAGATGGGGCTGCTCACCGAGGGCATCCTCTGGCTCGCCCGCACGCCACGGCCGGGCGAGCGCTGCGACCTGAGGGCGGTGTCGCACGAAGTGGTCGCGCTCTACGACGGGCTGCGCCAGCCCGCCGTCTCGGTGGTGGTGGAGGCGGAAGGGCCCGTGGAGGCGCCAGTGAGCGCCGCGGTGGCGCGCGTGCTGCTCGGCAACCTGGTGAAGAATGCCTTCGGCTACACGCGCACGGGCAGCGTGCAGGTGCACGTGGCGCCCGGCCTCTGGCGCATCTCGGACAGCGGTGAGGGCCTGGGGAACGTGGCGCCCGAACACGCGGGCTTTGGCGTGGGGCTGTCGCTCGTACAGCGGCTTGCCCAGAGACTCGGCTGGAGCGTGACCTTCACCCCGCTGCAGCCGCGGGGCACCCGGGTCGAGCTGCGCTGGGCCTGAGCGGCGGAGCGTCTTCCGGGTCCTCACGCACATCGCGAAGGATTGACCCGAACTTGGCGCATCTGCTCTATGGGGTGAGGCTGCTTGCGCCCTGCATGACATGACCGACCCACCTCTCCGTCCGCGATGCGCTTCCCTGTTCTCCCGCGCCTGCCTGGCGACGGGCGTGTTGGTGTGGTTGACGGCCTGTGGCCCGAAGGAGGGCTCGGCGCTCGAGCGCGTGCAGCGCGCGGGCGTGCTCCGCTGGGGCGCGGATGCGCAGGGCGGCGAGCCCTACGCCATGGAGGACCCGGACCACCCGGGCCAGTACCGGGGCTTCGAGGTGGAGCTGGCGGATGCCCTGGGCCGCGAGCTGGGCGTGCGCGCCGAGTTCGTCCAGAACGACTGGTCCAGCCTCATCCCCACGCTGGAGCGGGGCGGCTCCTTCGACGTGGCGATGAACGGCATGGAGATCATCCCCACGCGCGCGGGCCGGGTGCTCTTCACGCGCCCCTACTACCTCTTCCACCTCCAGTTGATGGCACGGCGGGACGACACGACCGTGACGGGACTGGAGTCGCTGCGCGGGCGCCGCGTGGGCACCCTCGCCAACTCCCAGGCGTGGGAGCTGCTGCGAGGCAATGGGGCACAGGCCATTCCCTACGAGGGCGTCCAGGAGCCGTACATCGACCTGGAGCAGGGCCGGCTGGACGCCGTGCTGATGGACGACATCATCGCGCAGCGCTACGGCCTGCCGCGCCCCGGCCTGCGCGTCATCGGTGACGTGGCCGAGGGCTACTACGCCATCGCCGTGAGGCCGGGAGACGAGGACCTGCGCCAGGCGCTCGATGACGCCCTCGGCCGCATCGCGCGCTCGGGGGAGCTGCGGGGAATCTTCCGCCGCTGGGGCATCGACAACGCCGCCGAGCAGCGCATGGTGGAGTGGACGGAGGCGCAGACGCGCGAGGTGCTGTCCCATACGAGCACGTCGCGCCTGGACTGGAACCAGCTGCTGCTCTTCCTCCAGGCGGCGCTGGTGACGCTCGGCGTCTCCGTGGGGGCCATGGTCCTGGCCATCCCGCTGGGAATGACGCTGGCGCTGGGGCGGCTCTATGGGCCGAAGTGGATGGGTGCGTTCACCACGGCCTATGTGGAGCTGCTCCGGGGCACGCCGGTGCTCTTGCAGCTCTATGTCCTCTACTACGGCCTCGCGGGGGTGCTGCGGCTGGGCCCGCTCAGCGCGGCCATCCTGGGGCTGGGGCTGAACTACGCGGCCTACGAGGCGGAGGTGTATCGCGCGGGCTTGCTCGCGGTGCCCACGGGGCAGATGGAGGCGGCGCTGGCCCTGGGCATGCCGACCCGGCTCGCGCTCCGGCGGGTGATCATTCCCCAGGCGTTCCGCGTGGCCCTGCCCGGCGTCACCAACGACTTCATCGCCTTGCTCAAGGACAGCTCGCTGGTGTCGGTGATCTCCGTGGTGGAGCTGACCAAGCGCATGACCATCACCGCGGTGGATGTGCGGAGCTGGCTGTTGCCAGGAGCCCTGTGCGCGGTGCTGTACCTGGCGATGAGCTACCCCTTGTCCCGCCTCGCGCGAACGCTCGAGGCGAAGTTGGAGCGGGCATGATCGAGGTGCGGGGGCTGACCAAGCGTTACGCGGGCCGGACGGTGCTGGATGGCATCAGCGCCACCTTCACCCGGGGCGAGGTGGTGGCGTTGGTGGGGCCGTCGGGCGGAGGCAAGAGCACGCTGCTGCGGTGCCTCAACGGGCTGGAGTCCTTCGATGGAGGCTCCGTGCGCGTGGGGGACTGCGCGCTGGAGCCCGGCCGTGGGCAGGCGCAGGCCTCGCGGCTGTGGGACCTCCGGCGACGGGTGGGCTTCGTCTTCCAGCAATGGCACCTGTTCGCGCACCGCACGGCGTTGGGCAACGTCATCGAAGCCCCGGTCCACGTGAAGGGCCAGGGCGTGAAGGAGGCGACGGAGCGGGGCCGGGAGCTGCTGGCGAAGGTGGGCATGTCGCACCGCGAGGGCGCGTACCCCTCGGAGCTGTCCGGAGGCGAGCAGCAGCGGGTGGCCATTGCCCGGGCGCTGGCGATGGAGCCCGAGGCGCTGCTGCTGGACGAGCCCACGAGCGCGTTGGATCCGGAGCGGGTGGCGGGCCTGGTGTCCCTGCTGGAGCGGCTGCGCGATGACGGGCTGACGCTGGTGACGGTGACGCACGAGATGCGCTTCGCGCGGGTGCTGGCCTCCCGGGTGCTGGTGCTGCACGGCGGGCACATCATCGAAGAGGGGAAGCCGGACCAGGTGCTGGCTCACCCCCAGCACGAGCGGACCCGCGCCTTCCTGGGACTCGGGAACGCTGGCGCGAACTGAACGCGGCGGTGGCCCTCCTCCGTGCGGCAACATCCCGGCAACGTGAAGGTCACGGGCTTCCAACGAGGAACCGAGTTGCGCGACTGTGACACGCACGGCACCGGCCGCCTCCTACCCTGCGTGCTCCACCCAACACGGAGCGTCCATGCACCTCTCCCGCGCGGTTTCCGCAGTGGCCCTGGTCTCGTTGTTCGGCATCGGTTGTGGCGAGCCCCTTCCCGGAGCCGAGGGAAAGGCGACACCGCAAGTGGCCCCGGAGCTGCTGTCGCAGTCGAGCGCCCTCAGCACGGCGATCTACAACGGCTATCCGGTGACGGTGTCGGGCGGGCTGGGCTCGGTGCAGACCTTCTACCTGGTGAACCCGGCGCCCGCGCAGAAGCTGAGCTTCACGCTGCGCGGAGGGACCGGTGACGCGGACGTCTACGTGAAGCGGTACGCCGAGCCCACGTTCACCGACTACGACTGCGTGAGCGACGCGGTGGGCAACACGGAGAACTGCGTGTACACCACCGGCGTCGAGGATGATCAGCCGTACTACGTCGTCGTCTACGGCTACGAGGCGTACTCCAACGTCACGCTGCTCGCGTACTACAGCCACCCGCTGGCGCTCGCGACGACGGTGACGCCGAACATCAACCAGCTGTCGCGGACGGTGTACGAGGTGGACGTGCCGGCGGGCAAGAAGCGGCTCCAGGTCACGGCCACGCAGTCGTCCGGGCAAAGCGGCGCGTTCAAGTTCTACGTGCGCCAGGGCAGCGCGCCCGCGGTGCCGAGCGCGGTGGACTGCACCGCGGACAGCACCACGCTGCCCGCGGTCTGCTCCATCATCAACCCCGTGGCGGGCAAGGCCTACGTGATGGTCGAGGGCGTCGGCAACGTCACCTCCTTCAACCTCCGCGTGGACGCGCTCACGAAGTAGCGCCCCACTTCCCGTTGGGAGGGGGACAGCCCCCTCCCCACGTCGGGAGGGGAAACCCAATCGCATCAGCACTGGCGGGGCGGTCCGACACGCCTCTCGGGCGCCCTGCAAGGCCGTGCAACCGAGCCCCCTTTTTTCGTTGGCCCGAGAAGACAAGAAGCTCCTCCGCCCCATCCGTCATCTCGCGAAAAGACTCTCAACTCAGCATCGGCGGGACGTTCAACCATCCTACCGGCCATACCATCCGGGACGCCTCGAAGCAGTGGGTCTACAATAACTGGAATCCGAACTGTAACGCAGCGCCAGCGTGGCTCAACGGCTGCCATGCCACGTCCAGCAATCGGCTGTATCTGCATGCCGAGAAGAAGTCTCCAGACGGTGATGGCTTCCTGTTCGCCTCCCTGAATCCCATCTCATTCCCCACCGGCCTCATCGCGGAGGTCCAGGTGGTGCCATCGTGCACGCAGGTCGCGGGCGGAGGCGCCTCGGGCTGCGGCTGGAACCTCGGCATCTACGAGCATGAGTTCAACTATCGCGCGAGCGGGATTCGAAAGGACATCAACTCTGGCAGGATCTATTTCAATGTCTGGGGACCGTGCTACGAGGCTGCCTTTGATGGAACTCAGCATCCGACGACCACACCGCCCAGCGGCGTGCCGAACTGCGCACCCAGCAATACGCCGACAGTCCATGCGGATGTGTCGACGCCCCTGGGAAACGCATACACGTTGAAGGTCCAGTACTGGAACTCTTCGAGCGGGTGGCGCTGGGACTACTTCCTCAATGGAACCTGGATCGCCGGCCATCCCGCGGACCCTGACAACCAATACAACCTCGGCCCTGCCTCCTTTCCAAACCGCGCGGCTCGCATCGTCCTTGCGGCGTTCAGCCATGCACCGCGCCCGGCAGGCTGGACGGGCCCGTACAACGCCGCCGAAGGCTATTTTGGCCCTGTGAACTACTGGGTCTTCTAGGCCGGGTGCGCATCACGGACGCCCCTGGCTCATGACCGATGGGCCCCGGGTTCGAAGCCGGGCGACCCACCGTCCCCTCCCTCGCCTCCCTGCTTCAGGCCTTGGCGGCCTTGCCCTTCGTCGTGGCCTCCGAGTGCTCGTCGCGGCCGTGCACGGCGGACGAGGGGCTGGTGGCCTCCACGGCGGAGAAGGTCTCCAAGATCTTGTACGTGTGGCTGGAGCCGCGCGGCACGAGCCACGAGTCACCGGGGTTGAGCAGGATGACCTGTCCCTCCAGGTGCAGCTCCGCGCGGCCCTTGAGCACGTAGCCCACCGTCTCGTAGTCGCGGACGCTGACGGGCTTGGCCTCGGCGGGCGGCTCGTCCTCCCACAGCCGCATGGCCACCCGGACGCCGGACGCCAGGTACTTCTGGCCCATCTCGCCCTTGGGGGAATGGCGGCTTTCGACCTTCTTCACGCTGGTGTCGCCCATGTTCGCGTCTCCTTGGGGGCGGCGTGCGGCGCCGCGCTCCTCAAGGCAGAAGGTAGGGAAGACCCCGGACATTGGCGGGACGCGTCGCGCAGGCTGCCTGCCTGGCCTGCGTCCCAAAAGACGAAAGCCCAGCCTCCCTGGGGGAGACTGGGCTTCGGTGACTCACCGGTCGCGGAGAGTCGGGGCTTCGATCAAGGCGCGGCGCGGACGTTCTGCGCCTGGAGGCCCTTGGGGCCCTTGGTGACCTCGAACTCCACCTTCTGGCCTTCAGCCAGCGTGCGGAAGCCATCCATGTTGATGGCAGTGTGATGGCAGAAAACGTCTTCGCCATTGTCCTGCGCGATGAAGCCAAAACCCTTCGCGTCGTTGAACCACTTCACGGTACCGAATGCCATTGTGAGTCTCTTCTCTTTCTCTGCTTTGAGCTGGTGACCAGCTCTCGCCAGCCACCCGTACCGGAAACGCACACCGCCCCCGGCACGCCGGGCACTCTACCTGCTTCCCGCGCGAACACCACTCCAGAGGAAGGAATCGTGCGAGCAGGCGTCCTTCATCCGACAGAAGGACTTCATTGAGGCCCGCAGATTGAACACCCACCCGCCCGCGGCGCATTCCGGGGGATTTCCCGGGGCCTTCATACTTCTTCACCGCAGCCGGGCGTGGGCTTCACACCCGCTCTCTACCTTGTGCTCCGTCAGAAACGGCTCGGGCCCGCTTGAACGGCGTCCGACCTGCCCCACGGAGCCACACCCATGTTCGGATTCGTTTTCGGTACCGCGTGCCTCGCCGGCCTCTTCGCCACCCTGCGCCGGGGGCGTTACGGCCACCACCACGGCTACGGCCACGGAGGGGGCTGGCGCGCGCGTCCCCGGCTGCGCTGGCTGTTCGAGCGCCTGGAGACCTCCCCCGGCCAGGAGAAGGTCATCGTGAAGGCGGTGGAGGACGCGCGCGAGGCCTTCGCCAAGGTGCGCGACCAGTGGGGCCCCAGCCGCACGGCGCTCGGGGCGTCGCTGCGCGGGGAGCACTTCGACGGCGCCGTGCTGCGCGAGCTGTTCAGCCGCCACGACGTGGCGCTGGAGACGCTGCGCAACGCCGTGCAGGACGGCCTGTCGGCGGTGCACGAGGCGCTGGAGCCGCGTCAGCGCCGCGAGCTCGCGGACATCATCGAGCACGGCTGGGGCTACGGCTGGCGCGGGGGCCGGGGACGGCGCTGCGGCGGGCACGGCCGCTGGGGTGGCCACCACGATGACGC
>NZ_RAWA01000710.1 GCF_003611675.1 Corallococcus sp. CA053C
GTATAAGAGACAGCTCATCACGGTGCCGGACGGACGCTGGAGGCCTGCTGGCGGTTGCGCGGGCCCGCTCCCGGCGCGATAACCGGAGAACTCCCGCAGTGGGGACTCTGAAGACCCATGTTCAACATCGGCGCAGGCGAAATGGTGTTCATCCTGGTGGCCGCGCTCATCGTGCTCGGCCCCCAGCGGTTGCCTGAGCTGGCGCGGGCCATCGGCAAGTTCATGCGCGAGTTCCGCCGGCAGACGGACGACGTGCGCAACGTGGTGGAGCGCGAGTTCTACGCGATGGACGAGGACTTCAACCGCGAGCTGCCGGCGCGTCCGGGCACGCGCGTCCCGTCCCCCCCGCCGGAGCTGGCCGCGTCGTCGCACCTGCCCATGGACTCCGAGCACAACCTGCTCGCGGAGCCCTCGCCGGCGCTCACCGCGTCGCTGGACCCCGCCCGGCTGCCCTCGCCCCAGGAAGTGGAGCCGTCCGCGCCGTCCTCGCAGTCTTCGCAGCCTGGGGGGGATACCGCGGCCGTGGCGATGGCGGCCGACCCCTCGGCGCCTCCCGAGGCCGGGGTGGAGCCTCGCCCTGGTGAGGATGGCCTTCCGCAACTCGCCCCCATCCCGGGCACGGTGGCGCGCAACGCGCCGAAACGGAGCTGAGCCTGAACCGCCAAGGGGTTGATCTCAACGACCTGCGCATGAGCCTGTCGGAGCACCTGACGGAGCTGCGCGCGCGGCTGGTGAAGTGCTCGCTCGCGGTGCTCGTGTTGGGCGCCGTGTCGCTCATCTTCGCCAAGCCCATCTTCGGCCTGTTGATGCGGCCGGTGCTGGACGCGCTGCCCGCGGAGGGGCGCTCGCTCGTCTACACATCCGGCATCGAAGAAATCAACGTGCTGATGAAGGTGGGCGTGTACTGCGGCATCTTCCTCACCACGCCCGTCATCCTCTGGCAGATCTGGGGCTTCGTGGCGCCGGGGCTCTACCCGGAGGAGCGCAAGTACGCGTCGCCCTTCGTGGTGCTGGGCTCGGTGGCGTTCATCGTGGGCTCGCTGTTCTGCTACTTCCTCGTCCTGCCCTCCATGTTCAAGTTCCTCCTGAGCGAGGAGGAGACGCTCGCGCTGGAGCAGCGCGTGGACACGGCGCGGCTGGGCGCGGAGGACGCGCTGCGCTTCCTGCGCATTGGCGAGGTGGAGCGCGCCGGGCACCTGGCGAAGGAGACCAGCGCCGCGCTGACGGCCGCTGGCGAAGGCCAGGTGAAGGACCCCGAAGTCGCCTCCGCCAAGAGCGTGGAGCTGACCGCGCGCCTGAAGGGGCTGGGCGACCTGCTGGACGCGGCGTCGGACGGGCTGGGTGTGCCCGCGCGCGGCGTGCTGCGCGCGGCGGTGGAGAAGCGCGTGGAGGCGGTGACGGCGTACGGCCGCAAGGACTACGCGACGGCGGAAGCGGCGATGGACCAGTCCGCGAGCCTGCTTGCGGGCGTCGCGCCCACGCGCGCCGAGGAGATGTCCGGCCTCTGGCGGCTGGAGAAGGAGCTGGCGAAGGGCCACGCGGAAGCGGAGGCCGCGCGCTGGACGCGGCCCATGCTGACGATGAACGAGCAGCTGTCGCTGGTGCTGCTGCTCATCCTCGCCTTCGGCGTCATCTTCGAGCTGCCGCTGGTGATGGCGCTGCTGGGCATCGTCGGGGTGGTGCAGTCGAAGTGGCTCTTCCGCTACCAGCGCCACGCCTTCGTGGTGTGCCTCATCGCGGCGGCCATCCTGACGCCCACGGGCGACGTGGTGAACCTGTCGCTGATGGCCGGGCCCATGCTGCTCTGCTACGAGCTGGGCGTGCTGGCGGTGTGGCTCATCGAGAAGCGCCGTGCGAAGGCGGAAGCCTCCACGGACATCACCCCGGCGGCCTAGTCGCCCGCGCATGAAGAGCCTTGGCGCGCGGCTGATGGTGGACCTGCGGTACCTGCGGGCGCTGTCGCGCAGGTTCCGCAGCACGCTGGTGCTCGCGGCGGCCATCTTCGGGCTGGGGCCCCTCTTGTACCAGTGGCGCTACGTGGGGCCGGGCGGGTACCGCCTCTCCTACGGAGAAGCGCTGCACCACGTCTACTTCCTGCTCTTCGGTCAGCCGTCGCTGCCGTACGTGAGCGACTGGCTGGTAGAGACGCTCAACATCCTCATCCCGCCCGTGAGCATCGCGCTGGTGGTGGATGGCGTGGTGCGCTTCGCGTACCTCTTCTTCGCCCGGCACAAGAACGACAAGGAGTGGGTCACCGTGGTGTCCGAAACGATGAAGGGCCACGTCGTGGTGTGC
>NZ_RAWA01000711.1 GCF_003611675.1 Corallococcus sp. CA053C
GTCCGGGGGCGTGAAGAGGGGCAGGCGGGTGGTGAGCTTCGCCACGGCCGAGGGGATGCCCGGCGTGTCATACATGAAGTGGTCGTGCCAGCCGTTGTAGCCCACGGTGACGATGCTCTCGCGGCCGGTGATGTGGCGAGCCAGGCGCACGGCGGCGGACGTGGCATCCGCGCCCGTCTTGAAGAAGCGCGCCATCTCCGCGCCGGGGATGACGTCCACCAGGGCGCGCACGGAGGAGACCTCCACCGGCGTGGGCAGCGAGTGGATGATGCCCTCGGCGAGGTGCTTGCGGATGGTCTCCGCCACGGCCGGGTGGTTGTGGCCCAGGAGGTTCGCGCCCAGGGCCCCGATGTAGTCGATGTACTGCTGGCCGTCCGCGTCCTCCACCAGCGCGCCCTGGCCCCGGGTGAGGAACACGGGGAAGGCGCCGGGGGCGAAGTGGTCCGGCTTCTTCATCATCGTCTGGGTGACGCCGGGGACGAGTCTGCGCGCTTCCTCGAGGAGCTGGTTCGAACGCTCCAGCTTGATGGCACCCTCGATGGGGCGCGGCAGGGACGGGTGACGGGGCGATACCTGGGACATGGAGGGTTCCTTGTCGGTTGCGGGGTGAGAGGGATTCAGGGGGTGGGCGTGGCGCCGAGCCTCGCGGCGCGACCGTCGAAGACCCAGAGCAGGCCCAGCGAGAGCGTGGAGAGCGCCACCGCGAGCCAGCCCAGCGGGCCGAAGCCGATGAGCGCGCCGTCGGGCGCGGTGGAGAGCAGGAGTCCGCCCATCCACGCCGCGAGCCCGGAGGCGCCGTCGCTGGCGGCCATGTTCACCGCGAGGTAGCGCCCCCGCAGCGAGGGCGGCACCCGCGACGCGACGAGCGCCATGGTGGGGATGGCCCGGCCGGACGTCAGCGTCATGAAGAGCACGAACACCGCCGCGACCACCGGCAGCGGAGAGGCGGGCAGGTGCGTGAAGAGCAGGTGCGGCGCCATGGTGGCGACGAGCAGTCCGGCCAGCACCCGCGACGGGCCCAGGCGATCCGCCAGCCGGCCAATCCACCGCGAGCTCACGAGCGTGGCCGCGCCGCCGGCCAGGTACACCCAGGGCAGGTCCGTCAGCGACAGGCCCAGGTTGCCGACCATGAAGGCGCCCAGGTAGGGGATGAGCAGGAAGCTGGCGAACACCACCGTGAAGGTCAGGCCCCAGCCCAGCGCGAGGCGCGGCGTGAAGACGCTGGAGGGCGCGCGGGTGTCCGCGGGCATCAGGCTCGGGGCGCTCCGGGCGAGGTGGCCGTCCACCCGGGGGAGGAAGCGCAGGAGCAGGAGCCACACGAGCCCCGCGAGCCCCGCGAGCACGACGAACGGAGCGCGCCATCCCCACTGGTTCGCGAGCGCCAGGCCCAGCGGCACGCCCGCCACCGCGGACAGCGCGTACGCCGTCATCACGGTGCCAATGGCCTGCCCCCGGCGCTCCGCCGGCACCACGTCGCTGACGATGGCGATGACGACCGCGCCCATCAGGCCCGCGCAGGAGCCGGCCACGGTGCGCGCGAGGAGCAGCCCCACGGGCCCGGTGGCCGCGCCGCACAGGAGCGTCGCGGTGATGAAGCCCGCGTAGAGCATCAGGAGCGTGCGCTTGCGCTCCAGCCGGTCCAACCAGAACACTCCCAGCACGCCCATGGCCGCGGACGCCAGCGTGTACGCGGACACCAGCGCGCCGAATCGCGTGGCGGACAGGTCCATCCGCTGCATCAGCAGGGGGCCCAGCGGCATCAGCATCATGAAGTCGACGACGTGCGTGAACTGCACGGCCGCCAGGAGCCACAGCAGCGTGCGCTCGCGCGCGACGGGGGATGCGTCACTCAAGACAGTCACCTGGAATCCAGACACACGTCGGCCCTGCCCGGGTCCGGCAATGCCAGACATGGCTCGGCCAGGGCCCGGAGCAACGTGCTCCGGGCCTGCCGGGAGGGATCATGAACAGCTAATGATAATGAGAATCATCTTCAGAAATGGTCGCGAGTCAATGGGAAAGCGGGATTCGTCACGCAATCGTCGGGCGGCGGGCTTGCGGCGCGCGTGTGGCTTGACGGCGTGGAAGGGGGACGGAAGGGTGGGTGTGCTGCCCGGTCCATCCGTCATGCCCCGAGGTGTCGAAGGTGAAGAAGCTCGTCAATGCGCCGCGCGAAGTGGTCCAGGAGATGCTGGAGGGGTTGGTGGCGCTCGCGCCGGGGCAGGCCCTGTTGGAGGGGGAGACGGTGGTGGTGCGCGCGGACGTGCCGGCGGCGCTCGGTGCCC
>NZ_RAWA01000712.1 GCF_003611675.1 Corallococcus sp. CA053C
GCGGCAAGGAGGGCGAGATGCTGGAGGGACACTTTCATTCGCGGGGGCCTCGGGGACCCTGGGAGATGCGCTCGGGCACGCCCGAGGACAACTGGGGATGCATGGAAAATTTCCAGCGCCCGACAGAGGTTAGACTGTCCGCCTGCACATGGATATCCGCACACAGAGCGCCCTGCTTGCTTCCATCATCGGTCTGGCGCTGGGCGTGTCCATGTTGTTGCGGCCCGGACGTCCCCGGGTGCTCACCCTCTACTCCGTCTTCACCCTGACGGTCGCCGGGTATTACCTCAGCCTCTTCTTCCACAGCATCTTCCCCGCCCACGACTACCCCTGGGTGTCCCGCATCGCGCTCGGGTCCACGGTGCTCGTCGTCTCCCTGGTACCCGGGGCGGCGGTCGCCTTCTTCCTCGAGTTCCTGGGCGTCAGCAAAGGGACCCACCTGGTCGGCCGGCGGCTTGCCCTCCTGTCCGCCGTGCTGGGCCTCACCGTCGCCGTCACACCGTTGGCGGACAAAGCATGGGCGCGGGTGGCGATGGGGGTGTGGGTGCTGGGGGCGCTCTTCACCTCCGTGTCGTTGCTGGTGCACCGGGTGCGGACGACGGAGTCGCGCATCGAGCAGTTCCGGCTGGCGTACCTGGCCATTGGCGCGGGCGCGGCGGTGCTGTTCTCCGGCCTGGACTACCTGAGCCGCTACGACATCCCCTTCCCCACGCTGGGCCCCGTCTTCGCGACGCTCTACCTGTTCTTCCTCGCGCAGACGCTCTTGCGGCTGCGGCTGATGGACCTGCACGAGCTGCTGGGGAAGATCGCCTCGCAGACGGTGCTGGCCATCATCCTTGCCGCCGTGTTCACGGTGCTGACGGCGTGGGTGGACGAGAACACGTCGCTGTTCGTCTTCAACACGGTGGTGGCCGCGTTCGTCATCCTCATCCTCCTGGACCCGCTGCGCACCAAGGTGGAGGAGATGGTGGTGCGCATCTTCTTCCGCGAGCGCTTCGCGCTGCTGGGCACGCTGGGCGTCCTGCGCGTGCGGATGACCGCCGTCATTGAAATCTCGGAGCTGGCGCGCGTGGTACTGGACTCCCTGCACGAGACGGGGCGCGTGACGCACGCGTCGGTGTACCTGATGGCGGAGGACCGGCCCGGCTACCGGCTGCTGGATTCGCGCGGGCCGCTGCCGGTGTCGATGCTGGACACGGCCGCCGCGCGCGGCGTGCTCTTCGCGGTGGCCAGCGGGCAGAAGGCGGTGCTGCTGGAGAACGTGGAGCGGCGCATCTCCGTGATGCGGGTCCAGGCGGTGGAGGGCAAGCGCTTCCGCGACGAACTCAAGCGGCTCAACGACACGCGCGCCGCGCTGCTCCAGATGAAGGCCGGCATCAGCGTGCCGCTGATGAGCAACGACCGCGTCATCGGGTTCCTGAACCTCTGGGATGAGCGGGTGCCGGAGGCGTATGCGTCCGATGAAATCGCCCTCATCCTGGAGGTCTCCGAGCGGATGGCGACGGTGCTGGAGAACTCCAAGCTGTACGAGAAGATCCGCGAGCGCGACCGTCTGGCGGCGCTGGGTGAGATGGCGGCGGGCCTCGCGCATGAAATCAGGAACCCGCTGGGCGCCATCAAGGGCGCGGCGCAGTGCCTGGACCCCAAGAAGCTGCCGGGCGAGGACGGCGAGTTCCTGGATGTGATTGTCGAGGAGGTCAACCGGCTCAACGGCGTGGTGACGGCGTTCCTGGACTACTCGCGGCCGCTGAAGCAGAGCTTCGGGCCCACCGACCTCAACGAGGTGGTGACGCGCACGATGCGGCTCATCCAGAACGACATGCCGACCACGGCGGAGCTGGCGGTGGAGCTGGACCTGCGCCTGCCGCGCGCGGACGGCGACGCGGAGCAGCTCAAGCAGGTGTTGATCAACCTGGTGCAGAACTCGGTGCAGGCGATGGGGTCGCAGAAGGGCTGCATCACGGTGCGCACGGAGAAGCCGGAGCGCTTCGGCGACTTCCGCAGCGCGGGCGGGGTGGAGTT
Source organism: Corallococcus sp. CA053C (assembly GCF_003611675.1). GTDB lineage: Bacteria > Myxococcota > Myxococcia > Myxococcales > Myxococcaceae > Corallococcus. Next base: position 2,023 of record NZ_RAWA01000712.1, read on the forward strand.
CGTGGAGGTGCGCGTCACCGACAACGGCCCGGGCATCCCGGCGGATCAGCAGCCGCACATCTTCGTCCCCTTCTTCACGACGAAGCAGAAGGGCACGGGCCTGGGGCTCGCCATCTGCCAGCGCATCGTGAAGAACCACGGCGGCACCATCAGCGTGCAGAGCAGGGTGGGCGAAGGCACCACGTTCGTCATCCGGCTGCCGGCGCTCCCCCCGGAGGTGACGGAAGGCGCGCTCCCGGAAGGGACCCCCGCGC
>NZ_RAWA01000713.1 GCF_003611675.1 Corallococcus sp. CA053C
GGGTGGGGCCCTGTCCCACCACGCGGGTCCGCGAATCCTGACCTTGCGAGGAGGTCGGCTCGGGGAGAAAGTGGTCCCGTGTTGATCCCCTTCCTCGCCGCGCTCACCCTGGTGGTTGCCCAGGCGCCAGCGTCCACCTCCTCCACGAAACCCCTCACCGTGTTGCTGGCGCCGACGGACGTGACGCGAGGCACGCCCCGCTATCTCGTCGGAGTCGCCCAGGAGCACGTGGCCGACCAGCTCAAGGCCCGGGGCCTGGAGGTGGTGCGCGTGGAGGACGTGACGCGCACCCTGCCGAAGAAGCAGCGCGCGGCGATGATGCGCTGCAAACGCACGCAGCCGTCCTGCATCGCGTCGCTGGGCGTGGCGGCGAAGACGGACGTGGTGATGGTGACGGAGGTGGTGCCCTACCTCAACGGCTTCAAGGCCGGCGTGCGCGTCTACACCGCCAAGGATGGGGCACCGCTGGTCGAGCACTCCGTGCCAGAGGTGAAGAAGGACCAGGTGATGGACGCGCTTACGCAGTCGTTGGACGTGGTGGTGCCCACCACGCTGCGGGTGCTGCGGCCGGAGCCGGTGGCGCCGGTGACGCCGCCCGTGGTCCAGACGCCGCAGGTGACGCCGGGTGTGAAGCAGCCGGTGACACCGGTGACGCCGGGCATCGAGCCGCCCACGCAGATGGACCTGAGTGACACGTCGAAGGACGCGCCGAAGGTGGAGACGCCGGGGCGGCGCAAGTGGGCGTGGGTGCCGGCGGCGGGCGGCGTGGTGCTCGCGGGCGTTGGCACGGTGTTCCTTGTGCAGTCGCGGAGCAAGTTCAGCGACCTGGAGAACAAGGAGTTCCCGACGCTGGCCCAGGCGGATGCCGCGAGGGACTCCGGCAAGCGGTCGCAGACGATGGGCGTGGTGGGGATTGGCGTGGGCGCGGCGGCGCTGACGGCGGGCGCGCTGATGTACTTCCTGCCGACGAAGAAGACTTCCGTTCAGCCGTCCGTGACGCTCACGCCCCAGGGTGGTGGCCTGAGTCTCGCCGGGACGTGGCAGTGAGTTCGGGGAGGACCATGCGGAACATCTGGAAGGTCGGAGCGCTGGGCGCGGTGTTCGGTGCGGTGCTCAGCGTGGGCGGCTGTAACGACTTCGACACGGCCTATGAAAAGTGCGTGAGCGAGGGACGCTGCGGTCCGGATGGCGGCGCGGGGGATGGCGGGGTCGACAGTGGACCGGTGGATCCGGAGCCCACTTGCACTCCCTCCTCGGAGATGGATGAGCCCGATCCCGAAGGCAAGGACCTCAACTGCGACGGCGTGGATGGCATGGCCAGCGCGGGCTACTTCGTGGATCCAGAGCGCGGCAACGACGGGGATGATGGCACCCCACTCCATCCGCTGAAGACCCTGACCAACGCCCTCGAGCGGATCCGCACCAATGCCGATGGTACGGGACGCAAGAGCGTGTACCTGGGCGTCGGGACGTACAACGAGTCGCCCATTGTCGTAACCACGCCGGTGTCGCTCTACGGCGGCTATCAGTGGGTCACCCCAGGGTTCCGCTTCTGGAGTCGCTTCCAGAGCAGCGAACCCACGCTCATTGATGGCGGCACCCTGGCCTTCACTGTGAGCGACGTGACCAATGCGAGCGTGGTGCTGAACACGCTGCACATCGCCTCTGCCAACGCAGCCAATTTCAGTGAGCCGTCCATCGCGCTGCGCGTGCTCAATAGCAGCAACGTCATGCTGCAGCAGATGGTCGTTGTGGCTGGGAATGGTGGTCCTGGCCGCGACGGAAGTGACGGAGGCGCCGGGACATTTGGTGGCAGCGGTAATCCTGGAGTGGATAGCAACGGCAGCAACGCGATCGGCGGCGCTGGTGGTGCATCCCCCTGTGATGTTCAGCGGGTAGGCGGCCAGGGAGGCAAGAGTCTTTCAACCTCGGCGGGCGAAAGCGGGGCAGACGGAGGACCCAATGGTGCCGGTGGACGCGGTGGGGACGGTGGTCCCCAAGCCGCGGTTCTCCCTGAGAATTGCAATACCTTCGAGTGTACGTGCAACGCACTCGGTGGCGCCGCAGGCCTCGCCGGCGCGAACGGCGGCGGTGGCACGGCAGGCAAGGGCGGCACGGGTGACGGCGTCCTGTCCGCCGGCCTGTGGGTCGCGGGGGCGCCCGGAGAGAATGGGACGCCTGGGAAGCCAGGGACCGCGGGCGGCGGGGGTGGCGCTGGAGGCAGCTGTGCTTTCAACGCGTCGCCTATCGCGACTGAAGGT
>NZ_RAWA01000714.1 GCF_003611675.1 Corallococcus sp. CA053C
CCCAGCGACAATCCCTGCTGCCCCCCGGGGTGATACCCATCCAGCGCCGCGTGCAGCCCCACCTGCACGAACGCTCCCTCCGCCGGAGCAACCGCCACCGGAACCACAGGAGGAGGCGGCGGAGCGGGAGCCGCCACGACAGGCGGAGGAGGGGACGCCACGACCTCACCCAGGGGCTCCCCCGCATCCACCGCGCGCAGCGCCGAGCGCACCGCGAGCGCCAGCGCCTCCGCCCCCACGGACCACGTCAGCGTCTCCGGCGTGCCCTCCACGCGCGCGGTCCGCACGAAGAGATGCCCCGTCTGGGGCGCCGCCACGAACACACGCAGCTGCGCCCCCTCGCGCACGAACCAGAGCACCGCGCGGGCCTCCCGCCGCAGCGCCACGCGCTCCGCCTCGCGCCACGCACCGTCGGGGCTCGCCTCCGGGGACGGACCTGCTTCCTCTTCCAGCACCACCGGCAGGTCGCTGCTCTGCCCGCGCACGCGCTCCAGGAGCGCCCGGTCCTCGGAGGACTCCACCCGCGCGACCGCCCGCCACGCCCCGGTGGCGGAGGCGGGGCCGCCCAGGGCCCACATCAAGGCCAACCCCACCACGTGCTGCACCATCGCGGCCTGCAGCAAGAACATGCTGCAAAACCTACCTTCCATGGAATCCCACGGGAAGCCTCCCGACGTGCGGATCGCCCTGCACCCCTGCTTGATCCAGAGCTGGCGAAGCCCCTTAATCGCGCGCCATGACACGCCTGCGGGAGTTGCGCTCGGTCCTGAACCTCACCGTCCTCGTGGCGGGGCTGGGGTACTTCGTCGACCTCTTCGACATCACGCTGTTCGGCGTGGTGCGGGTCGCCTCGCTGAAGGACCTGGGCCTCACCGACCCGGCGGACATCCTCCAGAAGGGGCTCTTCATCTACAACGCGCAGATGGCGGGGATGATGGTGGGCGGCGTCTTCTGGGGAATGCTCGGGGACCGGAAGGGCCGCCTGTCGGTGATGTTCGGCTCCATCCTCCTGTATTCGGCGGCGAACCTGGCCAACGCGTTCGCCTGGGACGTGACGAGCTACGCGGTGTGCCGCTTCCTCGGAGGCCTGGGGCTCGCGGGCGAGCTGGGCGCGGCCATCACCCTGGTCGCCGAGTCCCTGCCGAAGGAGAAGCGCGGTCTGGGCACCACCGTGGTCGCGACGCTGGGCATGTTGGGCATCGTCGTGGCGGCGCTCGTCGCCCAGCACCTGCACTGGAAGACGGCCTACGTGACGGGCGGCGTGCTGGGGCTCGCGCTCCTCTTCACCCGCTTCAAGGTGTCCGAGTCCGCCCTCTTCACCCACAAGGCCGGCCCCGCGAAGGCGAACCCGCTGCTGCTCCTCCAGGACGGCCGCTTCATCCGCTACCTCTGCTGCATCCTGGTGGGCGTGCCCATCTACTTCACCACCGGCATCCTCTTCGTCTTCGCGCCGGAGCTGACGGCGGGGCTGAACGTCCAGGGCACGGTGACGGCGGGCAACGCCATCCTCTTCGGCAGCGTGGGCCTGACGCTGGGCGACATGCTGTCCGGCCTCGTGAGCCAGTGGCTCCAGAGCCGCAAGCGCGCGGTGGCGCTGGGGCTGTGCGCCTGGTTCTCGCTGGTGCTGGTGTACGGGCTCGTGCCCGGCCTCACCTCCACGGTCATCTACGGCCTGAGCTTCCTCATCGGCCTGTGCGTGGGCTACTGGGCGGTGCTGGTGACGATGGCCGCCGAGCAGTTCGGCACCAACATCCGCGCCACTGTCGCGACGACGGTGCCCAACTTCGTGCGCGGCAGCGCGGTGCTCGCGGCCAGCGGCTTCGGCTACCTGAAGGGCCACCTCTCCGTGGCCCATGCGGCGCTCACCGTGGGCGCGGTCTGCTTCGGCCTCGCGCTCGTCGCCCTCACGCGACTGACGGAGACGTTCCACCGCGACCTGGACTACGTGGAGTCCGCTGAAGGAGCCGCCGCGAGCGCGGACTCGCGGCCGGGGCCCGTGGGCTAGCGAAGCGACGAAGCCCTCAGGCCGGCGGAGGCACGCGCAGCCGCCACGCGAGCACGCGCCCATCCAGGCCCAGCACGAACACCAGCGGCCCGCGCACCACGGGCCGCGTGCGCAGCGACGTGTCCGCGCGCACCGTGAACGCGGGCGTCCAGCCGGGGGCCTTGAGGGCCAGCAGCCGCCCCTCGCGCCCGGACGTGGGCACGAGCAGCAGATCCTCCAGCCCCACCTGCACCCGCCCCACC
>NZ_RAWA01000715.1 GCF_003611675.1 Corallococcus sp. CA053C
GAAATCGAGGGGCGGGTGCGACTGACGGGTACTCCCCCCGCGGCCTCCACCGGGCCCACCTCGGCCACCGTGGCCCACGTCTGCGGCGACCAGGCGCAAGACCGGTCGCTCGTCGTGGGAGGGGAGGGCGCCCTGGCCCATGCCGTCGTCTCGCTCCAGGACGGCGCGGCGTTGCCCGCCCCGGAGACGCAGCCCCCGACGCCCGTGCTGGACCAGAAGCAGTGCCACTACGAGCCCCCGGCGCTCGCCGCCCGCGCGGGCACCGAGGTGGTGCTGCGCAACTCCGACCCCCTGGTGCACAACGTGCGCGCCCAGGCCGGGGCCAACCGCTCCGTCTTCAACGTGGCCATGCCGCTGGAGGGGATGACGCTGCGCCGCCCCCTGCCCGCCGAGCCCGGCACCGTGCAGGTCCGCTGCGACGTGCACCCCTGGATGCACGCGGTGGTCCGCACCTTCGACCACCCGTACTTCACCACCACCACCCCGGACGGGCGCTTCCGGCTCCGGGTGCCCGAGGGCTCCCACACGCTCGCCTTCTGGCACGAGCGGCTGCCCGGCTCCTCCAAGACGGTCACCGTCCGGGCCGGAGAGACCGTCCAGGTGGAGCAGACCTGGGATGTCGCTGCGCTGCGTCAGGGCGCCGCGGTGCGCGAAGGCCCCTGAGCCGCGTCATGCCCTGGAGGGTGGGGCCTAAATTATCGGCCTCCAAGGACGTCTTGAATGGTGGGAACTACAATCCCTGGTCAATTTTCTGTCTTGGTGGCAAAATTGCCGCCTCGGAAGATGTAAGCTTCCGAACACGGGGGGACACACCATGCACCAGCCCAGGAAACAACCGATGGCGCCGAGCGAAGCCGACCGGGTGACCGGTGGGGTCCGCCGCAAGGGAGCCCGGCCCGTGGGGATGCAGGAGATGGGTCCCGGCCTCTACGAGCAGATCCGCCAGGTGCTGACCGAGCTGTCGGTGGCGTCCTCGCCCCGGCGCTGAGCCGCACCGCGTTGCCCCCGGCCTTGAAGCCCGGGGGCACCCTGCAAAAGCAACGGGGCCCACCCGAGCAGTTCGGGGGGCCCCGGAAGATGCAAACCGCAGGAAAGAACCCTACAGGTCCTCGTCCTCGGCCGGCTCGGCGGGCGTCTCGGCGTCCTCGTCCTCGAAGGCTTCGAGACCTTCCTCGTCCTCCTCGGCGGCGGGAGTCTCCTCCGGCTCCGGCTCGATGACCTTCGGAGCCGCCGCCAGACGACCGCGCCGGCCCTCAGGGGCCTTGGGCACGACGTTCTCCCGCTGATCCGCCCCGCACTTGGGGCAGATGGGGTCCGGCTTCTTCATGTCGTAGAACTTCGTCGCGCACTTGTAGCAGACGTGCTTGTTCCCGAGATCCTTCGCCGGCATCCGCCACCCTCATCAAAGGCTAGAGAAAAAAGGGAGGGCGGCTGAATAGTTGGGCGGACGGACAGAGTCAACCGTGTGTTTGCGTGGGGGATTTCTGGCGGTAGCATCCCCGCCGGTTTCCCCCGAGAGCCGGACTCCCCCTTGAACTTCACCTGCGACAATTGCCAGAAGCGGTACTCCATTGCGGACGAGAAGGTCCGCGGCAAGACGGTCAAGGTCCGTTGCAAGAACTGCCAGAACGTCATCACCGTTGAAGGTCCCGCCGAGGAGGAGAACACCCGCGTGGTGTCGCTCGCCGACGTGGAGCGCATCCGGGCCCAGGAGCGGTCGCTCGCGGGTGGCCCTGCCGCGCCCGCCGCCGCCGCCGTGGCGCCGGCTCCCCTGTCCCGTCCTCCCGTGTCGGCCCCGCAGACTCCCTGGGACGACGAGCCCACGCGCACCGCTCCGCCCCGTCAGACGGCGGGCGCGCCCTGGTTCGTGATGGTCCGCAACAAACAGGAGGGCCCCCTGGACGAGGCGGCCGTGGCCGAGTGGATGGCCGCGGGCACCATCAGCGCGCGCAGCTTCTTCTGGCGCCAGGGCATGCCGGACTGGAAGCGGGGTTCGGACATCCCGGAGCTGGCGGCGCTGTTCGCCCCCGCCTCGCCGCCCGAGCCTCCGCCGGCTCCGCCCGAGCCGGTGTTCGTGGCCACGGCGCCTCCGCCGCGAGCCGCTTGTCGCCCTGCGCTTCGGCCACGCGCGCGCGGGCCTCCAGCGCGGTCGCGAGCCCGGCCAGGTCCGCGCGCTTGCGCTGCAGCGCGCACAGCTCGCCCAGCGCCGGCAGGTC
>NZ_RAWA01000716.1 GCF_003611675.1 Corallococcus sp. CA053C
GGCTTGGGCTCCAGGAACGCGATGGTGGTGAAGCCCAGCCAGTCCTGCAGGTACGCCATCGTCCGGTGGTACGCGATGACGGGCGCGCCCTTGAGCCCCGCGAGCCGCTTCTCCCAGCCGGGCTGCGCGGCCTGCACCTCCTGCGTGAACTTCGCGAGGTTGGCCTTGTAGGTGGCGGCGTTCTTCGCATCGAGCTGCGACATGCGCGCCTCGATGCCGCGCGCCACCGCCAGCCCCTGCCGCGGATCATAGAGGTAGTGCGGGTTGCCGCCGGGGTGCACGTCGCCCTGGCTGCGGTCCACCGCCGTCGCGGGCACCTCCTGGAGGCGCACGAACTGCGACGCGTCCAGGTAGCCCGCGTTGCCCGTCTGGATGCGACTGTTGCGCGCGCCGACCTGCAGCGTGGGCAGCCAGCCGATCTCCAGGTCCAGGCCCGCGGTGATCAGCAGGTCGGCGCGGTTGAGCGCGAGCGCCAGGTTGGGCTTGGCGTCCACGAAGTGCGGATCCTGCGTGGGCAGCGCGAGCGCGATGACCTCCACCTTGTCTCCACCCACGGCCTTGGCCACCGCGGCCAGGTCCGGCAGGGAGGTGACGACCTTCAGGTCCGCGCGAGCAGGGGTGGCGGCGAAGCAGACGACGGCGGCGCACAGGGCCGCGAAGAGGGAACGCATGGAAGGGCTCCAGGAAGAGGGTTCAGAACGCATGGGCACCGTGGGCGCCCGTCACGACTTCAAGCGCGAGGAAGGCCGAGTAGTCCGGCGACTCGCGCCAGCCGACGCGGTCGGTGGCGGCCTGCAGGCGCAGGCGGGAGAACTCCGTGGGCCAGAACGTCAGCTCCGCGGTGACGCGGTGGCGGTCGGAGATCCACTCGGGGTCGAGCGGATCATTCGCGATGCGGCCCTCCTGCGTCTTCGCCGGCGTGCCGAACTCGTAGCGCACGCCCGTGGCCCAGCGGTTGGAGAAGCGCCACACCGTCTGCGCATAGCCGCCCCAGTCCGACAGCAGTTCGTCGGGGGCCTGACGGCGGCGGTAGAGCACCTCCGCCTGGAGCACCAGCTGCTGCGCGCTCGCCTCCGTGATGGGGCGGAACTTGAGGTACACGTCCGTGCCGTAGATGCTGGTGTGGTTGCGGTAGCCCGTCGCGTTGGGGCCGGTGGCGGCGGACAGGCCCCACAGCAGCGACAGGTCGTCCGACAGCGGGAAGAACTGCTTCACCGCGCCGGTGAGCTGGAGGTCCAGCGGTGACAGCACGCGCTCGTTGGCGGCGCCGAAGAAGCTGCGCGCGGTGGCCTCGCCCTTCGCGTCGGTGGCGCTGCCAATCACCTCCACGTACCAGGGCAGCGGCGTGAGCCACGACGTCTCCAGGCCCAGGCCCCGGTTGCCCTCCGCGCCGAAGAAGCGGCTGATGACGAAGGGCTGATCCACGAAGTCCCACGCGTGCGGGTGGGTGGCGTTGATCCGGCCGAAGCGGGTGAGGAACTGGCCGGCGCGCACCTGGAGGTTCGCGGGCAGGTCCAACGTGGTGGCGTACGCCTCTTCAATCTCCACGCCGTACTGGCTGAAGACGATGTTGCTGTCGAAGCGGAAGTACGGATCCACCACCGACCCGATGGACAGCTCCAGCTGCTGGAGGTTGAAGCCGTTCTGCGTCGGGTCGTGCGCGCCGCCCTGCAGCGGCTCCTTGTTGGAGAACGCCGCCACGGCGAGGTCCAGGATGAAGCTCAGGTTGAGGAAGCTGGTGCCGCCCGAGATCGCATTGGGCAACCGCAGTGGCGTCACGCCGGAGTCATTGGTGGCGGTGGGCGAGGCGGGAGACGTATCGCCGGACGGACGCGCGCGGCTGCTCGCGTCCTCGCCCAGGGCCTTTTGAATCTCCTCCATCTCCTCCGGGCTCAGGGCCGGGGTATCGGCCGCGGGCGCATCGGTGGGGGGCGACTCCTGTTGGGCCCAGGCGGCGCTCGTGGACAACTGCACGGCCAGCACGACGGCCAGGGCGCGGGGCTTCCTGCGCGAAAGAAGTGACACGGGTTGTGGCTCCTCGAAACCGGACGGCCGCGGAGCATGCGCCCCGCGAGGACCGTCCACCTATGACCTGCTTCACGGATACGACACGCGGGACTACGCGTGCGTCGGAGGCGAGGCCTTGGGCGCGGTGGCGAGGATGGAGAGGGACGCGAAGGGGCGGGG